>JBOGFX010000085.1:0-2748 GCA_050743805.1 Acidimicrobiales bacterium
GCCGGACGGTCCGCGCGGCTCTCAACGCCCTGGGGGACTTCGGCAGGGCCAAGGCGGTGCAGCTGGCCGTGATGGTCGACCGCGGCCACCGCGAGCTGCCCATACGCCCCGACTACGTCGGCAAGAACCTGCCCACCAGGCGTGACGAGATGGTGGACGTGAGCGACGATGGGGTTTCCATCGGGACCCTGGTGGCCAAGTGAGCGCCATCAGCGCCGGCGAGCTCGATGTGGAACGAAAGACCATCGGGCCACATCTGCTGTCGGTCGCCGACCTGGGGGCTCAGGGCATCGCTCAGGTGCTCGAGGTCGCCGAGGCCTTTGCTGAGGTGGAGCGGCGATCGATGCCAAAGGTCCCCACTCTTCGAGGCAAGGTCGTGGCGACGTTGTTCTTCGAGGAGTCCACGAGGACGAGGCTCTCCTTCGAGACCGCCGCCAAGCGCCTGTCCGCAGACGTGCTCTCCCTGGCGGTGGGCACCTCCTCGGTGAAAAAGGGCGAGTCCTTGCGCGACACCGTCGAGACGGTCGAGGCCATGGGAATAGACGCGATCGTGCTGCGTCACTCCTCCTCGGGCACCCCCCAGCAGATCTCGCGCTGGGTACGGCGCGCCCACGTTGTGAACGCCGGCGACGGGGCCCACGAGCATCCCACCCAGGCGCTCGTCGATTGCTTCACGGTTCGCCAGGTGCTCGCCGAGGCCGCGGGCTCGGAGCCTCGAGGCTCGGGCACCTCTTGGTTCCAAGGACTGCGGGTCCTGATCGTGGGAGACGTCCGCCACAGCCGTGTCGCCCGCTCGTCGGTCCTCGCCTACCGGGCGCTCGGCGCCGATGTCACCCTGTGCGGCCCGAGAAGTCTCATGCCCCCGAGCTTGGACGGCTGGGGGGTGACCTTCACCTCCCGGCTCGATCAGGCTCTGCCCGGAGCCCAGGTGGTCAGCCTGCTGAGGCTCCAAGGCGAGCGGGGGTCGGGGTCCTTCGTCCCCTCGCTTCGCGAGTACACGGCGGGCTGGGGTCTTACGTCGGACCGGGTGTCGTTGCTCAGCCCCGGGGCGATCGTCACCCACCCCGGACCGGTCATGCGCGGGGTGGAGGTCGCCTCCGACGTGGCGGACCTGCCGTCGGTCGTGGTCAGCCGGCAGGTGACCAACGGAGTAGCGCTGCGGATGGCCGTGCTCTTCTTGTTGCTCGCCCCGAGCGAGCCAGGCCCCGAGCTCGAGGGGCGCCGTGGTTGAACGGGATCGCCCCCTCGTGATCAGGGGGGCAAGGGTGCTTGGTGCCGGCGGGCCGGTCGCAGCAGAGCTGCTCGTGGAGGGCGGGGTGCTGAGCGGGCTGGACGAGTCTGTCGTGGCCCCGAAGGGCGCGTTGGTGCTCGATGCCAGAGGGTGCCTCGTCGGTCCTGGGCTGGTCGACCTGCACGCCCACCTGCGCGAGCCTGGCGCAGAGGAGTCCGAGACCGTCTCGAGCGGAGCGCGGGCCGCGGCCTTGGGAGGCTTCACCGCCGTGGTCGCCATGCCCAACACCGATCCGCCGATCGACTGCGCAGCGGTCGCCGCCGAGGTGATCAGCCTTGGGCGTGGCCAGCCCTGCGAGGTGCTGGTCGCCGGCGCGATCACCGAGGGACGCGCGGGGGAGCGGCTTGCGCCGCTCCGAGAGCTGGCAGCTTTGGGGATCACCCTGTTCACCGACGACGGAAGCGGGGTCCAAGACGGTGCGCTCATGCGCCGCGCGCTGCTGTACGCCCGAGACCTGCCGGTGACGCTCGCCCAGCACCTAGAGGACGCCTCGCTCGCGGGTCACGGCGTCATGCATGAAGGAGAGCACTCGAGCTCGCTCGGCTTGGAGGGCATCCCGTCCTCGGCCGAGGAGGTGATGCTCGCCAGGGACCTTGCCCTGGTGCGAGAGACCGGGTCCCCAATGCACTTCTTGCATCTGTCGAGCGCGGGATCCGTTGAGCTGTTGAGACGGGCCAAGGCAGACGGCTTGGAGGTGAGCGCCGAGGTCACGCCGCACCATCTCAACCTGACCGACGCGCAGCTGTGCGAGTTCGACCCTCTGTTCAAGGTCAGCCCTCCTCTACGCAGCCCCGGGGACCGCGATGCGCTGAGGACCTGGTTGACCGAAGGGGTCATCGACTGCATAGCGACAGACCACGCCCCCCATCCGCCAGAGGCCAAGGACCTGCCCCTCGACCGGGCGGCACCTGGGATGATCGGCCTCGAGACGGCCCTAAGCCTCAGCGTGTCGGCGATGGCCGCGGAAATGGCCCCATGGGCGGTCATGGCCCGCTTGTCGATGGCGCCCGCGGCCATCGCACGTATCTCGCCTGCGTACCGGGCATTGGCCGTGGCCCATGGTGGTCCGCTCGTTGTGGGTTCGGCCGCCAACCTGTGCGTGTTCGACCCCACCGCGACGTGGATCCCTGCCATGACCAGCGCGAGCCGCAGCGCCAACACCCCGTTCGGTTCCAAGAAGCTCACCGGCCGGGTGCGCCACACCGTGCTCCGCGGGGTAGCGGTCGTGATCGACGGGGAGCTCCAATGCTGACGCGCCGCCGTGAGGCCTTCTTGGTGCTGGCGGACGGCACGACCTTCGAGGGGGAGGCGGCGGGCGCGCTCGAGGAGATGGAGGTCGCTTCTGGAGAGCTGGTCTTCAACACCGCCATGAGCGGATACCAAGAGGTGGTGACCGATCCGTCCTATGCGGGCCAGGTGATCGCGTTCACCTACCCCCACATCGGCAACTACGGCAC
>JBOGFX010000086.1:0-20127 GCA_050743805.1 Acidimicrobiales bacterium
CGGATCCTGCGGACGACCTTGGAGGCCTATTTTGCGAGTGACCAGAACGCCGTCTCCACCAGTCATCGGCTCCATATCCACGAGCGGACCGTCTCCTACAGGTTGCGCTCTATCGAGGAGTGGCTCGATACGACTATCGCATCACGGCGCGACGAGTTAGCCATCTCACTTCGCCTCCATCGCCTGCTCGACGCGGCGGACTTCCGTCAGGAAACCATTGTACCCCGAGAGGACGGCTGAGCAACCGTGGCGGACAAAATCGGAGAGATTGGATCGTTCCCTCACCTGTTCTCCCCTCTCCGGGTGGGCAATATCGAGCTCAAGAATCGGATCGTCAACTCGGCCCACCAAACCGGCTTTGCCGCAAAGGGAGGCTTCACCTCCCGCTTGCTCGCCTACCATCGCGAACGAGCGAGAGGGGGCGCAGCACTCCTTATCTCACAGGCTACCTGTGTGACGCCGGAATATCTTGACCTTTGGAACGCTGATGACTCGATAATCGAACAGTATCAGGCTGTTGCCCGGGATGTCGGCGGGTACGGGGCCCATTACTTCGCTGAGCTGTGGCATCCGGGCCGCCAGAGCGAGTACACCGGAACAGGATCCGAAATATATCTCGCGCCGTCCTCCATACCATTTCGGCCCTTCGGTCGTACCTGGCGCGTCCCACACGAGATCGACACGGTAACCATTAAATCGATTATTGCAGCCTTCGCTTCAGCGGCGCGCCGATGCCAGCTTGGCGAGCTCTCAGGTGTCGTATTACACTTCGCACACGGCAACCTTGTTGAGCAATTCATGTCGCCGAAGACGAACCACCGAACCGACGAGTGGGGAGGGTCGCTGGACAATCGGCTCCGGCTGGCGCACGAGATCCTGCATGCCGTGCGGGGAGTGGTAGGCCATAAGTTGGTGGTCGGGGCGCGGATCACTGCTGCTGGCTTGGACGCTGGTGAGCCTGATCATCTCGACATGCTCGAGATCGCGGGACTGATCGACTCCTGGAAGATGCTCGATTACATCTCCGTCACAATGGGCCATTACAGCGACGCTATGAATGCGACGAGGAATGTGCCGAACATGACTTTCCCGCCCGGAGTATGGGCGAAATACGGCAGAGGCATGAAGCACGTTGTCTCGGTGCCCGTGTTCCTTGTTGGCCGGATCAACCACCCGCAAGTGGCGGAGGAGTTGTTGTCCAATGGGAGCTGCGACGCTGTCGCCATGGCACGGGCGCTCATTGCCGATCCGCAGTTTCCCGCCAAGGTGGCTCGCGGAGAGGTTGCCGAGGTTCGCCCGTGTGTGGGGGCGATGAACTGTGTGGACCACCTCAACCGTGGTGGCTCAGTTCGCTGCATACACAACCCCGTCGTGGGTCATGAGGAGACGTGGGGTGAGGAGTTGACACCTGCTTCCCACCGGCTTCGTGTGGTCGTGGTTGGTGCCGGACCAGCAGGCCTCGAGACGTCGAGGGTGGCTGCAGCACGAGGCCACATGGTTACCCTGCTCGAGCGGAGCAAACAGCCCGGCGGTCAGATCCGGATTGCTTCACAGATCCCGGGGCGAAGTGAGCTCTACCAAATCGCCGAGTGGCTCGGAGCACAGTGCCGACGGTCAGAAGTCGATGTTCGCCTCGACACGATAGCTTCCGTCGAGCTGCTCGAGGAGATGCACCCGGACGTGGTAGTGCTCGCTACCGGCTCGCGAACGCCAGGTGTATCCGCGCCGAGCATGGACATCACGCAGGTCGACCCCTGGTCCGTTCTGGACGGAAGCGCCGACCTTGGAGGCCATGTCGTGGTCGTCGACGAGGTTGGCGATTGGCAGGGCATTGGCGTGGCTCTTGCAGCTGCTGAGCAGGGTGCTTGCGTTGACTTTGTCACCCCGGCGACGTATCCAGGTGAAACGTTAGAGTTCTCTAACTGGCGAGTCGCCTACGAGCACTTGACGCATCTTGGGGTAACCTTCCATGCAATCTCCCAGTTTTGTGCCGGAGCTCGTAGTGAAGTAACGATTCGCCATGGCTTCGGTCGACGAGAGTTCGTCATCGGCGAGGTCGACCAACTCGTCATCGTTCCATTTCCGGTGGCCGATGACGCGCTCTACAAGGAACTCTGCCTCGCCTGGCCGGAGCGCACGGTGCAGCTGGCATTGATCGGCGACGCACGCGCACCGCGTGGGATCGAGCAGGCCACGTTCGAGGGTCACAAACTCGGGCGTGAACTCTGAAAACCCGGCATCACCATCAGATCGAAGCTCTCGCTTGACTCATCGCCGCTAGCACACGCTCAGGCGTGAGGGGCAGCCTGCGCAGCGTCTGACCGAAAGGCTCAAGGGCGTTGTTGACGGCGTTGAGGACGGCGGCTGGTGCGGCGATGAGACCAGACTCGCCCATACCCTTGATGCCACCTGGTGTATGCGAGGAGGGAGTCTCGATATGGGAGATCTCGAAACGCGGCGCGACGTCGACAGTAGGCAACAGGTAGTCCATCAATGTTGAGGTGAGCGGCTGGCCGGAGCCGTCGTAGACGAACTCCTCGTAAAGAGCAGCGCCGATTCCCTGCAGGACCCCACCTCGGATCTGACCCTCGACAATGGCTGGGTTGACAACGGTTCCGCAATCCTCGACAGAGTACACTCTCTCAAGGGTCACGAATCCTGTCTCGACGTTCACCTGGACCACGACGGCATGGCCGCCGTTCGAGAAGACCGGGTGTGCCGGGTCGAAGGCCGCGGTGATCTCAAGGTTGGGATCGAACTCGTTAGGCCAGCGTGAATCGTCATGATAGATCGCGGCGCTTAGTTGCCCTATAGGTATCGCTGTCGCGGGTGATCCCGCGACGAATGCCATCCCATCGACGAGCTCGATGTCGTGCGGGTCGGCTTCGAGGAACTCGCCTGCAATCGAGCGGAGCTTCTCTCGGATGACAGCAGCGGCCCGGAGTACGGCACCGCCAGCCACGACGGCGCTGCGGCTTCCTATGGTGCCGCTGCCGTGCACCTGGCGCGTCGACTCCGCAGTGGCCACCTGGACGTGATCCACTGAGATGCCGAGCGTGTCGGCAGCAATCTGTGCAATTGTCGTCCCTTGACCCTGTCCTTGCGTGGTGAGCCCGATGGTAACGATCGCCCGACCCGTCGGCAGCAACTTCACGGTCGCCGTGTCGTGCGACACGTGTACGATCCCATGAGCTGCGCCGGTCGCCGAGCCTTCGCCGGTACTCTCGACAAAGATGCTCAGTCCAAGGCCCAGGAATCGTTGTTCGGCGCGATAACGCTGCTGTCGCTCAAGGAAGGCGGGGTAGTCGACCATCTCCTCCAGGCGATCGATCGTGTCGAGCCAGCTGCCTTCGTCGTAGACGACACCCTGTGGATTAGTCCAGGGGAAGTCGGTGACCACGTTCCGCCGGCGGATTTCGAAGGGAGACATCACAAGTTCTCGTGCCACGTCATCGATGAGGCACTCGCGCGCCAGGGTTCCAGCCATGTACCCAACGCCCCTGTAGGCGCCGATCGGACACTTGTTGGTGCACACGGCTTCGTACGAGTACTCAGCGCTGCCGATGTCGTAGATCCCGGTCGGAGTGATCGCGACGGCGCACCACGGCTCCACCGCCATACTCCAGGGCGGTTGGTGATAGGCACCTCCGTCGCCAAGTGCGTGGGTACGGATACCCCGGATTCGTGCTGAGTCATCGAGAGCGTAGGCGATGTTCACCTCCTGCTGGTGGGCATGTGTGGCCGTCAGGAGGTTCTCACGCCGGTCCTCGACCCACTTGACGGTACGGTCGAGCTCTCGGGCGAGTAGTGGCACGACGAGTTCCTCGGGAAAGATGTGCGCCTTCTGTCCAAATCCACCTCCGGTGTCCGGGGTGAGGACCTCACAGAGGTGCTCCTCAAGATGAAGGTACTCGACCAGACAGCTCTTCACGTAGTGCGGCATCTGGGTGGGCGTCCAGACGGTCATAGAACCCGTGGACCAGTCATACATGGCAACGCATCCACGTGTCTCCATCGGAGCAGCCGAGAGGCGCCCGGTGTGGAAGGTCGCCGAGATGACCAAGTCGGCTGTGGCGAACGCTTCCTCGACATCACCGTGGCGGCCGTGTCCCTTCAGCGCGACGTTGCTGACGAGGTTTTCATTCGCGAGAGGCCCACCCTCCCGGGCCGCGGCGGGATCGAGCACTGCGGGGAGAGGCTCGTAATCGACCTCTACAAGGTCGCAGGCATCTTCCGCAACGTAGGGATCCTCGGCCACGACAACCGCGACCGGCTCACCGACATAACGAACTTCACGGGCGGCAATGAGAGGTATCGTTGTGGCGACACAGCCAGGTACCGGGAACTCGCCGACGATGCCGGCGCAGTGGCGGGCGACGTCCTCACCCACCCATATGAGGAGCACGCCTTCGATGGCGGAGGCGACAGCAGTCATGACACGGATGACGCGCGCATGGGGCACGGGACTTCGGACAAAAGCGGCGTACACCTCGCCTCGGAACGAGATGTCAGCAAGGTACCTACCGCGCCCGCTCACGAGACGAAGGTCTTCGGCACGTAGCACGTTGGTGCCAATGCTCCTCGATGTAACGGTCGGCGTCCGAGTGTGGGGTCGGCTCACCCAGCCGCCTTCTTCACTTCCTCACGGGCTACCGCCTCGATCGCCTCAACGATGGTCGCATAGCCGGTGCAGCGGCAAAGGTGGCCGGCCACCGTGGCCTCGATCGTCGCTCGATCCAATTGGGCGCCAGATTCAAAAAGCGCAGTAGCCGACATGAGGATACCCGCCGTACAGAACCCGCACTGTAACCCGTAGTGCTCTTGAAAGCTCCGCTGCAGGGGAGTCAGGCTCTTCGGATCGGCGAGACCCTCGATCGTGCGGACCTCTCGGTCATCGATCTGCACGGCGAGCACAAGGCAAGATTGGACTGGCTCTCCATCGAGGAGCACAGTACAGGCGCCACAGACGCCGTGCTCGCATCCGATCTTCGTCCCGGTGAGACAGAGGTCGTGGCGGAGGAAGTCAACGAGAGTCCTCCGTACCGGCACGACGGCTCGTCGGCGCCGCCCGTTGACGCGTATGTCGAGTTCCACTTGTCCGTCGAGCGTCCAACGCCGCGTCATCGCTGCTTCTGGCGTGCGTCACGAAGGGCTCTCTCGACGAGGACTTGCACCAGTTGGCGTCGGTATTCTGCTGACCCATGGATGTCGGAGGTGAGCGGCAAGCTACGCCCGGCAATTTGAGCTGCTCCACTTATGGCCACGTCGGACAACTCCATGCCGTTCAGTGCTGACTCGGCCTCGCTCGCTCGGCAGGCAACCGTCGTCGCACCTCCGACGGCGATCCTCACGTCCGTGGAGATCCGCCCCGTGATGTCGAGCGCAACAGCGACCAAGCACAGCCCGAAATCACCCACGCGGCGCGCCAACTCCTGAAAGGACCATGCGCGCTCGACGAGCGGGACGTAGACGTCTGTCACGATCTCGTCGGGTGCAAGCGTCGTCATGTAGGGCCCCGCGAACAACTCGTCTATTGGGACCGTATGTGCGTCCAGCACCGAGCGCACCGCTACCGTCGCGTCGAGTGCCAGCATCACCACTGGCCACTCGCCGGCGGGATCCGCATGAGCGAGACTTCCTCCCACCGTGCCGCGGTTGCGGATCTGCGGGTGTGCGATGTGGCGGGCGGCCTCGGCGAGCATCGGGATGGAGCTATCTTCTCCTGTGGCCTTCTCAAGGCGCGCGTGGGTGGTCATCGCGCCAATCCTGAGATCGTGGTCCGCCATGTCAATGCCCTGGAGCGCGTCGAGTTGCTGGATATCGACGACGACCGTCGGTTGTGCAAGGCGCATCGAAAGCAGTGGTACCAGGCTTTGGCCACCGGCGAGAATCTTTGCCTCGGAGTCGTCGTGAATAAGGTCGCACGCCTCGTCAAGCGTGTCGACCATGGCGTAAGAGAACGGAGGAGGTTTCACAGCGCAGCTCAGGTTCCCTAGGCCCGGCGAAGCTGATTGGATAGCCAGTCAGCCATACGCACACGCGGCATCGGGCCGAGATTGTGGCAACAGTGGTTGCCGTGCGGCTCGACCACGACGGTGAGCGGCGCCATCGTTGCCAATGAGCGGAACTCGTTGACCATCTCAATGGGATTAGTGTCGAGTGCGCCATGGAGTCCATAGGTAGCACACCCGAGCTTGTCCAGAACAGGACGGACGTCGATCACCTGACGCACATAGTCCCGTGCCTCGTCGAGCGTGGCGACCTTGCTCACGTAGCGCCAGCTCTCCTTGGTCGCGGGGGGTTCGGTGTCCCAGTTATCCATATGGATCCCAAGCCCCCACGCGACGCAGGCGACCAACCGGTGATCCAGAGCGGCTGAGCGAAGCGCGTAGTTTGCCCCGAGACTCCTTCCGAGGACACCGAGCCGGCTCGGATCGATTTCGTCGCGCTTCTCAAGATAGTCAATGACCCGTGTTGTGTACCGCTCGAAGTCACCGCTGAGGCGCACATCGGCAAGGAGTTCGCCCTGGCCTGGACCGTCGAAGGTGAACGTGGCTACGCCTCGGGCAAGGACGAGGTTCTCAAACGCGTAGCTCTCCTCCTTGGTGCTCTCGAGTCCTCCGAGGAGGATCGCACATGGAGCAGAGTTGCTAGTTGCCCTGGGGAGGCGGAGATAGCACGGAATGGTCACACCCTCGAAGGGTACGTCCACCCGCTCAGCTGGGGGGTTCAAATAGGGAGCGCCCCGCCGGTAGAGCTCAACCTTACGCGCTTGCCCGACCGACCTTCGCTGGTCGAAACAGAGGAACTGTCCATACTGGGCAGCCAGTGCTCCGATCACGAACCACTCTCCAGCGGACAATTCGTGCTCTTCGACGAGGGCTTGTTCAGCCTGATGCTCGTACCTTTCCGCGACCGACATCCAATAGTCGAACCAGCTGACGTGCTCCCCGCGGTCACGTGCCCCGAGGACGTCAGCGAAAGGAAGACCATCGAGCAGGAGCCGACCCCAGTTCAGCATCTCGTCTTCGTACTGTTCACCCTGAGAATGTTGAGCCATGATATCTCCGTCGCTAGCCGACGGCGGCGCCCTCCCGCCGGTCTATATCGTCGCCTTTCAGTATGGCAAGCCCCCGTTTCGAGAGACATGTCCCCTTGTAAGTGAACTAGACTGCAAATTCGCGGGTTCGGTGTAGTCGAAGCGGGGCGACGACCTCATACTAGGACACTGGCAGTGTGCTCAAGGAGGTTGCCCCGTGACACTTGACAGCGACCCGGCGCTGCCAGCAGCTGACAACGGCCGCTCTCTTGGTCGGTCTGTTCTTCGTCGGGAGGACCGCAGACTGCTCCTCGGGACGGGGCGTTTCGTCGACGACGTAGACTTGGCGGGGCAGTTGTGGCTGCGCGTAGTGCGTTCCACCGTCGCGCACGCTCGAATCAGCTCGATAGACATCCAGGCTGCAAGGGCCTGTCCCGGTGTCAGACTCGTGCTCACCGCCGCGGACTTGTGCGAACTCAGCCACGTCCCGGTGGAGCCAGCCGGCTACCACGCTCTCTTCCCGGACCTCGATGGGTATGCGCACCCGGTGCTTGCGATCGACAGGGTACTCTACGTCGGCCAACCCGTCGCGGCGATCGTCGCCGACACGCAGTATCTCGCCGAGGACGCCGCCGAGGCTGTGGTGGTCGACTACGAGCCGCTCGCACCCGTGCTCGACCCTGTCGCTGCTGTCGAAGCGGCGTCGATCCATCCCGGGCTCCCCAACGAGGGTGCGTTCTTCGAACGCAGCTACGGCAATGTCGACGAGGCGTTCCGGACCGCCCGCTGGCACGTCAGCTTCGACATCTCGATCGGTCGACAGACCGGCGTTCCCATGGAGTGCCGCGGCTTTCTCGTCGAGCCGGACTCCGGTCGGGGGCAGCTATCGATGTGGGGTGCAGTACACGTTCACGACAGCAGGGAGCTACTAGCGGAGATCCTCCGCATTCCGAAATCCGCCATTCACATGCGCACCTGCGACATAGGCGGCAATTTCGGGGTAAGAGGTGGCGTTTTTCCCGAGTATGTCCTAGTTGCCCACGCTGCTCGCCTCCTGGACCGCCCGATCAAGTGGATCGAGGATCGTCTCGAGCACTTGGTATCTGTCTCGCACGCCCGTGAGCAGATGCACCACATCGAGGCGGCTTTTGACGAGGAGGCTCGACTCCTCGGACTTAAAGACGAGATCTGGCACAATCACGGCGCCTATTTCCGTCAGTCAGAACCACTCGTGAGTGACATCACCGCGGGAGTCGTTGGTGGTCCCTATCGAGTCCCAGCGTACCGGTGCCGGCTTCATGCCGTCATGACGAACAAGACACCGCTCTCCGCTTACCGGGCACCGGGAAGGTTCGAAACGACGGTCGCACGTGAACGGCTGCTCGATGTGGCGGCAAAACAGATCGGGGTCAGCATCTGCGACATCAGGCGGATCAACCTGCTGACCGAAGCCGATCTTCCCTGGGAACCTGGCGTTGACATTGCGTTCGAGTCGTTTCGATTCGATTCGGGGGACGTCCTCCAGCATTTCGACGAAGCCCTCGCGGCGGCAGGATTCGCCTCGTGGCAAGCCGAGGCGACCTTGCTCCGCTCAGAAGGTCGACGCGTTGGGAACGGGATCGGCGTGTTCCTAGACAAGGCGGGCCTCGGCATCTATGAGACTGGAGCGGTTAACATCGACCCCTCCGGACGTATAGAAGTCCTCTCGGGATCGCAGTCAGTCGGCCAAGGAGTGGAGACTGTCCTGGCACAGATTGTCGGCGACGTGCTCGAGGTAGCGCCGGAGACCATCGACGTCAAGTGCGCAGACTCTGACCTGGTACCCGACGGCGTGGGATCGTGGTCGAGCCGGTCGACCGTCATCGGCGGCGGCGCTGCAAGAAAGGCTGCCCTCAAGGTGGTTCAGAGAGCGCTCGCTCTCACGAGTGAGCTGTTCGAGATCGCTGTGGAGGACCTCGAATACCGCGAGGGCCGCGTGAGTGTACGTGGCTCAAGAGAGCGTTCGCTTACCCTGTTTGAGATAGCAAACCGTTGGGACGGACCGACCGCCAGTCGCGCGGGACGAGAGCCGGGACTTCGAGCTTCTGCGACGTACGTCGAGTCACACATGAACTATCCGTTCGGAGTGACCGTAGCACAAGTCGAGATCGACCCGGAGACCGGTTCCCATGTAATTCGTCGGCTGTTCACAAGTACAGAGGCTGGTAGGGTGATCAATCCTGCAATGACGGTGGGCCAGATTGTCGGTGCTGTGGCGCAGGGCGTCGGGGGCACCCTGTTCGAAGAACTCAAGTACGACGCGAACGGTCAGCCTCTCGCCGCCTCGTTGATGGACTATCTCGTGCCTGGCGCTTGCGAGATCCCTGAGGTCGAGCTCCTAGTGACGGAGTCAGCGCCGACAGCAGACAATCCCTTCGGGGCCAAGGGAATCGGCGAAGTCGGGCTGATTGGTGTTGGTGCTGCCATTGCGGGAGCCATCGACGACGCGCTCGGCGGAGTAGCACTCGTGGATCACCTGCCCGTGCATAGCGAGGCATTGTGGACGCTCGCCACGAGTGCCGTAGCCACAGCGAACCCGTAACGCCCACCGCAACGTGCTGTCCGCCGCGGGTCACAGGGGTGGTAAATGATGCATTCGTACTTGTAGCGACATTCGATGGTCACCAGGGCCCAGCGTCAAGCCAACGACGCGCCTCCCCGGGGGCGGGGCCTAGCTGCTCGAGTACATCCGCTTCCAGATCTCGTAGAGCTTGTTCCGCAGATGGGCTCGAACTACCGCCACGAGCGACACATCCTCGATTCCCGGTGCATCCTGGTTCGCCTTTCACCTGCCACCGATAGGTGTCCCAAGCGGCTGAAATACCAGGGGCCGAGTACCGATCCGGGGTGGGCCGGCGGACCGGCCAGTAGTAGCGGTGCGGCCCCGTCGTAGTGCAGTGGGGGTGGACCGAAGCGCCGAGTCATCTCTCGACGTGTTCGCCCTGTCAAGTGGACCTCGGTTCGGTCCTGGAGGAACTCATTCGACGAGCCGAAGTCCCCCGCGAAGCTTATCGATCTCTCCAACTGGGGTGTTGGCGCGAAAGGGTTGTAGCACCTCAGTGTTCCCGTGTGGGCGTTCAAGCCATACCGACTAACGCTGAAGGAGTCTCTTCTCGACGAGGTCCCTCATAGCGTCCCCAAGTAGGCTCACAGCACCGACAGTGAGGACGATCAGCGCGCCAGCCGGCCATAGCTCCCACCAGTAGCCGTTGTAGATGTTGTTGATGCCGTTGGCCACCATCGTGCCCCAGTCGGTCGCAGGCGGGGGCACCCCGAATCCGAGGTAACCGATCGCTGCGAAGGCGAGGATGGCGTCCGCGACCTTGAGCGTCATATTGACCATTATCGTCCCGAGCAAGTTTGGAGCTATGTGCCTCAGCATGAGCCGGATCGGTCGCGCTCCCACTGCCCTCGCGGCTTGAACGTACTCACGCGTCCGCAACGAAAGTGTTTCCCCCCGCACGAGCCGGGCCATAGACAGCCAGAGTGCAGCGCTCAGTACGACAATGATAAGGTACAGAGTCGCGCTGATGAAAGATGCCAACACAATCACGAAGAACAGGAACGGAACGGACAAAAACGAATCTACGATGCGCATCATGACCGCGTCGACCCATCCACCCAAGTAACCGGCCACCAGCCCCCAGAGAGCCCCGAAGCCGGACGCGAGAAGACCCACGGCGAAGCCAACCTCGAGCGTGCTTTGTCCGCCGGTCATGAGCCGCCCCACCTCATCGAATCCTTCTGCGCTCGTTCCGAGGAGGTGATGGAGAGACGGCGCCTGGTTGGCGAAGATTAGATTCGGGCTTACTTGATTCGTGCGGTAGATGAGCGGTCCGAGGAAGCAAAACAGCCAAATTCCGACGAGCACGAGGGCGGCTGTGACAGTGAGCTTGTTCTGGTTAGCAGCGCCGACCCTCATCCTCAACCCGCGCATCCAGGAGGCCCGTCTGAGCTCTGGCACGAGTTCGTCTGTACCAATAGGCTCTACGACCTCTCCGACGGTCACAGAATGTTGTCCCTAGTACCTGACGCGCGGATCAAGGACTGCGTAGGCGATGTCGGCCAACAGGTTGCCGACGACAGTCGCGAGTGTGATGACGAGGAGCACACCCAAGAGCACGGGGTAGTCGCGGTCCTGGGCGGCGTTGAAGAAGAGAAGTCCTACTCCCGGGAAGTCAAACAATGCCTCGACAATGAGCGATCCGGACAGAACGTAGGGGATGGCGAGTCCGACAAGCGTGACCGTTCCAAGGAGCGAATTTCGTAGTACGTGTCGGAAGAGCACCCGCCGCCCGGACGCACCCTTGGCGTACGCAGTTCGGACATAGTCCTCCAACAGGCTGTCAATAACTGCCGACCTCATGTAGCGGCTGAAGTAGCTGATTCCCGCCAGTGCTAACGTCATCACGGGCAACACCAGTCCTAACAGATCCGCGCCCCACCCTGTGCCGAACCCCTGAGCAGTGGCCGGTAGTATGCCCAACCAAATGTTCAATATCACAATTAGGACGACGCCGAGCAAGAAACTCGGCATGGAGTAGAAGGTCATCATGATCGCCGTCAGTCCATGATCGTCGAGATGGTTGCGACGTTTCCCCTGCCATAGCCCGGCCGGCACAGCGATGGCTAGCGCGATCGTTTCAGCGGCACCGACGAGTAGGAGCGTTCTTGGGACGTACTCCCCAAGGAGTGAGCCCACCGACTGGTTGAGCTTGTACGAGAATCCGAGGCTTCCGTGAACCAAGTTACCGAGCCAAATAAGGTACTGCTCGGGGAGGGGGTGGAGCAGACCCTCCTGTTGCTCGAGTGCGTGGATCTCGACCGGACTGGCCCTGATACCAAGCTGCGAGCGTACCATCCCGCCCGGCATCGCGTGCAGGAGGACGAACACGAATAGCGTCACGATGAAGACGACGACGATGGTGTCTAGTAGCCGCCGCACGATATAGCCGACCATGGCTCCCGGGCCTCACCGAATCAAAAATATCTTATAATCCACCAGTTGGAGTCTGAGGCCGAACCTGGCCGAACCTGATCGGCATGCAATCACTCAGTGGGCAGAGCGCTCCGCCAGTGTCTGGGCACAGCTCACTTTACGAAGTACCACTCCTCCCACCTAGGATTTGAAAAGACCTGCTGCGGATACCAACCTTTGAGGTCCTTCTTCACGACCGATATCTGTCCGTCTTCCGTGGGCCACCAGACGGAGGCCACTTGCCGAGAGATGTAGTTCTCGTATGCATATATGTAAGACAGCCCGGTGCGGGTTTCTGTGTCCTTGATCAGCTTGTTAGCTGTAGGTGAAGAGTACCCTCCACCCCAGTAGTTACCGGACGCATAGAGTTCTTCCCCGGTCGGATCCACCTGGGGATCGCCGTACGCCCAGAAGTACACCGAGGCCAGCTCCATTCCCCACTTGCAGGGTGGCGACGCCGGGCAAACGCCGTCGTCGGAGAGTTCAGCGTTCTCGCTCTGGGGATTGAGAGAGATATCGATGCCAGCCGACGCTGCCGCGGCCTTATACTCTTCGACTTGCGCTGTGAGCTCATCGAATCCTGTCGCGTACGTTAGCGGGATCATGAGGGTGCGACCATGGGCTATGCCGGCGCCGCAGTCCTTTGCGCCGCTCCCTGATCGCACGCAGGTCATGACACCGTTCTTTTCCGTCCAGCCGTGGTCCTTCAGGAGGGTATGCGCCGCTCTGACCGAGTAGGGGTCGGGATTGGTTTTCTCCTCACGGCTGACGAAGGGCGAGCCGGGCAGGTTCGGAACGGGTCCGTACGTGTACTGCCCGAGCTTAAAGAGCGTCGCGGTCATGTAGAGTCGTTCGTTGACAAGATGTTGGAGCGCCTGCCGGATGTACAGTTGCTTGAGCAGGGGTCCGTATTTCGGGCTCGAGTAGTCGAGAGGTGCAAACATCACCTCGTCTGGAGCCCACGGACTGACCGTGAAGCCATGGCTCTTGAAATATCCATCGAGGCTCTTGTAGTCTTCGATCGGTATCCAGCCGTAGTCCAATGTCCCTGCCCGAAGGGCAGAAATCTCGGCTGTCGCGCTCGGGAAGGTCTCGATGATTATCTGGTGCAGATGGGCCCTGTGCGGACCAGTAAATTTCGGATTAGCCGTCAGCACAGTCCGGTAAGTCGTGGGGTCATAACTGGTCAGGAGCCATGGTCCGTCGACGACCTTCCAGAGTGGGTTGCTGGCGTACGTCGAAACGGACTCCGACTGCTTCGTGAGATAGGCGAATACCTTCTTCGCCCCTGCAGGTGTCAGGTCATAGTTCCCTACTCGTCCGTTAGGGCCCTCCTTGTCCCATACGTGCTGGGGCAAAGGCATGATGATATCCAGTTGGTTGTCTTCGTACCACTGCTGGCTGAAGGAGTGCGTCAGATGGAGAACGAACTTCCTGCTGCTCACATAGTCGATGCTCCTGATATTGCCCGGCATCTGACCGGCTGTGTAGTACGCGATGCGCGTTTTGTTAGCTGAGTACAGATTGAAGAAAAATTTGATGTCTCTGGTCGTCACGGGCACTCCGTCGGACCACTTCAGGTTGGGCTTGAGGGTGATCGACACCGTCGAGTTGTTGTTCGACCATACCGGCGGATAGGCGAGGCTTGACTTCTCGTCAATGACCGGCTTCGCGCCGAGTCCAGGGAAGTAGAGAGGACGCCAGAGGGCATGCTCGACATCCTGGTCGTACGTGTTAAGACCCGTCGAGTTCGGGAGAGGCAGCAGCCAGTTGAAGGTGTAACCCGTCGGATTCGCGTATGTGGCGACACCGCCCTTGACCCGCGTACTACTTTTTGCGATTGACGCACCGATGCTGGGAGAGGAGGAGATAATGAGGGCCAGAACGAAGAGCACTGGAACCACAACTGTCCAGGCTTTCATAAGGCGAACTCGCGGTCGTCGGTTCTCAGCCATCGGTTCCTCTCTTCTTGATCCCGTCCGCTCGCTTGAGCCGGACCGCCGTGCTTCTCCTGTCCCGCTCCGCGCGTTGAGCGTAACTTCTGCCACCTACGGCGGACATTGCGCGAAGATGATAGTCGGGACCGGAAGTTTGTGGCGGAGTGAGTGAAGGTTCGCTGCCGAGGGGCTTCGCGGAACGATCTCGGTAGCGCTGACCCGGCAGCGATGCACCCACGGGCCCCATCGGGCGGGGTCATCGTCTGCCCACTCGGTGAGGTCGAGGTAGAAGGACCGTACTGTCATGAGGTGGTCGGCGGCATTGATCCGGGGCACGCTCGCCCAGGTGACCACACCGGCGTCGCCGACGAAGCGAGTCGTCCAAGATGGGCGGGTCGTCCGTCCCATAGGAACGAGCCCCTCCATCTCGACCTGGTAGAGCCGGAGCCAGACGAACGCCCGGGGATGCCCACAGCTGCTGGAGGGCCCGGCATCCCTTCCGGACCACCGTGACGAGCTATGCTCCTCGGTCGACGTCGCCACAGCTCGTGCTCAACAGTTCGGCAGCGTGCGCCCCGCTCGAGCAGAAGAACGCGACGAGCACCCGGTCGCGGTGCGAGGAGAGTCCGGCGAAGAGCGCGTCGAAGTGCTCGTCGTCGGGGATCTGACGCGGAACCCGTTCAGGCACCTTCGGCCGATAGCGGCGGGCACGCACGGCCCGCCACGGCTCCATCGGGTAGTGGTGGGCGTTCGCCCGGCCACGCGACGGCTCCGCGAGAGCGGGAAGGGGTTCACCATCGGCCAGGTGGTCGCCTCGAGATTGAACTCGTAGAAGCTGCGTAGCACCGTCTCCGCGTACGCGACCGTCGCCGAGGCGTACTTCGAGCCGGGAGTCGGCTTCCCGGTCAGCGCGTTCGGGGCGCCCCGCTTCTTCGCGCCACGACTCGATCGACGCACCTGCTGGCCGAGACGATCCAGGGCCGCGACCTCGAGCGCCGGACCGACGCGCCGCCGGTCGGTTACGTGGCCGAAGGTCCGGCCGGCCAGCGCGAGCGGCTCGTGCTCGATCTCGGGGGCCTAGGTGCGGGTCTGATGCCCAGCGACGCCAAGCTGCACCGGCTGCGTGAAACGTGCTACCGGGTGGACGCCTTTGGCCAACTGATCATCGACGCGGAGTACCCCGAGGGTGCCGAAGAAGACGATGACGTGGCGTTCTGGGCCGCTTCCTGTGCCAGCACTACCCGGAGTTGCTGATGCACACGCTTTCGCTGGACCGTCGGGCCGAGCTGGTCCGGGAGGCGCGGCGCCAGCGCACGGGTCGGGTCGTCGTCGTCGACGATGCGGTCGTGGCGTGCTGTGCCGAAGCCGGGACCCAGACCTGGGACGTCACGATGTGGGCGGTCTTGCCCTACTCGGCCCCCAACCCCTACGACCCCAACGTGCAGAACACGCCTGAAGAGATTTTCTACGGTCGCCAGTCCGAGCAGGACAAGGTGGCGTCGATGGCAGGCACGTCGTTTTTCTCCGGGCGATGCCGCTTCGGGAAGTCGGGCCTGTTGCCAGTGGTAGCAGCCTGTGCGGCGCTGGCGCTTCGATGCAACAAGGGCTGGGACCTGAATGACCGGGACTGAGCGCCGCGGAGGGCGGTTCTCCTTTCGGTCACAGGGACGGGCGATGCTGAACTGCGCGAGCACGACCTTTTTGAGGGCGTCGCGCTCTCGCGGAGCTGCACGATGCGGCGTGCGGCCGAGGAATCGAGGCCTCCGCGCTCGCGCCGGTTCTCAGCAGGGCCTGCCTGACCAAGACGGGAGATGAAGTCGCGCAACGCGCGCTCGCGCAGACGAACACGATCGATGCCGGCTGGGTCAGCATCCAGCTCTCGCGCTTTGAGCCTGTGACCAACTGCTCATTCTTCTTGGCGCCGACGTTCACCCCCGCGTCTCTCAGCACCTTGACCGCGGTGAGGGCGCGGGGGAGCCGGGTTTCAAGTGCCCGCCCTTGGAGGAAGAGGTTCGTCCGCGGCAGCGTGACGACCGAGATGCCCGCAGCTGCGAGGCTCTTCGCGATCTCTCGGGCGACCGTGCTCTCCTGCTGGCCGAGACTGACGCAGTGCGACGCCACCGAGCGCCCGCCGATCCCTTGGCGCTCGACCTCGTCTGCGACCGTGGCAACCGTCAAGGAGCTCGGATCGAGTGTCTCGTCGAGATGGAGGTCGATCGGGAGCCCTGCCTGTGCGGCGATGCCGACGAGTAGTGCCACTGCGCCAGTTGGGTCGTCGTCTTGCGCGGAACGCCACCGAGTCCGTCGGCGCCCAGCTCGAGCGCCTCATCGAGAACACGTCGGTTCTGCGGGTCAGGGCGAGGTGGCACGCTACTGGTGGGGCTGGTGCTACCCAGCGCGTTTGCCCAGCGGCTCACTGCAGCGGCGATATTCGCCCTGATGCCCTGGACAAAGGTCGGGGCCGAGCTGATCGTCGGGTCGAGGCAGATCTTGAGGCGATACCACGGCTGCGGGGGTCGGATTGTGATGCGAGACCGACCGCACCGCTTCGACGCGAGCGCCATAGCCGGTGAGCACAGCGGCCAGTGTGACGAGCGTCACAATCAGCAACCCGAGGTTCTGCCGGCCCTGACCCCCTGCACGAGGACTGTCAGTGCAGGCTTCTGCCCCGCTCATCCATCGATGCCTCTTTACGTCCTTGCGTCACCGACGCCGTAGTCGCGGGGATGACCGGTGTCACCAAGGAGAGGAATGCAATTCGCGATCACAGGCTGGGGTGCGACGTGGTAGGGCAGCGCGTAGGTCGCGAGCTCCGAGAGCCGCATCCCTCTGCACGGTCTTTCGCGAACCCTCGCCTCGGTGATGGGCGGCATGGGGGTAGACACACAGTTTCACCAGCTGGTGAGGCCTCCTCGGTGGGGACGTGTGACGTCGCCGGCGTCCGAGCTCGGTGCTCGGCAAGAAGCGCACAGGTCAGCCGCAAGCGGCTGACCTGGTCGAAGATGGCGGTGAGCCGGTGGTGGCTCGCATCGACTCCATGTCGGCGGGCACAGCCCTCCGGCGCGCTCCAAGAGCGGCGAACGGCTCGCAAGAAAACGTCGACGTAAACGTCGACGTATCGAGCGCAGCGTTACCTCATGACAACCGACACGTTCCAGACGGACAAAGCCGAGCCCAGCTCGCGCCTCGTGTTCTCGGTCCCAGAGGCAGCCGAGCTGCTCGGCATCTCCAGAGCACTTGGCTACGAGCTCGTGGCGCGGGGCGAGCTCCCCTCCCTTCGCCTCGGGCGACGCATCGTCGTGCCCCGGGTGGCCCTCTTGGCCCTCGTCTCGTCGAGCTAGGCGTGCTCAGCATCGGAAAGCTCGTCTCGGGCGCCGAGGACTACTACTTACATGCCATTGCAGCGGGTCATGAGGAGTACTACCTCGGAGCCGGCGAGGCACCTGGTGTTTGGCTCGGGAGGGGCTCAGCCGAGCTCGGGCTGTGCGGGGAGGTGAGCCCCGGGGCCTTGCGAGCCGTCTTGTCCGCCCGTTCGCCCACAGACGGCTGCCCGCTCGGGAGCCCAGTCTCCGATCGCAGGTACCGCGTCGCCGGCTTCGACCTCTGCTTCTCGGCGCCGAAGTCCGTGAGCCTTCTCTACGGCCTTTCGCCAGAGGAGGTCTCAAAGTCGGTGAGGGAGGCCCATGACGAGGCGATCGCAGAGGCGCTCGGCTATCTGGAGACACACGCCATGGCTGCCCGTCGCGGCCACAACGGGACGACGCGCATCGACACCGCCGGTGCCATACTCGGTCCTTTTGGACTTACGCTTCATCGCTCGAGCTTCGAGCGAAAAGACGTCGTCAGTGGCCTCGCTGGGTCCTTTCGCCAGGGCGCCCGGCTCGCTCTTATCGAGGAACTCGCCGAGGTGACGCTTTGTCGTCCCGAGGTCGTCTCACTCGGGCTCGCCGGCAGAGCCGGCGGCGAGCTCTCGACGACAAACGAGCTGCTCGGCATCGAAACTGCACTCGTCGAGGCAGCCGAGCTCGTCAAGGGAGCCCCTTGCGCCATCGTGTCTGCCGGCGCCGTCGAGAAGGTCCTTTCCCTAGGTCCTCGACTGTCGGACGAGCAGGTCGAGATGGTGCGCCACCTTTTGAGGATCGCCCGTGGCTCTGGGAGCACGTCCAGGTGCTGCTGCGCACCAAGAAGTGGTCGCCCGAGCAGATCGCCCGCCGTCTGCGCAAAGAGCACCCTGACCAGCCAGAGTGGTGGGTGTCCCACGAGGCGATCTACCAGGCCATCTTCGTCCAGGCCAAGGGGGAGCTGCGCAAGGAGCTCGCGCGGTGCCTGCGCTCGGGCCGGGCCGACGGCGGCCACGCACGAGGACGTCAACGGGTCGTGGACAGATCGTGGGCATGGTCAACATCTCAGAACGCCCCGTCGAGGTCGAAGACCGGGCCGTGCCCGGCCACTGGGAGGGCGACCTCATCATCGGGGTCGAGGGAAAGAGCGCCGTGGCCACCTTGGTCGAGCGGACCACCCGCATGGGCATGCTCATCAAGCTCGAGAACCGCACCGCCGAGCACGTGGCGGCGGCGGTGGCCGACAACGTCGTGCGACTCCCTGCCCAGCTTGCCCGATCCCTCACCTGGGACCAGGGCAGGGAGATGGCGACCCACGTGGCGTTCAAGGTCGCCACCGGCGTCCAGGTCTACTTCTGCGATCCCCACTCACCCTGGCAGCGGGGCAGCAACGAGAACTGGAATGGCCTCGTCCGCCAGTTCCTGCCCAAAGGGACCGATCTCTCCATCCACAGCCAAGACGATCTCGACGTGATCACGGCCCTCCTCAACGAGCGGCCACCTAAGACCCTCGAGTGGGATACTCCAGCGGAGCGATTCAACGAGCTTGTCGCGGTCACCGACTGAATCCGCCCATCGTGGAGACGGAAATACGTGACGGCTGACAAACAGACTCAACTCGGCATTTCCGTCACTGCGACCAGTCACCGGGGCCGCGTCGGGCAGGTCGACGACCTGGTACTGCTCCCCCGCTCGCTCGAGACCGAACTCGCCCCTCAGTCCGGGCAGCAGAAGGAAACGGGCGCCTCGAGCTCCCCGTCAACTTAGGCAGGCGCCATGCGGTGCCCGTGCGCGACCGGTGGAACTCGCCCTCCCGTTCGGCGCAAGGGCTTAGCAACTTGCAAAAGCCCTCACCTATGACCTATCCTCCTCCCACCACGCTCAGCCCTGCAGCAAGAGAAGGAGGACTTCCTGTGCTCAAACCGAATCGCCTTTTCATCCCCCTAGCTCTCTTCCTCACCGGCTCCTAACGCTTGCAGCATGCTCGAGCCCAGCGTCGACCTCGTCTACCACTACGACGACGCACCAAACCGCACCCAGCCAACAATCATACGCCTATGGTCAACTACCGATAGAGACCGGTAGCACCTATAAAGGGGGTACAGTTGACCTCGCTGAGTCCCCTGGGGCAGGCCCCAACTGGATGTTTCCGATCGTTCCCACTGCCAGCAGTTCCGACTACGAGATCGACCAGTTCCTCTATTTGATGTACCGTCCGCTCTACTGGTTTGGCGAAGGCTCCACGCCGCAGATCGACCCTCAGCTTAGCCTCGCCGACCCTCCCGTTTACAGCAACGGAGATCGGACTGTCGTCATAACGCTCCATCGAAACTATAGTTGGTCAGACGGGGGCCACGTTGATGCTGCCGATTTACTCTTTTACATTGATGAGCTCCGCGCGGCTATAAAGTTAAGTGCAGCAAATTGGGGAGGCTATACCCCAGGCGAGTTCCCGGACAGTGTCGCCTCGGCTGTCGTTTCCTCTCCATACGTTCTAACACTGCATCTCAACCGTGGATATAACCCGTCCTTCTTCACCTATAACCAACTCGCACAACTGGTACCCATTCCTTCAACATTTTGGGACCGCACTTCCCCCGGCGGACCTCGCCTAGCCTTCACTAATCCCACCGATGCGACGCTCATCTATAAGTACCTGGCAAAAGCCTCTAGCAGCCTCTCGACCTTCGCATCGAACCCTCTTTGGCAGGATGTAGATGGCCCCTTCCACCTCACATCCTATGACCCGGCCACGGGCGGAGCGATTCTAGTGCCTAATGCTCACTATAGTGG
>JBOGFX010000087.1:0-2186 GCA_050743805.1 Acidimicrobiales bacterium
GCACGAGCGCTATGTCGCCACCGAACGGCAGTTTGTGGATGGTCCGAGCTACTTCGTCGTTGGGGATACTGCGAACGCGGCGGCGACTACCCCCCCAGGGCCAAAGCTGCGGTCCTAGTCACAGTGACCGACGTCGAGACTCTTATCTCACCAGCCTACGACGACGGCAGTACCGAGGCCGAGATCAGCGCCCGTTGGCGCCAACGCTATCTGGGCTTGAACTCAACGGAGACCTCATAGCCTCTAACGGCAGCGGGCCAGCAGTACCTCAAGCCTTCCGCGGATGGGTACCTGGCGCAGCCGGGCGAAGCATTCAGTCCGGTACTGCTCCAAGCGGGGACCCTCGAGAGCTTCGAGCACCTTTCGATAACCATGGGACCAGTTCGCCCTCCACCACTCCGATGCGTCAGCCCACTCAAGCGGGAAGGACTCACTGTCGACCCTCTCAACCCGCAGGCCTCCGCCCTCCAAGGCTGCGACAAGCTCGGTTGGCTCCCGAAATCGGCCGGCGCCGAGGGGAGCGTCAAGGGACTCCAACAGTTCCTCGTGCCAACGCCACGTCGGATCACCTTGGAACCACCATCCATCCGAGACACAGATCAAGACACAGCCGCCGGGTCGGAGGACCCGCCGCATCTCCCCGAAAGCGCGTTCTGTCGAGGGAAAGTACGAAATGGCAAAGCTTGAGGCAACAATGTCAAAGACGCTGTCACCAAATGGGAGACGCTCAGCATCTCCAAGCACGACCTCGGCCGCCAGCCCAGCCTGCGCCAGCGACCGACGCGCTTCGACCAACATCTCCCAGGTCACATCGACACCAACGACCCGCCCACCGTCATTCACAGTGGCTGCGGCCGGAAGAAGCACCGCTCCCGTCCCACAGCCAACGTCTAACACCGAGGAATCGAGGCTGATCTCGGCGAGGTCGACGAGCCTTCGGCCGAAGTAACCGAAGAAATCCTGTCTGAACCGTCCTGGGTTTCCTGGAGGCTCCAAACCTTGGAAAGGTTGGAGACATGGGAGATCCACAGAAGCGATATCCGCCTGAGCTGAGAGGTCGGGCGGTGCGGATGGTTGCCGAGGTGCGGGCGGCCGATCCCGAAGACCACGGCGCCATCGCCCGCGTCGCCCGCCAGCTCGGCGTAGGGGCCGAGTCGCTGCGCAACTGGGTGAAGCAGTCCGACGTCGATGCCGGGAAGCGACCCGGCCTCACGACCGAAGAACGCGCCGAGCTCGCAGCGCTGCGAAAGGAGAACCGCGAGCTCAAGCGCTCGAACGAGATCCTGCGCCGAGCTTCGGCGTATTTCGCCCAGGCGGAGCTCGACCGCCCGTGGAAGTGATCGTCGGGTTCATCGGTGCCAACCGGACAGACCTCGGCGTCGAGCCCATCTGCCGTGAGCTGCAGGTGGCGCCGAGCACCTACTACGCCCAAAAGTCCCGGTCACCGTCGGCGCGCGCCCTTCGTGACGCGTATCTGATCCCGGTCTTGACCGCCATCTGGACGATGAACTTCAAGGTCTATGGCGTACGCAAGCTCTGGAAGCAGGCGCTGCGTGCCGGCTACGACGTCGGGCGCGACCAGGTGGCCCGGCTCATGCATGAGGCCGGCATCGAGGGGCTGAAGAAGGGGAAGAAACACCGCACCACCAGGCCCGACCCTGCTTCTGGTCGCCACCCCGACCTCGTCGAGCGGAACTTCACGGCCACAGCCCCGAACCGGCTGTGGGTCTCCGACATCGAGCGCCACGAGGCGCTCTCGAACCCTGCGGTGGTGGAAGGACACCGCCTCTGGCTCGTCGCAGCGAGCCACTGAAGCTGAGGGCAGCCTGATCCCCGAGACGGGGGTGAGGGTGGAAAGCAGCCCTGACAACGACGGTGACGGACCAGCACCGCCAGATGGTCCGGGTCCGGCTAGCAAAACGGAAAGGCGTACGTGAGGAACCAGCGGCTGAACGCCCCTCAAGAGACCCAGCGGCTCAAACCTGGTGGATCTGGGCCGCAGAGCAGTGCGCACCCGCACAAGATCGTGCGGGGAACTCCTCGGCCGGGTGATGTCGCCGGCCAGGAGGCCACGATGAAGGACTGCGGCGTAATCGTGGCGATGCTGCAGGGGCATAGCTGGGCGCCGACCCCGTCGAAGGGATCGGGAGTGAACGTGGGAACCATCCCGGTGGTCCCCTCACCGG
>JBOGFX010000088.1:0-5655 GCA_050743805.1 Acidimicrobiales bacterium
TGGTGGCCCTGCTGCAAGGCCGAAAGATCTCAACGCCCGCCGGGCACGTCTCGGGCGCCTTCGTCCAGGTCAGCGCCAAGGATCGATGGGCATGGTGGTGCCCCTGAAATTGCGGTGCGGCGTCCCGTTCGCCATGCCCTCGGCGACCGCCCAGATGGGCGTGGTCTTGCCTCCCACGACGATGACGTGGACGTCCTCGGGCACGTTCACCGGGATCTGATCGTCGGGCCCGACCTTCAGGTAGCTCGCCCAGGGCTCCACGCCGGCTCGCGCCCGCTCACCCAAGAAGCGCCCTGCCATGCCCTGCTCCCACCAGACCTCGCCGCGGATCGTAGAGGTGCCTGCGATCCAGTCGATCAGGTCCTGCTTCTTGGCGAAGCCCTCGTGCTCGACGAGCAGCTTGGCCGCGAGCGGGTCCAACAGCAGGATCGCACCACCCGCGGCCCTCAACCCGGTGAAGATCGCTCGAGCCTGCTCTCGCCAGGTGCTCCTGATGCCCGATGGGGCCGAGACCAGCGTACGGAACTGGCCGAAGATGGTGACACAACTCTCGTCTGGCTTGAACCCGTGTTGCACGTGATAGGGCTCCCAGGGACTGTCCTCCTCGTTCTCCGCGAAGGTCATGTTGGTGAGGTTGAAGGGGTTCCCGATCGTCCCCATGTAGCTGATGGCCGGCACGGAGCCCCCCTGGAGGTTCTGCGAGGCGAGACTGAAGGCCCTACCGATCGCTGTGTTGGCCACGCTGTAGGGGCCGAGCGCACCGATGCCGGAATTCATGCCGATCTCATTGCGGATCGGGCCGTTGACCATGACCATGAACGCGATGGACGAGATGCTCGAGTGCCGCGAGGTCATGCCGCTCGCGAGCAACGTGAGGATCACCGGGAGGTGCTCGGGCTGTGCCCCGGCCATGACGGCGTTGATCGCCACCTGCTCGACGGTGAACTGCCAGGGGTCCCTGGCATCGGAGGCTCTGAGACTGCCGACGACCTCGTCGGGAGAATGGCTGGTGCCCTTCAGCATGGCCGCCACCCGCTCTTCGGTGGGAAGGATGATGGGCAGGGTGTCTGTCCATCCGTTCTCGAAGTACAGCTCATGGAGCGCATCCTCGGTCTCGGTGGCGGCGACTCGGCTGCGACCATGGGAGAAGGCAAGACCGGCGAGGTCCTCATCGGTCAAAGGCGAGGTCAGGGCGTCCATCAGGCCGTCGGTGAACTTGCGGCCCGAGATCGGGTCTTCACCCTCGATGTAACCGACGAGCTCATCGGCCGTGCGGCCGGGAACCGGCGACGGCGTGAACACGTTGCGCAGGCGGGGCATCCCTTTCAGCCGGCTGGTCGAGAAGACCAATCGGGCGAAGCCGTCCGCGTGCACCCCAACGGCAGGGACCCGCTCCTCGGTCTCGAGGCGCATCACGTGGCCGGCGACCGCCGGCGCGCAGGTGCTTCAGAGGCCGACCGCGAAGATCGCGGCATCCCCGTTCTTGCCGATCTTCTCGTAGACGTCCGGGCGCTCGTCGAACGGGTTCTCCAAGTGCTCGCGCACGGTGTGGACATCTGGGTGGTTGCGCTCGAACCAAGCTCGAAGCTGGTCGGTGAAGATGTCTGAATTCTCGAAGCCGACATCGACGAGGTAGACGGTCTTTCCGTCCAGGTTCTCGGGGCGCGGCGCAAGTGACCGTCCGGTTGTCCTAGGGGCAGTCCCCTCGGGATTGAGCACGGTGATCTTTTCGGCCATTGTGGGCTCCCTCACACGCTCCTGGTTCTGCTTGATGGGCTCAGTATTGGCGGCTCCTATTTGTCTGTCAACACACCCCAGTTGGAGGAGCCGCACGAGAACTACCAGTGCTCCCGGTCCCAAAGAGGGTTGTCGAAGGGCATCCGCGTTCGCTTTGAGAATGTGTGGACGATGCGCGAACGTCCTCGTGTGGCCGCTCGGCACGGGCTTGCGCCGTCCGCTCGCAGACCACGGTCGTAGCGTCTGGAAAGGACTTCCTTTCGCCTCGACGGCGTGGCCGGATGACCGCCAATCCGGTTCGGACCCTCCGACGTCGTCCATGTCCGCGCAGTCGACATGAGCTCGCCGGCGGTCGAACGCATCCAACCCTCGACCGAAGAGCACACGCGAACGGCGCTGCCACTGGTCCTCACATCGAGCAAGCCCTCGGACCGGGAGCGCACCACATTTTCCTGTGGCTCTCGGACCCGCGAAGCGGCGCTGAGCATTGAACGGCGAGGAGAGCGCACGAGGGCCTGCGAAGCCTGTCGGCTATCCAGCTCATTGACTCGCCATGAAGGACCAGCGATCACGGCTCAGCCATACTGACCGGGTCGTTCGACCTGGTGATCCGGACTCCTGCTATCCAAACGACGGGCTGGCCGTGTAGGGGGCGGCTGAGCCGCCGAGGGATCCCCGATCCGGCCACGATGCCTTCCGTCCACCGGAGACGAGATTGACGACACCAGAGCTCAACTGCCGAGACGACGGCGTCGAAGCTTTGGACCGATCACCCAGGGCTGAAACCAACGATGCCGTAACCCATGATCTCGTAGGGGTAATAGAAGGCGAACTTCGACGAAAACCCTGGCGGTAGCGATGCTCGCATCGTCATCCATTGCACGATCTCCACCGAGTGTTCGCCACCCAGCCGGGCGAAGTCTTCCGTGCGATAGCTGGTAAGGCTCGCCGGGTCGTCTTGTATTAGGCGCAGGAACTCTCGGTCCCACTCGGGACGTACGACGCCGAACTCTGGACCCGTCAGCTGGTGAGAAAGTCCTCCGGTGCCTATCACTGCGACCTTGACATCTCGATTGAAGGACTCGATCGCCTTGCCGAGGGCGTTGCCGAGGTCCCAGCAGCGCGCAGGAGACGGCCTGGGATCAAAAATGACATTTATCTCGACTGGGACGATCGGCATCGCCCAACCGCGGTTGATCAGGGGCAGTGGGGACAGGATCCCGTGGTCGACGACTTGCTCGTACGCGACGGAGATGTCGATCCCGGAACTGACCAGCGCACTTGCGATATGCATCGCGAGCTCTGGGTAACCGGGCACGACCGGGAGCTTGCGTGGAAGCCACCCCTCGTCTGCGACAGCGAAATCCTTGCCAACCCCGATCGCGAACTGCGGCCACGCCTCGAGCTGGTATTGATCTATGTGGTCGTTGTAGATGACCACGAGCGCGTCCACGTCCAGAGAAAGCAACCACCGCCCGGCGTGGTCAAGCGCATCGAAGAGCGGCTTCCACCCTGGCTCCTGGGTCAACCCCTGGTCGAAGACCTGTCCGATCGACGGCGCGTGGGAGCAGCCCAATCCCCCGCGGATCTCAGCCATCGGGGGAGGCCGGAGCAAGCGAAATGCGATGAACCCAGTTCCGTTCGTTCTGGTGATCGAGGAAGGCGCGGAACTGCTCCATCGTCTCGCCCCGCATCCTGGCTCCCATCTCGAGCAGGCTCTCGCCTGTGGTCGCGCCGACCTTGGTCAGCGTGTAGATGCTCGCCCCAGCGTCGACGCAGCCTCCCCAATCTCTGGCCATGACCAGATGCCGCTCGCCGTCGGTCAGGGGAAAATCCTCTAGATACGCCCCGAGATCTGCCCTCCAACGCTCGCGAGCCTGGGGTTCGCGCAACTCGTAGAACGCCTTGTTGAGCCAGTAGCCCGACACGACCGAGCCCTAATCGTCCAGGTAAGAGAGCAGATGGGCCAAATCAGCACGCGGGGGTGTGAAGATGTCCAGGTTTAGACAGGGGCCGTCCAAGGGCTCTATGTAGTGCGGGGCCCCAGATGGCACGAGCAACATCGAGCCCCCGAACATCTCGCGGGGCTCTCCGTCGATGTAGTAGTTACAGTGTCCGTCGATGATGTAGGCCAACTGGTCGAAGTCCTCATGGACATGAGGATTGAGCTGCATATCCGGATCGAGGGTGTTCATGACGAGCATGCACTTGTCGGTCGCGTAGCTCTTTCGACGCACCCCTTTGCGAGCCACCTCCTCTGGGAGGTCCTCCCAGCGGAACACACGACCGTAAAGCTTCCCGTTGCTCATCGCCCCTCCTCGCCATGGTGCTTCACCACCCTCGAGCCCTGTCCGGGCGCTACGTAGCATCGAAGCACTCGCCCGAACGACCTCGGACCCCAGGCGCTATGAAAGTGTGTCGTGCTCAATCTACATTCCGGTCCGACCACTGCTCTAAGGATCGTAAACCGGGTGCGTCGGACATCACTCGGGTCATCCACAGACATCCGCGGCCCTTGACCATCTCGCCCGTGAACAGCGATAGTGAACAGCGATAGTTAGGACAGCCGGCCAGGTCGGATCGAGTCGTACGAAAGCTGGTGGTCATGGCAGCTCTTGACGAGGACGCAGCTGGAGCGCCCCACATCGAAGACGCCGAGGTGTTGGATCTGCTCGACGGAGCCGTCGACATGCACGTGCACCCCAGCCCCTCCCCATTCCCTCGGCGTGTCGGCATCTACGCGGCCGCCGCGCAGGCAGCTTCCGTGGGTTTCAGTGCGATCTTCGTCAAGTCGCACCACCACAGCATGGTCACCGACGTCGAGGCAGCCAGGGAGGTCAACGGTGAGCTGCCGCTACCGGTGTTTGCCGGTGTCGCGCTCAACGACCAGGTGGGGGGCCTCAACCCCTACGCCGTCGACCTGGCCCTGCAACTCGGTGGCCGGATCGTTTGGTTCCCGACCATCTCATCGACCGCCCACATCAACGAGCACCAGAGTGGTCTCAACTTTCCGACAGCCAGCGTGAAGCTGCGCGATAACACGGCGATCTCGGTGACAGACGATGACGGCAAGATCCGCACGGAGGTCCTCGACATCCTGGGGCTCATCAAAGAGCACGATGCGGTGCTAAATGGTGGTCACCTCGGAGCGGATCAGCTCAACGTCCTGATCAACGCCGCCAGCGGTATGGGCATTAGCCGGATAGTGGTGAGCCACCCCAACTACGTTATCGGCGCATCGTCCGCACAGTGCGGAGAATGGGTCAGCAAGGGCGTTCACTTCGAACATTGCCTCTGCATGTACGACGAACGCTCCTCCTTCTACCACTGGAGAGTCGACGTGCTGCTCGAGTACATGAAGGCCACCGGCGTGCAGAGCACGCAGCTCGGCTCCGATCTCGGTCAGAAGAAGAACCCCTTGCCCGTCGAGGCCTTCGCATCCATCGTACGCAAGCTTCTCGACGCCGGAGTCAGCAAAGCGGATATCCGTCGACTGGTGAGTGGAACTGCACGCGAGACAGCTGGCCTCTAGGTGCTACGCACCCTGCTCGATGAGAGAGCAGCGATCGGTACCTTTCTCAAGCTGCCGCGGCCAGAAGTGGTCGCAGTTCTCGCCCTCAGCGGGTTCGACTTTGCCATCTGCGACCTGGAGCACTCCCAGATCTCCGAGACAGAATGCCGTGAGGTGATACAGGCTGGGCGAGCGGAGAACGTTCCCATAGTGGTACGCGTGCGAGACCTCGATAGAGGGCTCATCAACACGGTGCTGGAGGCTGGCGCATCAGGAATCCAGCTGCCCCGAACCGTGAATGCCCACAATTCGCGCGAGCTCTTCTCGCTGATGCGGTACCCACCGGACGGAACGCGAAGCATGAGTCAGGCTCAGCCCGCTGCCCGTTACGGAACTGAGCCACTGAC
>JBOGFX010000089.1:0-2190 GCA_050743805.1 Acidimicrobiales bacterium
GTTGAATCTCCTGGCCGAAGAGGTGCAGTCTCGCCTTAGGGTTCTTATCCTTCAGGTACTCCTCGGCAACAGTGAGCATGCCCCCGGTTCCACAGGCCGGGTCGTAGATGGTGGCGATCTTCCCTGGAGTGAGCAGCTGATCCTCGTCCGCAAAGAGCAGATTCACCATGAGGTGGATTACCTCTCGGGGCGTGAAGTGCTCTCCTGCCTCCTCGTTCGATAGCTCGGCGTTGACCCGGATGAGTTCCTCGTAGATGTAGCCCATTTCGAGGTTGGAAACCGAGGCTGGGCTCAGGTCCATACCGGCAAAACGCTGGGTGACCATGAAAAGAATCCCGGCCTCGCCCATTCGTTCGATATGGTTGTCGATGCCGAACTTCTCTAGGGCGAACCTGGCGTTCGGGCTGAACCCCTGAAGATAGTCGAAGACGTTCTCTGTGATGTGGTCCGGGTCACTGAGCAAAGTCTCAAACGTGAACCTGGACGTGTTGTAAAAGGCGTGACCAGCGACGTGCGCCAGCACGTCGGCATGCTTGTCCAGTTCCCCCTTGATCGAGGAAGCTCTTGCGACGACCGACTCCTTGGTGTCAGCCAGCTCACAGTCAAGCCTCCGAGCCATGCAGAGCGGCAGGATCACTTCTCCGTACTGGTGGCGCCTGTAGTGGTCCCGAAGGACCTCCTTCACCGACCAAATGAAGTTGACTTTCTCTGCGTGAGCTGTGGCCGTTGTCACTTGGCAGCCATCCTAGGGCCAGACGCTATTGAGCAGCCATGGTGGGCAATGCAAGACAGCGCCCCCGTTGAACGTCCTGAGATCGAAGTAGCCATGCTTCGATCATACGTTCGATGGCTAGCCTCCTGCACCGGCTGAGGGTCACTGCCGATAGGCCGACCTGAACTCGTCAGCTGAGAGCCCTATGAAACCCGAGAGTGGCTAGCCGGAGCCTCCCGAGCAAGGCGTGGGCTGGAGCCCAACCAATTGGGTCGGCCTCAGTCCAGGGAGGGTAGCCGCTGCGGTCGGAGGACGTTGCCGAAGCGTCCCTCAACCCCTCGTCGGGGGCTTCGCCTGGCCGGGCTTCCTGAGCGCCGGTCAGATAAACCGGCTGTCGCCGAGGCTGCCGAGCTTGGGAATCAAATGGGAATCAAACGCCTGTAACTGCCCAGGATAGGACCCCACTAGACAGACTGAGCCGCCTACTCTGAACTCAGAGACGGTACCGGATGGCACCAGACAGACGGTCGGCAGCGGATTCCTAAACCGCGTGTCGGAGCCGGCGGGCAGGTCAGGGTCTTGAGGGGCGCGGACGCGGTATGTGGACACCGCGAGGGGGCCCCCCCAGGTCACTGAGGATTCACCGACCCGGCTGAGTACGATCGCATCATGGGTGACCCACCCATCCAGGCTGCACCCGGCGCGCGATTGACCGTCTCTGTCCAAGAGGCGGCGACCGCGCTCGGAATCTCCCGAGCCTCCGCCTACAAGGCAGTCGCGCGAGGCGAGGTCCCCTGCGTTCGCATTGGCCGGCGGATCGTAGTGCCCATCGTAGGGCTGGAGCAGATGCTGGAGCACGCGGGGAGAGTGGATCGCACTGACCAACCCGGCGCCTCCACAGGGCGCTTCAGGGGGAGTCGGGCAAGAGGCCGTGGTCCGGAAGGTATGGAGCGGACCGTGGAACGGGCCGAGCGATAGCGGCGGAGCATGGGTCCTTACCCGCGGGCTGTGGTGACCCCTTCGGGGTGCGGCGCCGAAACGGAACTGATGTGGCCATCCTCGCTTCTAGCAACCTCGCCTCGCTACCGCCCAGCGTGGACTTCCAATCCGTGGCGCCCAGGGCGGCGACTCCCTCCATCTGAGGGGATCTGGTTGCTGGGAGCCGGAGTGGCGAGATCCCTCAGTGGGCCAGCGGGCGCTGGCCAGATCGACTAGCCCTTGTGAGGGGCTCCTGTCCGACACGAGCCCCGATCCCGCTGAAGCGACACCCGTATACCGAGTAGGGCGAGGACCTCTCTACTCCGTGAGCCCGAAGTGGTCAAGTACCCGATCCCTGGTGAACTTGCTTCTCAATTTGCAGACGGTGTTCTGGTTGGCGAACAGGCCCTTCTCCCAATAGGCCTCGGCCCGGGGGACGGCCACCACCCACTCGACCGGCACGGCGTATTCCGCAGATTCGTCTGGGGCGAACGCTGCAT
>JBOGFX010000090.1:0-18873 GCA_050743805.1 Acidimicrobiales bacterium
GAGCGACCTTGACCACCTCATGGAGGTCGTCGCCCATTCCGACACCACCCTGTGGGAGCCCCCCCACGTGGGCGAGCACCTCTACATGTCCGAGCGGATAGTCGTGGCTCCAGCTGCAGGCCTTTTCTTTCCCGAGTCGAGCCTCGCGGCCCCAGGGGCAGGCCTGCTCCCGGGCACGGCCCCTGCTGGCACCGAACCGTCGAAGATAGCGGTGGGTGACCTGGTCGGGACCGTCGGCGCCCAAGAGGTGCGCACGCCCTTCGCCGGCGAGGTGATCCGCTGGCAGGCCGCCTCGGGCGAGCGGGTCCAAGAGGGCCAGGCTCTCCTGTGGCTGAGGGTGAGCACCAAAGACTGATGGCTGAGGCAGACCCGAGCTCGTCCCGGTCGCGGGTCGTGCTCGTGACCGGAGGCTCGAGAGGCATCGGCGCGGCGTGCGTCGCCTGGTTCGCGGCCAACGGTGACTCCGTCGCCTACACCTCTAGGGACCCAAAGAGCAACGGCACACCCCGTGCCTTGGCCGTCGCATGCGACGTGACGGACCCCCAGGCGGTCGAGCAGGCCTTCTCGGAGGTCGAGGAGAAACTCGGACCCGTCGAGGTGCTGGTTGCGAACGCGGGCATCGTGCACGACTCCCTGCTGGTGCGAATGACAGAGGAGATCTGGTCCCAAGTCATAGAGACCAACCTCACCGGAGCGTACCGGGTGGCCCGACGGGCTCTGTCGAAGATGCTGAGGCTCCATCGGGGCCGGATCGTCTTCGTCTCCTCGGTCGGGGCGTTCGTCGGCCTCCCGGGGCAGGCCAACTATGCCGCGTCCAAGGCGGGGATGGTCGGCATCGCGCGGGCGCTCGCGAGAGAGGTGGCGAGCCGACAAATCACGGTGAACGTGGTCGCCCCGGGTCTGGTGGCCACGGGTATGATCGACCAGCTGGGCTCGTCGAGGGTCGAACAGATGACGGCCATGGTGCCTCTGGGCAGGGTCGCCCGCCCCGAAGAGGTGGCCAGTGCCGTAGGATTCGTGGCCTCAGAGGACGCGGCCTACATCACCGGAGCGGTCGTCCCGGTCGACGGTGGCCTTGGGATGGGTCTGTGAGGGCCAGGGGCCTGTGATCAAGGAGCTAACCAACAATGGACAGTGACGCAGCCTTCGAGAAGTTCCAGGAGTGTGCGGTCGAGGTGCTCCAGGTGCCAGTCGACAAGGTGACCAAGCAAGCGCGCTTCGCCGAAGACCTCGATGCGGACAGCCTTGATCTTGTCGAGCTGGTCATGGCGCTCGAAGAGTCATTCGACATCACGGTCGAAGAGACCGAGCTGGAGAACATCGAAACAGTCGGCCAGGCATTCGATCTGATCTCATCCAAACTCTGATGCTCCTGGGCCTCGGCCGAGGCGAGCCCATCGAGGGTCGCGCCGTCGCGATCACCGGAATGGGAGCGGTCACGTGCGCCGGGATCGGGATCGAAGCGCTGTGGGAACAGCTTCTCGCGCCCAACAAGACCGGTCGGCTGCGGTCCGTCGAGGACTTCGATCCCTCCGCGTTCTTCGGGCCCAAAGAGGCTCGGCGGCTGGACAGGTTCGCGCAGATGAGCGTCGCAGCGGCCGAGATGGCCCGTGCCGACGCGGGTGATCTTGGCGCGGACCCCGATCGCTGCGGGGTCATCTTCGCGAGCGGCGTGGGGGGCTTCAACACCCTGGTCTCCCAGGTGCTCCTGTGCGAGGCGAAGGGGCCCGAGCGTGTGTCGCCATTTCTCGTCCCGATGATGATGGTGAACGCGGCGGCTGCGAACGTCTCCATGCGTTTCGGCTGGCACGGACCATCGGAGTCGATCGTGACAGCCTGCGCCTCGGGCACCCACGCAGTGACGGCGGCGGCAAGGCTCGTCGCCAGCGGCCGTTGCGACGTGGCCGTCGGCGGTGGCGGGGAGTCTGCCATTCAAGAAGTTGCCATAGGCGCCTTCTCCAACATGACCACGCTGTCCCCGACCGGGATCTCGAGGCCCTTCGACGTGGCCCGCGATGGCTTCGTCCTGGCCGAGGGCGCTGCAGCGCTCGTCTTGGAGGACAAAGAGCGCGCGCTCGCACGCGGAGCCCGCATCTACGCCGAAATAGCGGGCGGCGCATCGACGGTCGACGCGCACCACATCACCGCACCGGACCCCGAAGGGGCCCAGGCGGTCTCGTGCATGGAGCTGGCCCTGGAGGATGCCGGCCTCAGCGCTGGTGACGTGGGCCAGATCAACGCTCATGGCACCTCGACGCAGCTGAACGACCTCGCAGAGGCACGCGCCATCGCGAAGCTGTTCGGCGACTCGATCCCTCCGGTGACAGCCAACAAGGGCCTTCTCGGTCACAGCCTCGGTGCCGCCGGGGCGATCGAGGCGATCGCTTCGGCGTTGAGCATCCACCACGGGCTCATCCCTCCCACCGCGGGCCTCGAGCGCCTGGATCCCGAGATCGAGGTCGACGTGGTGACGGGCCAGCCGAGACCCTTTCCTCCCGGCCCCGTGCTCTCCAACTCGTTCGGCTTCGGTGGGCACAACGGCTGCCTCGTCTTGGTGCCGACGGGCTGACCCATCAGCGCTGGGTGGGCCGGCGTCCAACTGATGGTTGCGAAATCTGGTGGGGTGCTGTGCGGTCGACGCCGGCTGCCCATGGTGCTGGTCAGCCCGGCCGTCAGCGGGACGTGGGGGTCTCGAGCACCATGATTGCCGCTTGGCGCGCGTGCTTTGGGTTTCTGGATGGCGGCCTCGGTGCTCAGTACGTCACCACGAACTGAGAGGATGGCCGATGAGGTCGTGGTCGAGCGTTGCGCCGGGATCGATATCGCAAGGACATGGTCGCGGCGTGTGCGCGGGTGCCGGAGACTGTACTGAAGCCCGAGCGCGCCGACGTTGGCCGCGCGACCGTCTCGGAGGCGTCTGCGATCGCCTTGGAAATCACAAAGCACTCGCCCCCTCGTGGAAGTCGCATCTGTTCCGGGCTTGAGGATCATTATCGACGGTCGCCGGCAGCCCATATCGCCCGCAGGCCCTCCGTGGTTTCTGCCACCTGAGTTCTCGCTCTCGGTCATGAAGGCCTGACCGTATCGGCGCGCGGGGCTGACAACTTCGGTACCAAAGCCTGAGCCGAGTCCGCGCCCGGCCCCAGTGGCTCCGGCGCTTCAGCGTCACCCAGGCCCGCCAAAACGATGGCCGAGGGGGGCGCACCCCTACGGAGTGCCCTGGGCTCCCGCGCGCAGCTCTGCCAGGAACTCGGCCGCACCTCTGGGGCCTGCCCCGTCCATGATCCGCCTGACCAGCGCCGAGCCGACGACGACTCCGTCGGCCACTGCGCACGCGTGCCGGGCATGCTCGCCAGAGGAGATTCCGATGCCTGCGCACACCGCGAGCGTGGTCGCGCCGCGGGCTCGGCCGACGACCTCGAGCGCTTCGGGAGACAAGGCGTCACGCTCGCCGGTCACCCCCATTCGCGCCACCGCGTAGACGAACCCTCGCGCCCGCTGACAGATCGCCGCGACCCTCGGGCGAGGAGTCGCGGGAGCGACCATGAGAACCGTGTCGATCCCGGCGGCATCCGCCGCATGTGCCCACGGGCCCAGCTCCTCCAAGGAGAGGTCCGGGACGATCGCCCCTGCCACCCCGGCCTCCAAGAGCGCACCCGCGAACCGCTCGAGGCCGTGTCGCAGGACCAGGTTGAAATACGTCATCACCACGATGGGGACCGGGAGCCCGGCGCGCCCGAGCGCGTCCAAGACCTTGGCGGGTGTCGTCCCGCGCGACAGGGCGGCCTCCCCGGCGGCCTGAATGACCGGACCGTCCATCATCGGGTCCGAGAACGGCAACCCGACCTCGATCGCGTCGGCGCCGCCGTCACAGAGAGCCTCGAGCACCGTGACCCAGTCTCTCGTAGCACCGGCCATCACATAGGGGATGACGAGCTTGCCGCCGGAACCGAGCCGCGCACCGAAGGCCTTCTCCATCGAATGGGCTCGGGCTCCTGTGCCCTGGTCTGTGCCCGGGAGCATCACTGCCGCGACGAGGCCCTGATGCGCGAGACCTGCTCGACGTCCTTGTCCCCGCGCCCCGACATGGTCACCAGGACGGTCGCCCCCCTTGGGATCGTCCCGTCTCTTGCAGCACGCACCACCCAGGCGATCGCATGGGCGGGCTCCAACGCGGGGATGATGCCCTCTTTGGCGGCTAGCAGCTCAAAGGCGTCCAGCACCTCCGCGTCGTTCGCCTGGTGGTACTCCGCCCTCCCGCTCGCGCTCAGATAGGCGTGCTCGGGGCCTATGCCCGGGTAATCGAGACCGGCGGAGATCGACTCGGCCTCGCGGATCTGGCCCTCCTCGTCCTGGAGGAGCTGCGAGCGCATCCCGTGAAGCACCCCCGGAGTCCCCGCGCTCGCGGCTGCACCTCCGGCGGCTTCCACCCCCACCAGCCTCGCGGTGCCCTCGACGAACCCCGAGAAGGTCCCGGCGGCGTTGGACCCACCGCCCACGCACGCGACGACCAGATCGGGCTCGGTGCGCAGAAGCTCGAGGCACTGGGCGTGGGCTTCGGTCCCCACAACCCTCTGGAGCTCGCGGACCATGTAGGGGTAGGGGTGGGGGCCCATCACCGACCCCAGGCAGTAGTGGGTGTGCTCGACCGTGGCGACCCAGTCGCGCAGCGCCTCGTTGATCGCGTCCTTGAGGGTCTTTGACCCCGTTCTCACCGGCGAGACCTGCGCGCCCAGGAGCTCCATTCGAAAGACGTTGAGCGCCTGACGATCGGTGTCGATCTCCCCCATGTAGACGGTGCACTCCAGCCCGAACAGCGCGGCTGCGGTCGCAGTGGCGACCCCGTGCTGGCCCGCTCCTGTCTCAGCGATCATGCGGCGCTTGCCCATGCGGCGCGTCAGAAGCGCCTGGCCGATGACGTTGTTCAGCTTGTGGGACCCGGTGTGGGTGAGGTCCTCACGTTTGAGCAGCAGACGGATGCCGAGCAGCTCGGACATCCTCACGCACTCGGTCAGCGGCGTTGGCCTGCCTCCGTAGGTGGCGAGCGTGGCGTCCAAGGTCGAACGGAACGAGGGGTCTGCCCAGGCGCTCGCGAAGGCTTCTTCGAGTTGCATGCAGGCTGGGACCAAGGACTCGGGCACGAAGCGGCCCCCGAAGTCGCCGAAGCGCCCTGAGGGGCCGACCTCGCCCATGATCGGGTGTGGGCCGAGGTGATCGCTCATCTCTCGGCCAGCCAGTCGTAGGGGCTCGTGCCCTCCTCGTGCGCAGCGTCTTGATAGGCGACGGCCCGCACTGCGGAGACGAACTGAGAGAGCTTCTTCGGGTCCTTGTGCCCCGGGCTGGCCTCGACCCCGGTCGCCACGTCGACTCCCAGCGGATGAAGCCTCGCGATGGCCTGGGCCACGTTCCCCGAGTGCAGGCCCCCCGAAACGATCAGGCGCCCGTGGTCCACCACCCCCTCGGCCAGCCTCCAATCGAAGACCTCTCCGGAGCCCGGGCTCTCGGCATCGATGAGCATCAGCTCGCACCCGAAGCGATCGAAGCTGGCCACCTGCGGGTCGCCCGCGCTGAACGCCTTGATCGTGCAGGCGACCCGCTCGGCGACGTAGGCGGTGTCCTGCGGCGTTTCGTGACCGTGGAGCTGGACGGCGCCGAGCCCGATGCCGTTCGCGATCTCAGCCACCCGGGCCGGGGCCTCATCTTTGAACACCCCAACCGTGAGGACCTCAGAAGGAAGGCGCTTCACGATGTCTGCTACCGACGACGTGCTCATCTGACGGGGCGAGGGTGCGAAGATGAAGCCGAGCGCGTCGACGCCGAGCCCGACGCACACGAACGCGTCGGCCTCGCTCGTGATCCCACACACCTTGACGAAGGGCCGGGCGTCGTTCATCGGCGGACCATCGCGCGCTCTGCGACCCGGTGCCCGGACAGCTCCCGCACGCCCTGGAGATGATCGGCCGCGGCGAGGAGCGACTCGCCCACCAAGATGGCCTCGTAACCGGCCGCGCCGAGCGACGCCGCGTCATTCGCGCCTGCGATGCCTGACTCGGCCACCGCGCACGCGTATGGGGGGATCCTGCGCGCAAGACGCACGGCGCGATCCCGATCGACCTCGAAGGTGGACAGGTCTCTCTGGTTCACCCCGACGATCCGGGCGCCGGAGCGAAGCGCACGATCGAGCTCGTCCTCGTCGTGGGCCTCCACCAGGGCCGCCAGACCTAGCAGGGCCGCCAGACCCAGCAGCTCCAGGAGCTCCTCGTGGTTCAGCGCGGCCACGATCAGCAAGACAGCGTCGGCCCCCATGAGACGCGCGTCGCACACGTCTGCGCGGCAGACCGTGAAGTCCTTGCGCAGCACCGGCAGGGGCGATGCCTGCTTCGCCGCCCTGAGGTCGTCCTCGGACCCGCCGAAGTGCTCGGTGTCGGTCAGCACCGACAGGCACACCGCGCCACCCGAGGTGTACAACTTCGCCAAGGCGCCTGGATCGAGATCGGGTGCTATCTCACCCTTGGAAGGCGAGCGGCGTTTGATCTCGGCGATGACTCCGAGGCCCCGAGTCCTACCGACCACAAGGGCCTCTTCGAAGCCCCTGGGCGCGGGGCAAAGGAGTGCTCGAGACACGAGCTGATCGACGTCACGGGTGTCCGCCTCGGCCCGGTGGCGATGGTGCGCAACGATCTCTTGCAGATAGCTCGCCATGGAGGTCAAGGTTAGTGGTGAGCCCCTCCTCCAATGAGCCCCTTCTCCAATGAGGAGAGCCCCCTGGCAGCCGCCGGCCTGGCCGATCTCAAGGCGCCCTGCGACTCCCCAGACGCGCCTTCAACCACCGACCCAGCGATGCGATCGATGCATCCGCCTCGGGAACGTTGCCGGCAGCGATCTGGAACACATGCTGCATGCCCGGCCAGACCTCGATCGTCGCGTCGCACCCGTCGGCCAGCGCGCGCTCGAACAACCGCGTCGAGTCATCGAGCAGCACCTCGTCCCCGCCCACGTGGACGATGAAGGGCACATACCCCTCGAAGCTCGCGTACAGAGGTGAGATCCTCGGGTCGGTAAGGTCGTGGGATCCCGCGTAGCGGCGGACGTCGGGAACCCGCGGCGAGTCGCGAACGAGAACCAGGTCTCGCGAGAGGTTCTTGATCAGAGACTCTCCGGTGAGCTCGAGGTCGGTCCAAGGAGACAAAAGGACGAGCCCCCCAGGGGCCGGGAGCCCGGCCCGTGCCATCTCTACGGCCGCGCCCAACGCCAAGCCCCCACCGGCCGAGTCCCCCCCGATCGCGATTCGCTGCGGCGCGTAACCCGAGCCCAACAGCCACTCGAAGGCGGCCACCACGTCGTTGAGGGCGGCTGGGAACGGGTTCTCTGGCGCGAGCCGGTATCCCAGGCACAAGCCTGCGACGCCGGCGGACCGCGCGAGATGCCCGACCAGCTTGCGGTGCGAAGAGATCGACCCGACCTGGTAGCCGCCGCCATGCAGGTAGACGAGCACCTTGTCGTGGTCGGCGTCTTGGGGTAGCACCCACTGCGCTCGGACCCCGCCCGCGGCGATGTCTTGGAAGCTCACCCCGGCTGGGTGTGCGGTCACGAGGGACCAGCTCTCCGACGCGAGCCGAGACTCCTCGATGCTCGACCCCTCCGATGGGGGCAGAGCGCGCAACAGGTCGTGGAAGGCCACCGCCGCTTCGCTCGTCAACCCGTCAAAAGCTAGCCGCAGACGGGCTCTCACGGCTGGTCCCGGCACAGACCTAGAGCAGAGGCAGCTCTTTTGTCTCGGCGGTGATAGAGCCCGCGCCCCGATCGTCGCCGACTCTAACCACCGCCCCGGTGCCCACCGAGCGATGGAGGTAGCCCAACGCCCCGACGCCGCCAAGCCCCGGGCACCACGCAGCCGAGGTGACCTCGCCCACCGCCTTGGAGCTGGCCCGATCGAAAAGGCTCGACCCCGCCAGGGCGCCGGGGTCTGGGTCCGCCGCCAGCACAAGGCCGATCAGGCGCCGCGGGACGTGGCCACCGCGCGAGTCGATCCGCGCCACCAGCTCCTGGCCCGTGTAGCAGCCCTTGGTGAAGCTGACCGCCCGGCCGATGATGCCGGTGGCGAAGGGGTTCATCCCTTCGGACAGGTCCTTTCCCATGAGGGGCTCCCCCGCCTCTATCCGGGCCGCCTCCCAGGCATCGTCGGTGCACCAGGGAACACCGGCGGGGGGCTCCAAGGTCTCCCGGGGCCCCAGCAGATCCGCGCCACGGCGCCCGTTGTGCTCGACCAAGGCGACCAGGGGGGCGCTGAGATCTGAGGCCGGAGGGGTCAGGGGACCTCTCAAGGCGATCGCCACCCAGTCCGCCGGCTCTATGGCGAGGCGCGATCTGAGCTTGAAACGCTCGAGACGCGCCAGCAGGCTGGGCGCACTTGGGGCCTCCACGTCCACGCAGAGCTCCTCTTCGCCCAGGCGGCTCACCCGTGCGAAGGCGACCAGCTTGCCGTCGGGCTCGAGCACCAGGGTCTCGCTCGACATGCCGACCTCGAGGCCGCCCAGCTCCTGGCTGCACTGACCCTCGAGGTAGGAGAGCGCGTCGCGGCCCGAGACCAAGAGCACCTGGCGCGCCAGGTGATGGGCCGCCATCTCTTTGGTCAGAGCCGCGTACCCCGAGGCGACGGGCTCAAAGGCGCCCACCTCAGGCCTCCTCGCCGTAGCGCCGCGCTGCCAGCTCGCGGGCCCAGCCCAAGGCGGCGAGAAGAGCTGCCGCCTTGTGGGCGCACTCGGCGTCCTCCGCCGCAGGGTCGCTGTCGGCCACGATGCCGGCCCCTGCCTGGATGGACGCCCGACCGTCGGGAGAACAGACCATGGTCCTGATCGCGATCGCGGTGTCCAGGTTGGAAGAGAAGTCGAGGTAGCCGACCACGCCGCCATAGATGCCCCGCTTGGTGACCTCGAGCTCGTCGATGATCTCCATGGCCCTCACCTTGGGTGCTCCCGAGAGCGTGCCGGCGGGGAGCGTCGCGCGAAGCACGTCGATCGGCCCGCGCCCATCGCACAGCAGGCCGCTGACCTGTGAGGTCAGGTGCATTATGTGGCTGTAGCGCTCCAGGGTCATCAGCTCGTCGACCTTCTCGCTGCCGAACTGGACCACCCTGCCCACGTCGTTACGGGCGAGGTCGACAAGCATCACGTGCTCGGCCACCTCCTTGGGGTCCTCGGCCAGCTGGCCACCAACCAGCGCGTCCTCCGCGGCGGTGCTCCCCCTCGGCCTCGAGCCCGCGATTGGCCTCGAGATGACGGTCCCTTCCCGCAGCCGCACCATCGGCTCGGGGGAGGACCCGATCACGGTCACCTCATCGAGCCTCAGGAAGTACAGGTACGGGCTCGGGTTGAGCAACCGCAGGCAGCGGTACACGTCGAAAGGGTCAGCTCCGAGCGTGAAGTCGTAGCGCTGAGAGAGGACTACCTGGAAGATGTCGCCGGAGCTGATGTGCTCCTTGGCGGCTGCAACCGCGTCCCGGTAGCTCTGCGACGACATGGTGCGGGTGAAGTCCCTGACCGGCTCGCTTTGCTCGGGAGGCGCCACCGGGTGCTCTGCCAGGGGGCGCACGCAGTCGGTCGCGAGCTGCTTCAAGCGCTCCACGGCGTCCGCCCAGGACGCTTCGAGATCGGCGTGGCTCGAACCCTCTCGGATCGGGACGTTGTCGATCAACACCACCCTCTGGCGCCAATGGTCGAACGCGCAGAGCTGGCCGATCACCACCAGCCCGGCGTCGGGGAAACCGAGGTCGTCGGGCGGTGGGCTCGCGAGACGCTCGACCTCGCGCACCACGTCGTAACCGAGGTAGCCGACCACCCCGGAGAACAGGGGTGGAAGTCCTTGGATGCTGGGCGAGCGGTAGCGCGCGAGCAGCGCCTCTAGAGCCCGGAGCACCCCGCCGCCTTGGGGCGGCTCCCACCCGAGGGTCCCCTGCACGGCGACCTCGGGCCCCCGAGCGGTGAGGGTGGCCAGCGGCGAGCGTCCCACGAAGGAGAACCGCCCCCATCTCTCCCCGCCTTCGACCGACTCGAGAAGAAAGCCGTCGCGCCCTGCCACCACCCGCAGGAAGGCACCCACGGGGGTCAGGGTGTCGGCGATCAACTCGGTGGTGACCGGGACCAAGGAGTGGTCCGCTGCCAGAGAGACGAAGTCTGCAAGCGAAGGGACCACCGCGGACTCGAACCGAAAGCCCGTCGTCGCATCGGAAGCGCCTGCCGCCGACGGCGACTGTTCTTTGGGGCCTCGGGCGGTCCCCAGAGCGCTCACCGTTATGCGGGCGCGATCAGAGGTACAGCCCCGTGCCGCCGCCGTTGCGCTCGGAGGCGACCGCGTGGACATCACGCTCGCGCAAGATGACGTACTCCTCACCCTGGACCTCAACCTCGAAGCGGTCCTCGGGGTTGAACAGGACCTTGTCGCCCGCCTTCACGGCCCTGACGTGCGGACCGACCGCCACGGTCTCGGCCCAGATGAGCCGGCGTGACACCTGGGCGGTGGCGGGGATGAGTATCCCGGCGCGCGAGCGCCGCTCTCCGTCGGGCTGGGTGACCTGTACGAGCACCCGGTCGAAGAGGACCGTTATCGGCTGCTTGGCGTCCGTGCCCCTTACCGCTCCGTTGAGCTCCACCGACTAGAAGGTATCGCGTCAGGGCGGGTCCCCGGGTAGATCGACCGGGACACGCCGGCAGGCGCCTCTTTCATCGGAGCGGTCGAACGTTGAGCCCCGCCTCTGTCAAACGAGCCTTGGCCTGCGCGATGCTGTGGCGGCCACTGTGGAAGATCGATGCCGCCAGCACGGCATCGGCCCCGCCCAACGTCGCACCGGCCACCAGGTCGTCCAGGGTCCCGACCCCTCCGGACGCAACGACGGGGACATCGACCGTCTCTGTCACCTTGGACGTGAGCTCGAGGTCATAGCCGTGTTGGGTGCCGTCGTTGTCCATCGAGGTGAGCAGGATCTCCCCGGCGCCAAGGGCGGCACCCTGGGAGCACCACTCGATCGCCGGGCGACCCGAGGCTCGGCGGCCGCCGTGGGTGTATGCCTCCCACCCTCCCTCCGGCCTGCGGCGAGCGTCGACCGACAGCACCACGCACTGGCACCCGAACTCGGAGGCGAGACGGGTTATGAGATCGGGGTCTTGGGCAGCCGCAGTGTTGAGCGAGACCCGCTCGGCGCCGGCGCGCAGCAGCGCCCTGGCGTCCTCGGCAGTCCTCACCCCTCCTCCCACCGTCAGGGGTATGAAGATCGCCTCCGCTGTCGCGGCGACCACGTCGATCATCGTGGCCCGCTCCTCGTGGGACGCCGCGATGTCCAAGAAGGCAACCTCGTCGGCGCCTTCGGCCTCATAGCGTGCCGCAAGCTCCACGGGGTCCCCCGCGTCGGCCAGGTCGGCGAAGCGGACGCCCTTTACGACCCGGCCGCCCTTCACGTCCAGACACGGGATCACCCGGATCGTTCGCATGCCCTCGACGCCTCGGCCACGGTGAAGCTGCCTGCCAGCAGCGCAGACCCTACAACCGCCCCGCTCGGCCCACGTCGTTTGACGGCCGACCGAAAAGAGGCGAGCTGTGCCAGGTGGTCGAGCGATCCGACCCCTCCAGAGGCGATGACCCTGTGATCGCTGACATCGAGGACCTCGCCGAGCGCCGCCGTGTCGGGGCCTTCTCCGGTCCCGTCGCGCTCGATCGCGGTCATCAGGATCCCGCCGAGCGGTTCGGCAGCGAAGGCCTCGAGGACCGCTGCCGGCTCGAGCCCGCTGTCGCCGAGCCAGCCCTGGGTCGCGACGGAGGAGCCCCGAGCCCCTCGGCGATAGTCGAGGGCCAGGACCACCGTCCCGGGATTCTCCCGTGCCGCCTCGCGCACCACCTCGGGCGCCGAGAGAGCAGCGGTCCCCATGACCACCCAGCGAGCTCCCCTGCCAACCAGCTCGACGACCTCGGCGCGGGTTCGGATCCCACCGCCCACCTGGACAGGCACCGCCACCTCCTCCAAGAGCGCGTGCACGACGTCGCGGTTGGCGCGCAGGCCGCTGCGGGCCGCTTCCAGATCCACCAGATGCAGGAGCGTTGCACCCTCGCCCACCAGGCGATGCGCTAGGGCGATGGGGTCACCGAAGTCGCTGCATCGTCCGAAGTCCCCTTGAACGAGCCGCACGGCCCGACCGTCCAGCAGATCGATGGCGCAGTAGAGCTCCATCAGAGCCGGGCTCCGGTCTCGGAGGCCACCGTCAGGAAGTTGGCCAGCACGCGCATCCCGGTGGACCCGGACTTCTCGGGGTGGAACTGGGTCCCAAAGACAAGCTCGCTCTCGATGGCCGCGACCACCTCGCCGCCGTACTCGCACGTGGCGACCGTCTCGTCTCCCATGGGTGCGGCATAGGAGTGCACGAAGTACACCCACGGCTGTGCGCCCAAGCCCTCCAGGAGGCGTGAGCTCTTGAGCGCCTTGAGGGCGTTCCACTGGATCTGCGGGCGCTTGCACCCCGGGGGCAGCCTCGCCACGCTCCCCGCCAGGATCCCGAGGCCACGGGCGCCCGGCGCCTCCTCGGAGCCTTGGTAGAGGAGCTGCAAACCTACGCAGATCCCGAGCAGCGGCACTCCGTGCTCGAAGGCGCGACGAGCCAGAGCCCCCAGGCCGCTCGCCTCGAGAGCATCCACGCACCGTCCGAACGCGCCGACGCCAGGTAGCACGACGGCGCACGCCCCGGCGGCTGCCTGCGGTTCGACCACCAGCGCAGCGTCGGCTCCCAGCTTGAGCAGTGCCCGATGCGCCGAGGCCAGGTTGCCGATGCCGTAGTCCAAGACGGCGATGCCGCCTCGGCTCACAGCGAGCCTTTTGTGGAGGGCACCCCGCCTCCCACCACCTCCAGCGCGTCACGCAGCGCCCGCGCCACTGCCTTGAAGGTGGCCTCCAGCACGTGGTGGGTGTTGCGCCCGCTCCTGAGATCGACGTGCATGGTGATCTTGGAGGAGCTGACGAACGCCCGGAAGAACTCCTCTGCGAGCTGGGGATCGAATGGCGGCGAACCGAGCGGGGCGACGTCTTGGGGGAACTGCACCTCGTAGGCCAGGAACGGACGGCCCGAGATGTCGACGGCGACCTCCACCAGCGCCTCGTCCAGCGGCACCAGCGCAGACGCGAAACGTCTCACCCCGGCCTTGTCCTTGAGCGCCTCGAGCAGGCAATCGCCCAGGACGATCCCCACGTCCTCGACACTGTGGTGGGCGTCGACATGCAGGTCGCCGGTGGCGTTCACGACCAGATCGAAGCCGCCGTGGCGCCCCAGCTGTTCGAGCATGTGGTCGAAGAACGGCAGACCGGTGCGGACCTGCACCTCACCGGACCCCTCCAGCGCCAGAGCCACGGTGACCTCGGTTTCCCTGGTCTTGCGCGTCTTCTCGGATCGTCGCGGTTCGCTCAGCTGAGGCACTCCTCGAGAGCGGAGAGGAACCGGTCGTTCTCGGCCCTCGTGCCGATCGTGACCCGGAGGCACCCCGAGAGGTCCTCTGAGCGGGAGAAGTCCCGAACCAGCACGGAGCGCTCCACGAGGTCACCGAAGACCCTGGCCCCGTGCGCGAGCTTGGGACGGAACAAGATGAAGTTCGCATCCGAGGGCCATAGCTCGACGGGCAGAGCCTCCAGGCCCGCGGCGACCCTCTCTCGCTCTTCGATCATGACGGCCACCCGCTCGCTCATGGCTTGGGCGAAACGAAGTGAAACGATGCCGGCCGCCTGGGTGTAGGCCGAAAGATGGTAAGGAAGCGCGACGGCTCGGCACGCCTCGATCACCTCGGGAGCGGCGATCACATAGCCGAGCCGCGCAGCGGCCAGCGCCCACGCCTTGGAGAAGGTCCGTACCACCGCCAAGCCCTCGGAACCGGGCTTGCGCCGAAGAGAGGTCGCCGAGGTGGGAGCCAGCTCGCCATAGGCCTCGTCGACCACGAGCAGCCCGGGAACCGCGTGGACCATCGCCGCGATCACTTCCAAGGGGTCCGCATTGGCGGTGGGGTTGTTCGGCGAGCACAGGAAGGTCAACTCCGGCCGGTGCTCTTCGAAGAGGCGTTGGGCCCGGTCCAGATCGACCTCGAAGCGCTCGTTCCGCTTGGCGGCCACGATCGTGGTCCCGCTGACCGTCGCGATCAGGCGGTGCAACGCATAGGTCGGCTCGAAGAGGGCCGCCCTGCGCCCGGGGCCCCCGAAGGCCAGGAGCAGGCATTGGACGACCTCGTTCGATCCGTTGGCACAGAAGACCTCCTTCTCGCATACCCCGTGCAGGGCGCCTATGGCTGCCCGCAAGGCGGCCGCATCTGGATCGGGATAGCGGTTCGCCTCGACACGCGCCACCTCGGCCTCGAAGGCCTCCGCCCAGCCGGGCGGGGGGGCGAGCGGGGACTCGTTCGAGTTGAGCCTCACCTCAGCGGGGATCTGTGGGCTGTCGTAGCGGAGATGGCTCACGAGATCCTCACGAACCGGGATGAGGGGGCTCACAACCGCATCTCCACGGAGCGCGCGTGGGCATCGAGGCCCTCGGCAAAAGCCAGGGTGATGACGTGGGGACCCAGCGCTCGCAGTGATCCAGGTCCCGCCTGAATCGCGTGCATGTAGCGCCTGAAGTCCCGGGTCGACAGCACCGAGGAGAAACGGGCCGTGCGATTGGTGGGCAGGACGTGGTTGGGACCGGCCAGGTAGTCGCCCAGAGCAGCCGGGGTCGAGGCCCCTAAGAAGATGGCTCCGGCATTGTCGACCAAGGCCAGCAGCTCGTCGGCTCCCTGGACCATCAGCTCCAGGTGCTCGGGCGCGACGACGTTGGAGACGGCGATCGCTTCCTCGGGCCCTTGCACCAGACATGCGTATCCCCCCGCCTTCAAGGTGGCCTCCAGCGCCGAGCGCCTCGGCGAGCTCGCGACGATGCGGTCCAGCTCGCGGTCTATCTCTTGGATCTTTGCCTCGGACCAGCTCACGAGCCACGACAGCCCGTCGGGGCCGTGCTCGGCCTGAACGGCGAGATCGATGGCGGCCAGGGCCGCGGGGGTGTGCTCGTCGGCCACGACGAGCACCTCGGAAGGCCCTGCCATCGCGCTCGGAACCTTCACGACCCCTGACACCTGACGCATGGCTTCTGTCACATATCGGTTCCCGGGACCGGCGATGATGTCGACCGCCTTGATCGACTCGGTCCCATAGGCGAGGGCAGCCACGGCTTGGGCGCCGCCAACGCGGTAGATCTCATCGACCCCGGCGATCGCCGCTGCAGCCAGCGTTACGTCGTCGACCGAGCCGTCCGGGGCGGGCGGGACACAGACCGCGACCTCGCCAACTCCCGCTACCTTGGCCGGCGTCGCGCACATGAGAACGCTAGAGGGGTAGCGGGCGAGACCTCCGGGCACGTAACAGCCCGCTCTGGCGAGCGGTCTCACCAGATCCACTATGCGGACCCCTTCGGTGATCGTCTCTCCGCAGGGCGCTTCGTCACGCTCGTGGTGGGCCACGATCCTGCGGTGCGCGACCTGGAGCGCCTCACGAAGCGGGCCGCCGATGCGGGCGAGGGCGCCCGCGGCCTCGCCGGGGGCGAGAGCGACCTCGCCGACCACGACTCCGTCGAAGCGCTCCGTCAGCTCTTTGAGCGCGGCGTCGCCATTGCGGCGCACCGAGGCGATGATCTCCGATACCGCATCGGACAAGGCGGCGTCGATGATGACAGGGCGCGCGAGCAGCTCATCGAGCTGATCCGCCTTGCCTCTCAGGTCCAGGTGCTCCAAGGCCATGGTCCTCCGATGCTACTTGGGCTGATCGGGGTGGCTTCGAGCCCGGGCCGAGCGGGGAGCACCTCGGCAATGATCATCCGATGACACTGGCCCCCGAGATTGCCTCGGTACTAACCACCTTGGAGGAGCTCTCAAAACGAGTGAGCTCCTTGGCAGATGCAGCCGTAGCCGACGACCGGGACGAGGCCACCGAGCTCGTGGCGGTCGAGCGCGCGCTGCTCGGTGCGTCGCGCCGCCTGAGGCGCCTCGTGCACCCTTGATCAGATGGCGTGAAGGACGAGCTTGTGCCCGAGCAAAGTCGCGGCGTTGCCAAGCGCCGCCTGCCTGGCCGAGATCACGGCGCAGTTACGGCGGGCCGCGATCTCCGCAACGCTGGTGGCGATGAGATCCGCGGTCGATGCCCGGATCGCGAGCTGCCCGATCCTCTGTGCACCCTCCGCCGTCAGCGGCTCCACCTCGACCCCGTCCAGCAGGTCGCCGATGCGGTCTGCTCGTGCCTCGGTCCTGAAGCCCTCCGCGATCACCCCCACGGGCACGATGGGGACGATCCCGTGGGCGAGGGCGGCGCGATGGATCGCCCAGAACCGCCGATCCCCCCTGGCCGCAGCGCGGACGGCTCCCACCCCGTAGACAAGTCCGCCGCGAACGGCCGCCATCAGCGCCTCCGTACCCGCGAGGCCATCTCGGACACCCCCGAGAGCAACCGGGCGAGCAGGGCTTCGCCAGCCGCTATCTCCTCCTCGGTGAGCGCTCCCGCCTCCCGCTCCCAGGCCGCGATGCCGCGTAAGCCCTGGCGGATCCTCAGCTGGTGCTCAGCCGCGCCGGTCAGCCAGGCGCTGAAGGAGACGCCATCCTCGCGCGCTGCGGTCTCCACCGCCGCCGCCACGTTGTCGGACAGAGAGACGGATCGCTTCACAACCACGCACCGAAAGTAGCACCTTCAGTGTTACTGGCGCCAGGTGGTCTTCGAACCTTTCACGCGGGAGGACACCGGCAGCTCCGCAGAGGGGCAGATGTCGGCCAGGATGCAGGTCTCGCACTTCGGCCGCCGCGCCGTGCACACCGCTCGACCATGGAGGATCAGCCGCAGGCTGAGGGCGCCAAGCTCGGCCTCGTCGACGAGGGCACAAAGCTCCCTCTCCACCGCCACGGGGTCGTCCGACCTGGCTAGACCGAGCCGCCGCGCGAGCCGCCCGACGTGGGTGTCGACCGGCAGGCCCGGCAAGCCGAAGGCCACGCTGCGAACCACGTTCGCCGTCTTGCGCCCGACCCCGGGGAGGCCCACCAGCTCCTCCATCTCGCTCGGGACCTCGCTCGCGAAGCGCTGGGCGATTTGGCCCGCCATGGCAACGAGGTTCTTCGCCTTGGAGCGGAAGAAGCCCGTGGAGAAGATGATGGCTTCGACCTCGGCCGGGTCTGCGCCGGCAAGGTCGGCGGCTGTTGGGTAGCGCCCGAAGAGCGCTGGCGTGACCGAGTTGACGCGGACGTCGGTGCTCTGGGCGGAAAGGATGGTTGCCACCAGCAACTGAAAGGGATCTTCGAACTCGAGCGCGCACAGCTCGCGCGCTGTCCCGGGGTACTCGGCCCGAAGTCTGCTCAGGACGGAGGCGGCACGCGCCTTGAGAGCTCTTTGGGCCGAAGTTCCACGAGCCATGGGGCGGCCCGAGGCTACAGGCACACCGCGGGGCCGGCATCTCGCCAACGTGGGGGACCGCCGCGCCGAGGGCTCACCCCCGGGCCAAGATCGGGCCCCGCGACGCTTGGGCGCGAAGGTCGCGGCTCGCAAGCCAACCGCCGCCCACTCGAGCTGCGCTCGGCGCGCCCTGTCTGCCGAGCCTGCGGTCCGAGGAGATCTCGGATCATCGCCACCGCGCGCTCGCACGCCCGAGGTCGACTTCCTCTTGCCGAGGCCTTCGATGCTGGGGGCAACCGGCGCCGTCGCACCCGTCAGGCGGCCGCGAGAACGCGGCCATCGCGTCGAGCTGACCCCAGCGTCGCCACCGCTGCTCACCTTTCCCTCGGCCTCTGTAAGCCCCAAGCCTCGAGCGGTCACGAGCGGATCGTCCCGCTCGACCCGGGCACGCCCACCGCGCCGCCAAGACGGCGGCCGTTAGGGTGCAGGCGCGTGGGATCGCCCGACATCGAGAGGCTCGACACCACAGACGCCTCGAGACGGACCGAGGTCGTGGACTTCCTGCAGCGCTGTGAGGCACAGGACGGCGAGCCGCCCTTCGACGAAGGGAGCCGGGCGGCGCTGCTCGGCTCCCCCGCCTCGATCGAAGGGGTGGTCGCTCGGAGTTCCGCAGCGGTGGTGGGCTATGGACAGTTGAGCCCCGGCCGGGGCGCCGGTCTCGTGGAGATAGCGGTCGCCCGGCGAGCGCCCGAGGGCGCCGATCCGGCAACAACCCGGGCGAGGCTTTTGGGGGCGATCGTCTCCCAAGCCGCACAACGCGACACCCCCCTGCGGTTCTGGGACCGCCGCCATCCCTCCTTGGACGCATCCATGCCCTCGCGCCTCGGGTTCGCCTTCGAGCGGGACCTCCTCCAGATGCGCCTCGAGATCGACGCAGCATCGAGGCCTCCAAGGTCGAACACCCAAGTCCGCCCCTTTGTCCCCGGGGTCGACGAGGATCGCTGGCTTGAGGTGAACAACCGCGCCTTCGGCGATCATCCCGAGCAAGGTCATTGGGACATGGGCCAGCTCCTGGACACAGAGCGCGAGCCTTGGTTCGACCCCGCGGGCCTGCTGCTGCTCGAGCGCGGGGGACGATTGGCCGGGTCATGCTGGACCAAGTTGCACTCGCAGCGGTCGGGGTCTTTGGGCGAGATCTACGTCTTGGCGGTCGACCCGGACTTCTGGGGCCTGGGAGTAGGCAGGGCCCTGCTCCAAGCAGGCCTCGACGTGCTCTCTCGCTCTGTTGGAGAGGCGATGCTCTATGTGGATGCGGCCAACCGTTCGGCAACCGCCCTGTACGCAACGGCCGGCTTCAGGGAACACCACACGGAGCGTTGCTACCTGCGGGCTCCGGACAGCTCGTGACCGACGGCTCATCTCAGCCGCCTGTCCCCACCCCCACCCCCCTGCCT
>JBOGFX010000091.1:0-3533 GCA_050743805.1 Acidimicrobiales bacterium
GACATTTTCACCAGACATCTGTGATCGGGAGGGGCTCATGGGACCGGGAGAAGCACTTCGGGCTGCGCTGAGCGTGAGGTCCATCAGGTACCTGCTCGCGTTCGCATCCGTTGTCCTGTGCGCTGCCATCGGCATCGCTGCGTGGCCGGCGTCGGGCGGCCACGTCGATCGTCCCTACACGGTTAAACAGCACGTTTTCGTGAGACGGCCGCCGAGCGGCTTGACAGGACGCTACGTGGCCGATTCGCCTCATGGGTTCGTTCAAGAGCGCAGAGATCCGCTGACCCACAGCGCCACCGGTACCCAGCTCCTGGGACAGGCGAGCTCGGGGGTCTGCGGTGGTGTCTCGGAGACGCAGCTACAAGCTGACCGCTGGGTTGCGAGCCGTCTGTATTACTGGGACAACGCCCAAGCACGTAGAGGGACCTACCTCATGCTGTGCCTAACCCAGTTGGCTTCGACAAAGGAGGCGGCGGAGGACCTTGGTCAGGTCAGCTCGACCTTGAACCTCGCTGGAACCTCGGCCACAAGCTCGCCTTTGGAGCTCGCCAGGATCCCCGGAGCCACCGGGTCCTCCATGCGCAACTCAACCGTCAGGATCGCATTTTCGAGAGGCCGATTCGTGGTCCTGATCAGCGCCGGTGGGACGTCGGGAGAGGGGTCAAGCGCTCTCAGCTCCCTCGCCACGAATCTCGCCGAATCCGAGCTCCACCGCCTTGCATCGACTTGACGCACTTTGAGGTTGTTACTGGCTGAACTCAACCGGTCGTCGCAACACGGCGATCTGGAGGTGTCCGATGGCGGCGATTCCAGAACCTCAGCGCGAGGTGCGGGCCCGTCGAGGTCATGTTGCAAGACCGGTGCGCCCTTCTGGCGTGAGGACCGGGTCATGTTCTGCGCGGCGATCGCCCCTGCCTGAAGAGCGACGAGACCCTGCGTCGTCTCCGGTCATGTGTCGATCGTGCCGGCACCCTGACGACGTGAACCCTTGCTTTCCCTCGAGGGCCGGCGGCTGTACTCGTCATTCTTGAAGTGGGAGGACGTAGCCCTCTCTCGCGTGCAAAGCCCGGGTCAAATGGACTGAAGTTCGTCAACGATCTAGCGGGCACTCCGTCGCGACAACTCGGCTCCGGCTTGGCATGTCGAGCATACGGCAGCGACCTCGCGGTGACATTCTGAGGGGTGAGCTCTCCGACCCAAAACAAGCAAGCTGACCAGCTCCTCGCGGACGAGCACCGACTGGGTTACCTTTCTCATTGGCTTTGGCCTCCTTGTTCTGTGCTTTGGGGCACTTACATGGTGGTCCAGGCCGACATCATTTACGGGGAAGTTAGGACGTCACCATGGGACCGGGCGCCGCTGTGCTCGGTTAGTTACTTTCATGCCCACCGGGTCCAGGGTTCCCGGGAGAACGCAGGTAGGGCAGGCCGACACCACCACTATGGGCTTCGAGCCCGCCGTTGTGGTTGGCCGGCCCTGTGAATGGCGCGGTTGTGCTGCGAGCAGGTATCTGTAGTTGTCGTTCGCCCGCCTGTCTCCCCACACCACGATGAGAGAAGGGCTGGATTGGTCCGGATGTCCATCACGGCTTGCGAGGTGGCTATCTTCGAAGACGGGAAGGTCGGCAGACATCCAAGGGTGCCGGCACGACGAGCGGCGCTGATGGCGTTCGCTTCGTCGCCGCGGCCGACTGATCAGGTGGGCCTCGAGGCGACCGGCAACGCCCTTGCCATCGCTCGACTCATCGAGCCTCACGTCGTCGGGTCGTCGTGGCCAACGCAGCGGTCACCACGCCGATCGGGGCGGCACGGGCCAAGACCGATCAGCTCGACACCCGGACCCTGGCCAGCTCCTCGGCACCGGGTTCGTCCCCGACGCATGGCTGGCCGAAGGGCCCGCCCGTCTCGCCCGGCGCCGGATGAGCCGCCGGGCCCAGCTGGTGCGCGAACGCACGAGCCTCAAGAACCAAGTTCACGCCATGATGCACCGCAACCTGGTCGAACGCCCCGCCGGCCCCGGACCTCTTCGACGCGAAGGGACTGCGCTGGCTCGACGGGATCGAGCTCCCCCTGACGAACGCGAGACAATGTCGTCGTGGCTCCCCAGCTGCGTTTCTAGGCTAAAGCTCTTTGCGTTCGAAGCTGACCAGACCGGCTGCGAGCACGACGGCGAACCAGGCAGCGGTCCAGCCCACGTAGACCCACCCTGGTGGGGACGCCACAAAGAACGGGTTGCCTCCCCCGACGACCTCGGTCAGCCTCCTGGTCAGGAAGGACGACGGCTCGAGGTAGTAGACCGCACCGCGCCAGAGCCCGTCGGTCGGCAGGACATAGCGGGACACCTCGCCGATGACCCTCAGGGAGCCGATGTGGAAGTTGGTCCCCAGGGTCCCGACCACTCCGGCGAGCCAGGCAGCTCCGAACAGCGCGATCCCCACGACCCCAGAAGCCAACGCGGACAGCCGGGTGCTGAGGAACAGGACGAGCGTCATGAGCACCACACCCTCGGCGAACAGGTAGAGGGCTACGGCGAGGGGATCGGGCGGGGTGAAGCCGCTCACCCAGCCAACCACGATCACCTCGAGCGTCGACACCACGACCGCGTACCCCAACACCACCGTCGCGAGACCGGTCCACTTTCCCAAGAGCACCTGGGCCCGTGTGAGCGGTCTGGTGACGATGGTATGGAGCACCCCGGACTCGACCTCGCTCGCAACGGCGAGCGAAGCGATGGTCGAAGCGCTCAATGCCAGAACGAAGCTGAACATGAACATGAACAGGACGAGCGCCTGGGGTAGCGCCACGTTGAGATCCCCGCTCGTGAGGCTTTGGCTGTGACCGAGGCGGTAGAAGCCCCACGCGCTAAGTCCGACGAAGCAGAGCGTGATCGCCCCGAATGCGGCAACGAGACGACGCCTGAGCGCTTCGTGCAGCGTCAGCCGGGCGATGACGAGGGTCGGGATCACGATCTCGCCAACAGCTCGATGAAGCGGTCTTCCAGACTGCGACGTTCCGGCACGACCGCCTCCACTGCGCCTCCCATCGCCACGATGGCAGCCACCAGCTCCGGAATGCTGTTCGCGTCGGCGAGCCCCACCCGTAGCCAGTCCCCGTCGGCCGACCACCGGCCAAAGCGCCCCAGGGGCAACCACCACTTCTGGCGCAGGCCTCGTACCGCAAGCCTGACTCCGGTCACCCCACCCAGCAGCTCGTCAAGTGCTCCGATCGCTATGCAGCGTCCGTGGTCGACCACCGCAACCCTGTCGCAGACCTGTCCGGCCTCTTCCAAGAGGTGGGTGTTCAAGAAGACGGTCACACCGCGGTCACGGAGATGGGCGATGACCTCACGAACGTCGTGGCGTCCAACCGGGTCCAGAGCGCTGGTGGGCTCGTCCAAGATCACCAGAGAAGGCTCACTGAATCTCCCTGGGTTACTTGGAGACTCCTGACCTTGGAAACGAGGATGGAGTCATGGCGTCACAAGACAAAGCCAAGCACCCGGCCCCCCGTCGCTATAGCGCCGATCAGAAGGCA
>JBOGFX010000092.1:0-1850 GCA_050743805.1 Acidimicrobiales bacterium
ATCGGCACCGTGCCGATCTACCAGGCGTCGGAGAAGACCGACGGCCGTCCCGAGGACCTTTCCTGGGGGCTGTACCGCGACACCCTCATCGAGCAGGCTGAGCAGGGCGTGGACTACTTCACCGTCCACGCTGGGGTGTTGCTGCGTTATGTCCCCCTTAGCGCCAAGCGGGTCACGGGCATCGTGAGTCGGGGTGGTTCGCTCATGGCGGCCTGGTGCCTGGCGCATCACCAAGAGAACTTTCTCTACACCCACTTCGAGGAAATGTGCGACATCATGGCCGCCTACGACGTGACCTTGTCTTTGGGCGACGGGCTCCGTCCGGGATCGATCGCCGACGCCAACGACGAGGCGCAGTTCGCCGAACTCGCGACGCTCGGAGAGTTGACTGAGGCGGCTTGGGCCCACGACGTCCAGGTGATCATCGAAGGACCGGGTCATGTGCCTTTGCACAAGATCGCCGAGAACGTAACCCTCCAACAGGCGCTGTGCCACGACGCACCCTTCTACACGCTGGGGCCGCTCACCATCGACGTGGCGCCGGGCTATGACCACATCACCTCCGCCATCGGGGCGGCGGTCATCGGCATGCACGGCACCGCCATGCTCTGCTACGTCACCCCCAAAGAACACCTGGGCTTACCCGACCGCGACGACGTGAAGCAAGGCATGATCGCCTACAAGATCGCTGCCCACGCCGCCGATCTGGCCAAGGGCCACTCAGGTGCCCAGACCTGGGATGACGCCCTGTCCAAGGCCCGCTTCGAGTTCCGCTGGGAGGACCAGTTCAACCTGGCCATGGACCCTGACACGTCTCGGGCGTACCACGACGAGACGCTGCCGGCGGAACCGGCCAAAACGGCCCACTTCTGCTCCATGTGTGGCCCCAAGTTCTGCTCGATGCGGATCAGCCAGGACGTGCGTGACTACGCCGAAGCGAACGGGCTGGGAATAGACACTGCTTTGTCGGAAGGGATGGCGGAGAAGTCCACCGAGTTCCGTCAGTCTGGATCCGACGTCTACCTCCGTTACGACAGACGAACAGAAGAAACAGGCCCTGGGCTGGCCTGAAACCCAAGACCGAACCGAACTCGACTTGCCGGCCAACATCCGGCATTCACGCCGGAGAGTCTCCTCCTCAAATTCAAATGAGAGTCAATCACTACGGCCGACCTTCGAGTCCACAGAACCCGACGACCTCGGCGCGTGAAGGCCGGCCGTCAGTCTGCCACCCGAGCGACCTGCAACTCGATGCCGTCGAGGAGAAGGTCGAGTCCCGCCTCGAACTGACTGCGTTGGTCGTGAGCGGTGAAGGTCCCTATGAGGCGGTGGATGGCGGGGAACTCAGCGGGATCGAGAGTCTGCATGAAGTCCCCCAACGCAGCGAGGTATGTCTCGCGGTCGACGTCACGGTCGGTAGGCACGGTCTCTTGCGAGACGTAGCCAAGCACGTAGCTGAGTGGAGAACCCAGCAAGGTGACATGCGGCTCCTAGCGCGAAAGGATCCGCTCGAACCACGTGTCCCTTGCGTCGTTGGCCGCCTTGGCCACCCGGGTGGTCGCGTAGAAGCTGTAGAACGCGTGACATCCGCCGCTCCACACGTGCAGCTCTGCCTCACCTCCCGCCGCCCAGATACGCGACGCGTAATCGACGGCCTCGTCCCGGAACGTCTCGGCCGATCCGACCTCGACGAAGGCCGGAGGGAGACCCGAGAGGTCAACGGCACGCGCAGGGGCGATATAGGGCGAGGTCTGCGCGCCACCAGCGGCATCGCCCAGGATCAGGCGCCAAGCCCAGATATTGGTCTGTCGATCCCAAGGGCCGAAGCCGTCGTACTGATGGGTTGAGAC
>JBOGFX010000093.1:0-5369 GCA_050743805.1 Acidimicrobiales bacterium
CCATTCGGGGAGAGCCTCCAAGTCGTGCTGGCTGGCAGAGGCGATCTTCAGATCTGGCGGGAAGAGGCCGCGCTCGACCTGGCTCGCAAAACGCCTGTTGCGCAATGCTTCCCATCCGTCGTCGTAGCGGCCCCGGTAGCGAGCCAGCTCGGCTGCCTTCGCCTGCAATGGGCCGTGGACCGCGTTGTGCGCAAAGTACAAGAAGAACGGCCGCCTGCGTCTGTTGCCTCGTAGCCCCTTGAGCATGCGAAGAGCCTGCTCGGTGAGGTCGTCGGTCAGGTAGTAGTCCGGTGGGAACTCGTCGATGACCAACGAGGTGTTGTCGCGGACCAACCGGTTGGGATGCAAAAGCGGGGTGAAGGCGTCCATGCACCCGTAGTAGCAATCGAAGCCCCGCTGAACGGGCCACGAGCTGCGGTCCGCCCCGTCGTTGAGGTTCTCTTCCTTGGTCAGATGCCATTTGCCAACCATGAAGGTCGCATATCCGGCCTCTCGCAACGTCTCGGCGATGGTCGGGACGTCCGGTGCGATCTCCATTCGGAACCCGGGGAAGCCCGGGTCGATGTTTGCGACAAAACCGAAGCCCGCGCGATGAGGGTTGAGACTGGTGAGCAGTGACGCCCTGGCCGGAGAGCAAAGCGGGCAGGTGTGATAGTTGGTCAACAGATAGCCGTCGGCAGCGAGCTGCTCGGCCGCGGGAGTGCTGATCTCGGCACCGAAGGGCGAGAAGTCGCTGAAGCCCAGGTCGTCGAGCAGGACGACCACGATGTTCGGCGCAGCGTCGGCCCAACGGCTTGCCGGTGGCCACCAGGGGGTCGATTCTGAGCCGAGGAGGCCCACCCGTCCCCCGAAGCCCTCGTAGCCACGGCTCACCTCGCGCTGGCCCGCTGACATGGGACCCCGTCTTTCACCCGGTTTCGGACCGGCGCCACGGGCGGTAGGTCGAGTCGCGCCGACCGCGTCACGTCCGGTTGGTGTCGCGGGCCAAGCTAGCGGTCCTGTGATCGGAGCGCTTTTCTGGAGAAGACAGCTGTCTCGGAGGGGTCGCCCGGGCTGTCGCTCGGGTCAGCCGGATTGAAGAGGTCTTGGGGGAGCGGCCCGCTCCGTGGAGACGATTCGGTCCCGCTCGATGAGCGCGCGGCGCCTCAGGATCCCCTCGGCGTCGTGGCCGAGCGACCCACAGAGCGCCACGAGCCGGTAGAGAGCTTCGGCCAGATCGGCCGAGGAGGGCTGGGAGCCGTAAGAGGGCGCGAGGGCGTCCAGAGATCGGTGGCCGGAGACCTCCATCCCCAGGGCGGTCGCCTTGCGTTGCATCTTGGCGGCCAGCACCAGTGCCGGCAGGTCCGGCGGGATGCCATCGGTCACGCTCGCTCGCCCCTTCTCGTTCCTCTTGATCACCTCCCAGTTCGAGACGACAGCTTCTTTTGTGTCCGCACGCACGTCCCCGAAGACGTGCGGGTGCCGACCGACCAGCTTGTCGTGGACGGCTCCGGCGACCTGAGCCATGGTGAACTGTCCCTCCTCGGAGGCCAGCACGCAATGGAACACCACCTGGAACAGAACATCTCCCAGCTCCTCTTCGAGATGCGACCAGGCCACCGGCGCAGGCTCCGAGCCGGAAATGGAACCGAGCTCCGCTATGGCGTCGGTGACCTCGTAGGCCTCTTCGATCAGATGGCGGGCGAGCGAGGCGTGGGTCTGGTCCATGTCCCAGGGGCAGCTCGCGCGCAGTGTACGTGCGAGGTCGTGCAGCCGCGCCACCTCGGAGCTCAGGGGTCGCTCCAGAGGCTCGATCCAAAGCGAGGTCAGGTGATCGGGCGTGAGCACCTTGTCTATGTCAAAGAGGGGGACCTCAACGACCTGACGATCGGAAAGGCCGAGGTGGTGCAGGACCACGCACCGCGGCTCACCTTTGCTCTCTTGGTCGAACGCCAGCTTGATCGCGCTCAGCACACCTGGCGACCAGCACTGGGCAACCAGGAACGGGCCCGGCGAGCCCACCGCCTCGAGGTCGAAGCAGGTGCCGTCGAGGAGGTGGGCGCCCGCGGCGACCGGATCGACGCCCAAGGCCTCCCATGCGAGATCACAGAAGGACACCGCCGGAGTCACCTCGAGCACCACCCTGGGGTCCTCGCGCAGCATGGTGATCGTCGACTCGGCGACCAGGGGTGAGCCTGGCACTGCATAGACCACCCGGCCACCCGAGCGCGCCTGCACGGTGGCGGCGGCGACGAGGTCCTCGACGATGAGGCGGTACACCTCATCGAAGGTGGCGGCCCTTTCGTAGTGGCGATCGAAGGTGTAAAGGCCCTTGAAACGCTCCGCAGCCGGGTGACGTCCGGTCCGCAAGAAGGCAACCTCGTGGGTGAGGGCCTCCCTCACCTGGGTGCTCATGAGGGCCTCGTCGGCCGGCCCGAGCCCAACCGCCCACACGAGCGGAGCCGGGTCCCCTGCAGATCTCCGCGGCCTCACGACCCGGGGTTGACCAGGTCCGACGTCGAGGGCACCTTGGGCGCGACGAGCCCAGCACCGCCGGTGCGCGACCAAGTGCCGTAACGGGGGTCGACAGTCACCCGCGCCGCCTTGGTCAAGGCTGCTAGCTCCGCTCCCGCCCTCGTGCTGCCGGCAACCAGAACTGCCTGGCGGACGGCCGGGATCACCTCTGTGAAGCGCGCCGGTCGATACGCATCGGGCTGAAGAAGGATGTACCCGCTGCCCACCTGGATCGGCTGGCTGACCTCTCCGGCCGCAAGACCGGCGGTGTCCTGGGCCAACGTCTGGTAAGCCCCGTCGGTCGCGGGGAAGCAGCCGAGCGCACCACCGTTCGCGGCGCTCGTCTTGTCGAGCGAGCTCGCCTGCGCGGCCTGGGCGAAGCTTTCGCCGCCCTCGATCGCCGCACGGACCGCGCTCGCATCACTTTGCGACGCCGTCTGGATCGCGCTCACGCAGATGGTCTGGAACTGGGCCGGGTGCAGGGCGAAGTAACGGCCCAGGCTCGCAGTGCCGAGCCCGTAGCCGGCCGCGTGGGCAAGGACCACATCGCCGCTAGCTTGTGCGGTCACCAGCTCCGACAGCAGAGTGGCCGGGAGGGTGGAAACCACGGCTGCACCGTTGGGAGCGCACTGCGCCCCGCCTCCCAAGGTGGCCGCCGCCTCCCCGATCGTCGCCGAGATCGAAGCGGTCAGATCCTGACGGCCCGCCGCCAGCGCACCGGGGCTCACCCTCAGGTGCTCGCGGTTCGCCAGATCTTCTATCAACAGGTTGTTGATCTGCTCTGTGACCCAGAAGTCCACGAACTGGGTGCTGTAGGCAGCTCCCTGGCCCGGGTCCGGGAGCTGCGCGGTGCCCTGAGAGCGCAGGGCGACGGTCGCGTCCAGGTAGCACGCGAAGGCCGGATCGGAGCGGATCGATGCGAGGTCCGTGTTGAGCGAGGCGCGGCTGATCGAGGCGCCGTCGACGCTGACCGCGTTCTGCGGCACGGCCAGGACACCGGCCACCACCAGGCCTGCTACGCACGCGGCCACGGCCACGATGCCGGCTATCAGGGTCCGCGGCCTCACGCCCACGCAATGTTACCGGCGGCGCCGCGTCGCTCTTTGGCGGGAGGGTCCGCCATGCCAACAGGCGTCACGATGTCGCCGGCACCAGCGCCTCCAACAGCCGATGCAGCTCCTCGGCGCCACGGCGAGGGTCGGACAACGGGACGAGGATTTGGGCCAGGCCCTCTTTGAACTGGGCCCCTGGTGCCAGTCGCTTCAGGCGCGCCTGGGCGCTCGCCGGCAGCGAGATCCCCTGCAGCCGGGCGAGTGAGCGACCAACCGAGGTCCGGCGGCCCGACACGGCCACCTCGGAGATGCCGAGCCTGATGCAGCTCGCTCGGAGCCTCGCTATGTCGAGCAACCCGCGGGCAGGCTGGGGTGGCGGACCGTAACGGTCGGCCCACTCCTCGGCCACGTCGTCGACCTGGAACAGGCTCTGCGAGGCCGCCAGACGCCTGTATGCCTCCAAGCGGGCGTCCTCTGCCTGGACGTAGTCGGCAGGCAGGTGGGCGTCACCGGGCACGTCGATGGACACCGACACGGGATCAGGCACTGTCTCCCCCTTTGCCTCGGCGAGAGCCTCGGCCACCATCTGCACGTACAGGTCGTAGCCGACGGCCGCGATGTGCCCGGATTGGTCACGCCCCAACAGGTTGCCAGCGCCTCGGATCTGCAGGTCTCGCATCGCGATCTTGAAGCCGCTGCCGAGCTCTGTGTGCTCACCGATGGTGCGCAGCCGTTCGTAGGCTGCCTCGGTGAGCACGCGCTCGCGCGGGTAAAAGAGGTAGGCGTACGCGCGCTGACCCGCACGCCCGACGCGACCACGGATCTGATGGAGCTGGCCCAGGCCCAACAAATCTGCTCGATCGACGACCAAGGTGTTGACGGTCGGCATGTCTATGCCCGACTCGATGATGGTGGTGCACACCAGGACGTCGTAGCGTTGCTCGGAAAAATCGAGGACCACCTGCTCCAAGGTGCCCTCGTCCATCTGGCCGTGCGCAACGGCCACGTTTGCCTCGGGGACGATCGAGCGAAGGTGGCGAGCGGTCTCTTCTATGTCGGCAACCCTGTTGTGGAGGTAGAAGACCTGACCCTCCCGAAGCAGCTCCCGGCGCAAGGCCTCTGAGACGGCCGCATCGTCACGCTCTCCCACGTAGGTCAGGATCGGCCGGCGATCTGCGGGCGGGGTGTTCACCATTGACAGATCCCTGATCCCGGTCAGCGCCATCTCCAGGGTGCGAGGTATCGGGCTCGCGGTCAGCGTCAGAACGTCGACCCCCTTGCTGATCGCCTTGACCGCCTCTTTGTGCGTTACCCCGAATCGCTGCTCCTCGTCGACGACGAGTAGCCCCAGGCGCTTGAAGGCGACGTCGGAGCCGAGCAGGCGGTGGGTGCCGACGACGACGTCCACGGACCCGTCCTTCAGCCCCGCCAGGACGTTGGAGACCTGGGCCGCCGAAAGGAAGCGGCTCAGCATCTCGACGCGCACTCCGAAGGGGTCGTAGCGCTCGGAGAACGTGGTGAAGTGCTGGGAGGCTAGCAACGTCGTCGGCACGAGGACGGCGGCCTGGCACCCCCCCTGGACGGCCTTGAAGGCGGCCCGGATCGCGACCTCGGTCTTTCCGAACCCAACGTCTCCGCAGACGAGCCGGTCCATCGGCGCGTCCGACTCCATGTCGCCCTTGACCTCTGCGATCGCGCGCAGCTGGTCGGCGGTCTCCATAAAGGCAAAGCCCGACTCGAGCTCCTTCTGCCACACCGTGTCGGGCGCGAAGACATGCCCCGCCGCCCGAGCCCGCGCCCGGTAGAGATCGACCAGCTCCTTGG
>JBOGFX010000094.1:0-2648 GCA_050743805.1 Acidimicrobiales bacterium
TTGGGGACACCTTCACCCGCCAACCTTGTGATCAGTGCCCAGTCTTCCAAAGTGATCACTCTCCAATCCTTGAGTGTTCACTTTTCGAGCGCCGTTACCGTCCAGTTTCCAAGCGCCGCCGACACCATCCAACGGTCAGAGGACACACGACGCCGGTGTGCTCGACCACGTTCTGAGGCCGTCGGGGAGCTACCCGAGGGCTTCGCCCTACCCATTCGCAGTCTTGGGGCCGCTATATAGCGTCGAGCGTAAGACCTTGCCCACGGCTCTCGTCCCCACGGTTTTGTTGCTCGGATCGGGGCTGAGGAACGGGTCGGGCATCAGCCAGACCTGGTTCCGCCTGTCCGGTCACACTGGTGGAGCCATGCAGTCGGGGGCCTCGCTCGTGATTCGGCCTTGCGGATTCGGCGATCGGACGCGTCGCAGGTCTCTACGGCCCTGCCGGGCTTGTTCTCGGCCCGGAGAGGGACGCCGGCAGGCGGACCTGATCGCCTACGCTCGTCATCGAGGATGCCTACGGTGTTGAGGGGTAGCTCGGACACATTCTGGAGGATCCAGCAGTTCAGGCCCGAAGAACCAGGGGACGTAGCTCAGCTGGCTAGAGCACCTGCTTTGCAAGCAGGGGGTCGTGGGTTCGAGTCCCATCGTCTCCACTCCACGCGTCTTACTCAAACCCTCAACATCGTGCTTGAGGGTTTGGGGTGGGAACTTTTGTCTGCCTTGGTCTGGCATAGCGCCTCAGGGTCCGAGCAGGGAGAGTGGCACGATGGCGATGCCGTCCGGTCGTCGGTAGGCGAAGGGTCCGGTGGTGATGGCGATGCGGTCGATGACGTGTTCTGTGTAGTTGCTGGTGAGCCATTTGAGTTGGCGGAGGTCGTGGTCGGAGACGGTACCGCTCAGCTTGACTTCGGCGGCGAGCACCTTGCCTTCGGGGTTGGTGAGCATCAGATCGATTTCGTGGTCACCATTGCGGGTCCGCAGGTGTGTGACGGTCGCTTCGGCTCGCTGGGCGAGCACTCGGACGCTGAGGGTCACCAGAGACTCGAAGAGGCGTCCGAGCACCGTGCCGTGTTGAGGTCCGAGCGGGGTGCCGGCCCCGTCGAGGAGTGCCTGGTGGGTGAGGCCGAGGAGGCGCGCAGCCAGAGCTGGATCTGCGAGGTGGTGAGTGGGGGTCTGGCCGAGACGGACGAACTCTTGTCCGATCGGCGCCCACGCCGGCAGCGGGTCGAGCAGCCAGAGCTGCTGAAGGGCGTCTCGATAGGCGACCGTGGTTGAGCGGGCGGGTTTGTCGCTGACGCCGGCGGTGGCGGCGTCGAGGATCTCGGTGTAGCTGGCGGTGCCGGCTGTGGCCGCGGCGTAGGCACGGAGCCAGTCCAGGAGGACCGCCGGTTTGCGCACCGCGAGGCCTTGGTCGGGGATGTCCCGGTCGACGGCGTTGCGCAGGTAGCTGTCCAGCTCGCCCCGCAAGAGGCGGTTCGGTAGGCCGCGCAGCCCGGGGAAGCCCGACGCCATGATCTCGGCGATGTAGTCGGTCAGGCGCAGGTTGGTGTGGCCCTCGACGGTCCCGGCGGTTCCGGCGAGCAGGCGTTCCAGGCTGACGGTGGGGGTCGTGATGCCACGTTCGCTGAAGGCCAGGGGCCGCATCCGCAGTCGGGTGATCCGGCCGGCGCCAGAGTGCGCGGTTGCATCGCGCCGTGGCGTGGCGCTTCCGGTGAGCAGGAACTGCCCAGGCGTCCTGTCCCGGTCGACGGCCCGGCGTACGACGTCCCACGTCTCGGGGACTTTCTGCCACTCGTCGATCAACACGGGGCGACGGCGGATCAAGATCGACTCCGGATCGGCTGCGGCGGCTTCGCGGACCTGGCGCGAGTCGAGTGCAATCACGCTCTTCGCCCGCCTCTCGAACGTGGATGTCTTGCCTACCGCCTTCGCGCCGTCGATGGCGACAGCGGGCAGCGCACCGAGGAGCAGGTCGAGTTCGTCGTCAAGAGCTCGACGCTGGTAGACCACGCCTGAATCATACAGACAGCACGTTGTGGATGCTTCAGATAGCAGGACTCTAACGGTACAGGCAGCCGACGCTTCAGGAGCGGAAGGTGACGTGAGCCCCGCGTGACCGTGTGGGTGCGCGACGCGAGGCGTCCGCTGATGGACCCGGTCATCGACATCGAGGTAGGTGTAGGTGACGAGCCTGATTGGCTATCGAGGGCCGCAGGCGGGGGCCCACCGAACGGTCATCGCGCTGACCCCGACCTTGCCGACGGAAGATGAGATAGTCAACGACATGGAGTTGCAGTCGATCGAGGCGGAGAGCGCGGTGCTTCACGTTGGCGTGACTGGCGACGGTCCCGACGTGGTGGCCCTATCCGGTGGCCCCGGCTGCGTGCAGTACCTGGAACGCGATGAGGTCCGCCCTGGCCTTCACTTAGGTCGCGTCGAGGTAGATATAAGGGAAGCACAGGTGAGAGAGGGACCTGGTCCTGAAGGCTTGCACTTCTTGATCGAGTTCGGAGCAGATCCGAGAGACCGTGGAGCGGGAGATACCCGAATCACATCCCAGGGCCCTCACAAGGTCGTCCACCTTGCGGGTCGACGTTCCGTTCACATAGGCGGTCATGATCACGGCATAGAGGGCCTTGTCCACCCTG
>JBOGFX010000095.1:0-5264 GCA_050743805.1 Acidimicrobiales bacterium
GCTTGGGGTCCCGGTAGCCGCCCAGGGGCGCCTGCGCAGACAGTTGGGCGCTCGTGACCGTCTCACCCGAGCGCGCTGACCCGACGTCTTTGATCCCGGCGATCAGATAGCCGACCTCGCCGGGACCGAGCTCGTCGACGGGCTTCGCCTGCGGGGTGCGAATACCGATCTCCTCGGCGATGTGCACCTCGCTCGCCTGCATGAACAGAAGACGCTCGCCGCTTCGGATGGTCCCGTCAACCACCCGAAGCGAGCTGACGACGCCCCGGTACTGGTCGTAGGAGGAATCGAAGATGAGCGCCCTCGGGCGCGCGGCCCTGTCCCCGGTGGGTGCGGGAATCCGTTCCACCACGGCGTCGAGCAGCTCGCCAACTCCCTCGCCGGTCTTGGCCGAGATGCGCAGGATCTCATTTGCACCGATGCCGAGCACCTGCTCGATTTCCGCAGCGCACCTGTCGGGATCGGCAGCCGACAGATCGATCTTGTTCAAGACGGCCACGATCGCGAGGTCGTGTTCCATCGCCTGGTAGCAGTTGGCCAGGGTCTGAGCCTGGATCCCCTGTGACGCATCTACCAGCAGGATTGCCCCCTCGCAGGCTGCCAGCGAACGGCTCACCTCGTACCCGAAGTCGACGTGGCCGGGCGTATCGATCAGGTGGAGCACGTGGTCGCGGTAGATGACACGAACGTTCTGGGCCTTGATCGTGATCCCGCGCTCTCTCTCTAGGTCCATCGAGTCCAGGTACTGGTCGCGCATGAGACGCGGATCTACAGCGCCGGTCAACTCGAGGATGCGATCCGACAGCGTCGACTTGCCATGGTCGACGTGACTTATGATCGAGAAGTTGCGGATGAGATCGGTAGCGACCGGTCCCGAAGCGAGTACCGAAGCCACGGTCTGCACATCGTACCGTGACCTGCCCTCCTGCTAACCGGGCCGCCGCGAGGTCATCGCTCCAGGAGCAAACGGCAAAGACATTCGGCAGGACCCAGCAGCGAGCCCTCCCAGCCACGACGGCGGTCGGGGTGCTGGCGACCGATGCCGACTTCGACGGGGCTGCGCTAACCAATCGCCCGTGGACACCGGTCGGCGGGATGAACAGAGGATCCAACTGGGGTACCCAACGGCTCGGATCGCCCGCCGGCTGAGGCGGGCTCTAATCTTGGGTGCCTCGACCGTCACGCCGTGACATCTCGGTGCTGGGCTGCTCACCGTCCGCACCGCCGGGTCCATAGACACGCCGCGAGAGGCGCACAGCTCCCCTCTCGGCCACCGCTTGGCGCAGGGCTTCGCCAAAGACTCCTGGACCCCAGTAGCGAGCACCGACCAATCGCTCGAGCTCTCTCTGCTCGGTCGGGCCGTGCTCGAGCAGCGCACGTTCGAGCGCCACGATCTCGCGGTCGAGCGCCTCCTCGGGGGCGGGCCCAAGAACGGTGCCCGGTGCTGCGCCCAACCTTCCCTGCCCCGGACGATAGCGCCTGGCCCCGGAACGCTCCCGACGCTCGGTCGATGAGAGCCTGGCCTGCACGCGGGCGCGCTGCTGCTCGGCCCTGGCCTCGGCTCGGGAAACAGCTTCGTAGCCGTCTGGTGAGGTTTCGCCGGCGCGACCCTTGGCCTCCTTGGCCGCCGCGCGACGCTCTAAAGCCTCTAGACGCCAGACCGCAGCCTGAGCCAGGGTTGCGGCGCGATCCGCGCGCTGGTGGGCCCAATCGACGTCCCCGTTGCCGGACGCCTGCATCTCGAGGACGACCGCCCTGGCGGCATGCGTCTCGGCCCACAGCTCGTGCATCCGTGCCGCTTGGCGATCGACGACACCATCGTCCTGCGAGGTGTCGTCTGATCTTGCGCGGGCACGCCTAACGATGGCCAAGGCCGCCTGCTCGGCTCCCCGGGCGCGCTCGAGAGAAGCAGACGCAAGATAGCCATATGCTTGCGCCTCGCCATCGCTTTGCGACCCAAGCGATGCGGCATCCTCTTCGTGGCTCTTGGCTCGGAGCAATGCTGCCTGTGCGCTTCGGTATCGTGCCTCGCGAGGCATCGCATCTCTGTCGGGTCCCGATCCGTCCGAAGCAGGACCCCTCGCCATTTCGTCGGCCGCCAACGCCTTCTCCTCCTCTGCCAGTGCAATCGCCTCTTCGATCGCGCTCAAAGCCCTTTCTGTCTCGGCTGTCGCGTCGACGTCGACTCCTGGCTCCTCCAACAGCTCGAATGACCTAGCGCGGTGCTCAGCGGCTTCGGCGTGATGGTCGTGGGCGAAGCTCCGATGCAGCCATACCTGAGCCTCGGGGGTCGCGGAGGCCACCGGTGGCTCGGCGTCGGGGGCTTGACGTCCCCCGTCGCTGGCTGTCTCGGCAGTCAGCGGCTCGGCGATGTCCTCCAACTGGACCCCCTCTGCTCGCACGCCCCAGAGCATCTCGAACACGCCTCCGCCAACCATCAAGACCGCCCCGATGACGAACGCGAGAGCGACAGGGCCACGGGCCTTCGTCGCGATGAGGGGACCGAAGAGTAGTGGCCCCGCGATCCCCCCTATCGCCGTCCCTATCGCATAGAAGAACGCGATCGCGAGAGCGCGGGTTTCCATCGGGAAGATCTCCGACGACGTCAGGTACGCCGCGCTCGCGCCAGCGGAGGCGATGAAGAAGGTGGCCATGACCACGACGATGAACGGCCACGAAGCGTCCAGGACATGTTCGAAGAACAACCCCGCGAGCACCAGGCCGAGAGCTGCAGAGATCAGGTAGGTGCCGCTGATCATCTGCTTGCGACCGATTGTGTCGAACAGACGCCCCAAGACGACGGGGCCCAGGAAGTTTGCCGCCGCATAAACGATCAGGAACACGGGCACTGCTCCGGACGCGACGTGGAAGAACGTCGACATGAGAGAGCCGAGGTTGAAGGTGATCCCATTGTAGATGAAAGCCTGGCCTACAAATAGCGCGAGGCAAAGAATGGAACGCCTCGGAAAGCGCGTGAACGCTACACGAGCGATCTCGCCGAAGCCGATCGTGGCACGTTGTCGGACCTTGAGAACCTTGTCGACCGGTTCGAGGTCCTGACCACTCCACTGTGTGACGTCAGCCTCGATGGCGTCGACAAGTTCTTCGGCCTCCTGCTCGCGGCCGTGGATGAAGAGCCACCTGGGGCTCTCCGGGACGTGACGCCGAACCAAAAGGACGATAGTTGCGAGAACAATCCCGATCGCAAAGCTGAGCCGCCAACCCACGTCGGTCGGGAAGATCGACTGGTCCAAGAACAGGATGGCAAGAGCCGAACCGCAGATGGAGCCCACCCAGAAGGAGCCGTTCACCACCAGATCGACGCGGCCACGCGCCCTCGCAGGTATCAGCTCGTCGATGGCCGAGTTGATGGCCGCGTACTCGCCCCCGATCCCCATCCCAGTCAAGAACCTGAAGAGGAAGAAGAACCACGCGGCAAACGAGAGCGCGGTGACGGCGGTGGCCACCATGTACAGGCCCAGGGTGATCATGAACAGTTTCTTGCGGCCGAACCGGTCCGTGAGATGGCCGAAGATGAGCGCGCCTACGCAGGCGCCGGCGACATAGGTCCCAGCGGCAATACCGATGCCCGAAGTGGTGATGGCAATGCCGCTGCCGTGAGAGGTGAGGCGGGATGCGATAGAGCCGACGATCGTGACCTCGAGCCCGTCCAAGATCCAAGCGGTCCCCAGGCCGATGATGATCCGCCAATGGAACCTGCTCCACGGCAGCCGGTCCAGACGCGAGGGGATCTTGGTCTCGACGACCGAGAGCTGGACAGCGCTTGCGCTCACTTGGCTACGTCAGCGTCGTGGACAGCCCCTGGCGCCCGGGGTAGGCATTGGAGGTGTTCGCTTGCCGCCTGCTCGGGCACCGCTTTCGTTTTCGCGCTCAAGGTGACCTCATGACCTGGTCGTGCCAGAGGGGCTGCGGGATGACGGGCTCCAAGCGCTACGCCTCCGCCGAGATGGCCAGCAGGTACGCCTCGGTCCTGGATCACGAAGACGCCTCGGATCTGGGCAAGCGGGCACCTTTCATCGCACTCCTGCCGCTGCGCATCTGGAGATGGCGCCGGCAACATCGGGCGTCTTCGGGCCTCCGTTGAGCATCGATCGTGTTCGCCCTCCGCTGAGCTCGGCCCGCCACTGCGGAGGCATTACCCACAAGTGCTTGGCGCGATGCAGGCCTGAGGTCGCTCGTGGGATCGGGCATCGCCGACACTGTTAGGCTCTGGGGTCCCCAATCGGCGACCGGAGACCCCAGATGGCGAACATCAAGAGCCAGATCAAGCGCAACCGCCAGAACGAAAAGCGTCAGGCCCGCAACAAAGCGGTGCGTTCAGAGCTACGGACCCGCACGAAGTCCGCGGTCGAGACCGCCATGGCCGGCAGCGATGATCAGGCCGAGGCGTTGAGGCATGCAGTCAAGCGAATCGACAAGGCAGCGAGCAAAGGGGTCATTCACAAGAACCAGGCGGCGAACCGCAAGTCCAGGCTCATGCACCGAATCGACGCCCTCCTGCGCGAAGAGCCTTGAGGTAGCCCTCCGGGCGCACACGGGCCCGAGAACGTACCTGGCGAGCGAGCCGGGCTACGAGCACCTCGAGCACCAGGTCCGGTGGCAGTCCTGTTGCGCCCTTGATGTCAAGATCCGCCGTCGCCAGGAGCCCGATGGCTTGCTTGACCCGCTCGCCTCCGAGACGACGACCCTGTTCCAGCGCCTTCTTCGCGACGAATGAGCTCCTCACTCCGATCAGGAGCGCGGCCTCTTCCGCGGTGGTCGGTGTCTTTCCGTCGAGGCGCAGCATGTTCGAGTAGTGCCGGTGCAAGATGCCAATGACCTCGGTCGACTGGCGTCCCCCGGCCCTCAGGAGCCGGTGAAGCGCATAAAGGGCGTCGGGAACGTTGCCCGCATCGATCGAATCGGTCAACTCCCACGGCGCGACCGTGCCCGCGCTCCCCAAGAAGCCTTCGAGGCTCTCTACGCCGACCGAAGAGCCTGGACCGAATGCCGACGTGAGCGAATCGAGTATCCCCGCCACTCGGGCGACATCGTCGCCTAGATGCTCGCCGAGCCGTCGGCGCGCAGCTTGGTCGAGCCGGATCGATGAGTCATCGATGCGTGCTGCAAGCCAGGCACTGCGTGCCCGCCCGGTTCCCGCGCTCGCGTCGATGATCGTGCCCGATGCCTCCAGCGCCTTGACCACGCCGGCAGGAACCGTGCCACCACCTCCAACGAGAACGAGATAGCAACCGGCGAGGGGG
>JBOGFX010000096.1:0-2432 GCA_050743805.1 Acidimicrobiales bacterium
GCTTAGGGATCTCCTTCTGCCTGACCAGGTCCGGGACGAAGAGCCGGGCCTTGAGATCATCTCTCAACCCGGACAGCAACATCTCGGTGCCGAAGACGATCGAGGCAGGTTTCACCCCGTCGACCCCGGCCGTGCGAGCACCCCTGTTCCCCCGCACCCGACTCCATGCCACAACAAGGAACGCCGGGTCATACACGAGGTTGAACAGATCATCGAAACGGCGGTCACCATCAGCGACCGCCCATTGGTGCAGCTTCGTCTGCATCGCATGTACCCGGGACTCGGCCTCGAAGAGGTCGGGCCACGAAGCGTCAATATTCACCGACGACCTCCACGCTCAACATTGACGCTGCGGTCCCGCTGGGGCCCTTCGCCATGTACACAGCTTTCCCGTGCTCGGACTACTACGACCCCTCCGTCCCCTCCCGCCGGCATCAGCTGACGACGGGCCTTCCCACCCGCCGCCCTGGCGGGGCGACGGGGAGGGACCACCGGGAGGGTTCCCACGTTCACTCTTGAACCGATTGACGGGGTGGGTGTCCAGCTATGCCCCTGCGACATCGCCACGGTTACGCCGCAGGCATTCACCGTGGCCTCAGCGACGGGCGACATAAACCCGCCGACAAGTTGCCTCCATCCGAAGGCGGAGGTGCGCGTCGCGGCCTGGCCCAGATCCGTCAGGTTCGAGCCAGTGGGATTCACTTGAGAGGCGTTCAGGCGCTGGTTCCTCACGTACACCTTTCCGTCGTGCTTGCCGGACCCGACCGATCTGACGGTGCTGCGATCGTCCCGGCTCTGTCAGGGCTGCTGTCCACCCTCGCTGGCGTCTCCCAGGTCAGGCTGCCCTCAGCTTCACCAACCCGCTGCGACGGGCTGGCAGAGAAGGTCTCTCACCTCCTCTCGGTGCAAGAGCGCCTCGTGGCGCTCCAGGTCGGTCACCCACAAAGCATCCGGCCGCTGCGCGGTGAAGTTGCGCTTCACGAGGTCCGGCGCCCGGAGGGCCTCGGGGTCCGAGCGGGTGGTGAACACCCTCCGGCGGCGGGTGACGCCGGCGATGTCCAGGGCTCGCATCAGCCGGGCGACCTGGTCCCGGCCGACATCCTGACCGGCCCGACGGGCGGCCAGCCAGAGCTTGCGGGCGCCATAGACCTTGCGGTTCGCCACCCACAGGGCCAGGAGCACCTGCATCAAGAACGCGTCGCGCACCGTCCGCGCCGCCGGCTGGTGCTCCCGGTGCTTGGCCGCGTAGTAGGTGCTCGGGGCCACCTGCAGCTCCCTGCAGATGGGCTCGACCCCGAGCTCGTCCCGGTTGGCGTCGATGAACGACGTCATCATTTCCACGGGCGGTCGAGCTCCGCCTGGGCGAAATACGCCGAGGCTCGGCGCAGGATCTCGTTCGCTCGCTTCAGCTCCCGGTTCTCCTGCTCGACGGCCTTGATCCGCCCGGCGTCCTCGGTCGTGGTCCCGGGCTTCTCCCCGTCGTCGATATCGACCTGGCGCACCCAGGCGCGTACTGACTCGATCCCGTAGCCGAGCTGGCTGGCAACCCGCTTCACCGTCCCCTGCTCGGTGCCGAGCTCGGCACGCAGCTGGCGAACGAGCCGGACGGCCTGCTCGCGTTCTGCCGGGCTGTAGCGCCGCGTCGACGGCTTCCCTGCGATCCTCTCCGTTGGCATGGCTCCATCCTTCCTTCCAAGGTATGGAGTCTCCAAGAAACCCAGGGCGGTTCATCGGCGAGCAGTCGCGAGGTCTTGGTGAACACGACCGAGTACCCGCGCCGGCAGGCCTGGTGGCCGAGCGCCTGGGCGATCATCGACTTGCCGACCCCGACCGGGCCATGGAGGATGACCGACTCGCCCGCCTCGACGAAGCGCAGCGTGTTGAGGTCGCGGATCTGCGCCCCCGGGATCTTCTCGTTGAACGCGAAGTCGAAGTCCTCGATGACACAGGTCTGCTCGAAGCGCGCCGCCTTCAGGCGTCGTTCGAGGCCCGTCGCGTCGCGCCGGGCGGCTTCGTCCTCGCAGAGCACCTGGAGGAGCTCGACGTGGCCGAGCTCGCCGGCGCTCGCCTGGGCAAGGCGGGTCTCGAGCGTGTCGAGCATGCCGAAGAGCTTCAGGTTCGACAGGCTCTCCTCGAGATGGTGCGGCTTCATCGGCTCTCCCCGATCTCAAAGAGCCGCTCTGGACCGTGCAGGTGCGCCGGGGCGGCGGGCGGCAGCTGGGAGCTGTCCGGGCCGTCGGCGTCTTCCAGCCCGGCGACGAGGATGTTCCTGATCGTCTTGTAGGACGGGTCGCCGGCGCGAAGTGCCGTCGCACAGGCGGCCTCCAGTCGTTCGGCGCCGTGTTTGTCGGCGAGGCCGATCACACCCTGGGCCGAACGCAGGCGATAGAGGGCGTTCAGCTCCATCAGCTCCTCGACGACGAGGGTCACGT
>JBOGFX010000097.1:0-2940 GCA_050743805.1 Acidimicrobiales bacterium
CTCGGTCGGGTACCGCTTCTGGCTCGCATGAGCCGACTTCGACTTGGTTGGCATTGCTCCATCCTCTCGGAATCTCAAGGTTGTAGTTCCAAGCGAACGAGCGTCCAGAAGACCCAGTCCGATTCACACTACGGGAGGGTACGGGCCTTGGACGGCCTCGACTTGAGCGTACGAGCGGGCACGGTGCTTGGTCTGCTTGGCCCGAATGGGGCTGGTAAGACGACCGCGGTCCGTGTGCTGGCCACGCTGGTCCGACCGGATACGGGACGTGCTCAGGTTGCCGGTTACGACGTCATCGACGAGCCGGCTCGGGTGCGCCGGGTCATCGGTCTGACCGGGCAGTACGCGGCGTTGGATGGTTTTCAAAGCGGACGGGCGAACCTGGTGATGCTGGCCCGGCTCAGCGGCTTGTCTCGCAAGGCGGCCAAGGCACGCGCCGGGGAACTGCTCGAACGGTTCGATCTGGCCGAGGCCGCGGACCGTGCCTCGGGAGGCTATTCGGGCGGGATGCGCCGCCGCCTCGATCTGGCTGCCAGCCTGGTCGCCCTGCCAAGGGTGCTGTTCCTCGATGAGCCGACGACCGGCCTGGATCCTCGTAGCCGGGTTGCGCTGTGGGAGATCGTGCGAGAGATCGTCGATCAAGGCACCTCGGTGTTGCTGACCACGCAGTACCTCGAAGAGGCCGACCAGCTTGCCGACCACATCGTCGTCGTTGATCATGGCCGCGCGGTTGCGGAGGGCACGCCCAACCAGCTCAAGGCCACGATCGGCGCCACCGAGCTCGTGGTTACCGTTTCTGCCGACAGCGATCTGGCTCGGGCGGCGGAGGTGGTCGCTCAGCGCGGCCTGGCAAGCGGTTCCGTTCAGGTTGACGCAGACGAGCGGCAGCTCCGCTTCGTTGCCGCTGACCGGTCGCACCTGGCCAGCGATCTCATCGCGGTCCTAACCGGCGCACACGTCCACGTCGACGTGCTCACGACCGCCGACCCCAGCCTCGACCAAGTCTTCCTCGCCTTCACTGGCCAGCCCGCACCAACAGACGCGACCGAAAGCCCGAGCGAGACCATCAAGGTGGCCTCCGAGTCCGAGAAGGCCTCGGCATGACCTACGCGACGCCGGGCCTATCCAACTCCAACTCGCCGATCAGCGTGTCGGAACAGCGCGACGTGGCCGTCGGCGGCCCGCGCCGCACCTTCATCGACGCCGCCGTCCTGGCCCAGCGGAACATTGCCAAGACGTTGCGGGAACCCGAGTCGCTGCTCGATGTCACCGTCATACCGATCATCTTCACCCTGCTGTTCGCCTATGTGATCGGTCCGGCCATCAGCCTCCCGGGAACGCCCTCCGGCGGGTTTCACTCCTTTCTGATTCCCGGGATGCTCGCATTCATGATCATGAACGCCACCCGAGGCACCGCGGTGGCGATCGCCGCCGACATGCACGAAGGCATCATCGACCGATTCCGTTCCCTCCCCATGTCGCGCGCCGGGGTCCTGCTCGGCCGCAGCATCGCCGACCTCGCCACCCTGATTCTGGCCATCGGTGTGCTGGTCGCCACCGGTCTCGTTATCGGCTGGCGTCCACATCACAGTGTCGGCTCCAGCCTCGTCGCTCTCGCCCTTGTACTCCTCTTCGGATTCGCCTTCGACTGGCTGATGCTCTGCCTCGGCCTGTTGATTCAAAGCGTCGAAGGTGCCGACCAAGCCGGGCTACTGCTCATGTTCGCCCTCGCCTTCGTCTCCACGGCCATCGTTCCCACCAACCACATGGCCAACTGACTGCGCACCTTCACCTACTGGAACCCCGTCAGCGTGGTCGCCACCGCCTGCCGACACCTCTTCGGCAACCCCAACCCCGCCGCTCACTCCTCAGCGTGGACCATGCAACACCCGGTTGCCGCCAGCGTCATCTGGTCCGTCGCGATGGTCGCCGTCCTCGCACCGATGGCCGTGCAGCTCTACCGAACCCGAACCAACCGCTAGACCCGAGACGCTCCAATGCTCAACAGCTCAACCACCGCTACTAACGCTCGAAGCGGCGTGTCCATCGCCTTGAGCCTGCCTTCGCTTCGATCGCGGCCACTCGGTCGCCTGCTTCGCACCGGCGATCGAAACCCGGAGACGCCCCGATGACCCGCACGCTGATCCACACGCAACGTCGGACGGAGGGGGACGTCGGTGCCACCTCGACGCGCGGTCGAGTTGACGAGCCTGGTGGCGGTCTTCTCCGGGTTCTATGTGCGTCGGTTCTCCTCGGTGTGTGTGACGGGCCTGCGCTCACGCCGCAGCACGTGCGGTGAGGGGTCGGCGTCGCAGGCTCGGGTCCGTGAGGGCGGGTGGCTGGTAGGCCATGTCGAGGACGCCGACGTCGGTGCCGGGCGGCACGATCTTGTCGAACTGGTCCAGGAGATCGTCGTCCAGGGTGACCTCCACTCCGGCGAGCAGGTCGTCGAGGTGGGCCATGGTGCGCGGCCCGATCAGTGCCGAGGTGACGCCGGGGTGGGCGAGCACGAACGCGACCGCCAGATGAGTGAGCGGCATGCCGGCTTCGGCGGCGAGGGGGATCAGCTGCTCCACGACGTCGAGGCGCTGGTCGTCTTTTAGATGCCGGAAGCCGAACTTAGAACGGTGGGTGTCGGCTTGCTGGCCTTTGCGGTAGCGGCCGGTGAGCAGCCCGCCGCCGAGCGGCGACCACACGAGGGTGCCCATGCCGTAGTCCTGGGTGACGGGGAGGACCTCACGTTCGATGCCCCGGTTGAGGATCGAGTAGACGGGCTGCTCGCTGCGCAGCCGGCCCAACCCGCGCTGCTCGGAGATCCAGTGGGCTCGGACGATCTCGGGAGCTGGCAGGGACGAGGTGCCAAAGGCGATGATCTTGCCGGCGCGCTGGAGGTCGGTGAGCGCCGAGAGCGTCTCTTCGAGGTCGGTGTCGGAGTCGGGG
>JBOGFX010000098.1:0-11367 GCA_050743805.1 Acidimicrobiales bacterium
GACGGGAGATGCCCGACATCGACATGGACTTCGACGAGCGGTACCGCTCCGAGATGATCCGCTACGCCGCCGAGCGTTACGGCTGGGATCGCGTCGCCCAGGTGGTCACCTTCTCGACCATCAAGGCCAGGGCCGCGGTTAGGGACGCGGCCCGGGTGCTGGGCTTCTCCTATTCGGTGGGCGACCGGATCGCCAAAGCCATGCCGCCGCTGGTCATGGGCCGCGACACACCCTTGTGGGCATGCTTGGAGGAGAGCCCCGAACACGGCGACGGCTACAAGGCGGCGACCGAGCTCCGCCAGATGTACGAGGGCGACCCCGAGGCCAGGCGGGTCATCGACGTGGCGCGGGGACTGGAGGGCCTGAGGCGCCAGGACAGCATCCACGCGGCGGCGGTCGTGGTCACCCACGACTCGCTCACCTCGCACCTGCCGATCCAGCGCAAGCCCGAGCCCGGGGCCGATCCCCAGTCGGCACCGATCGTGACCCAGTACGAGATGCACGGGGTCTCCGACCTCGGTCTTTTGAAGATGGACTTCTTGGGTCTGCGCAACCTCTCGGTGATCGAGCGGGCATTGGACGCGATAGAGGCGACCACAGGAGAGAGGCCGGACATCGACGCCGTCGACCTCGAGGACGAGAAGACCTTCGCGATGCTCCGCCGTGGCGCGTCCATCGGGGTGTTCCAGCTGGAAGGCGGCCCGATGCGCACACTGCTGCGGTCATTGGCGCCCAAGACCTTCGACGACGTGGCCGCTCTCATCGCGCTCTACAGGCCGGGCCCGATGGCCGCCAACATGCACAACGACTACGCGGACCGAAAGAACGGGCGCAAGCCGATCACACACCTGCATCCCGACATGGAGGACCTGCTCAAAGACACCTACGGGCTCATGATCTACCAGGAGTCGATGATGCGGGTCGCCCAGCGCTTCGCTGGCTACTCGCTGGAAGAGGCCGACAACCTGAGGAAGGCCTGCGGCAAGAAGATCCGGGCGCTCATGGCCGAAGAGCGGGAGAAGTTCGTCGCCGCTTGCGTGAAGACCGGCTACGGAGCCGAGATGGCAAGCGCGATCTTCGACCTCATCGAGCCCTTCGCGGACTACGCCTTCCCCAAGTCGCACGCGTACGGCTACGGCCTCGTCGCCTACCAGACTGCGTGGCTCAAGGCCAACCATCCGCTCGAGTACATGAGCGCGCTCTTGACCAGTGTGAAGGACGACAAGGACAAGACCGCGGTTTACCTCGCGGACTGTCGGAACCTGGGCATAGAGGTCGTCGTCCCGGACATCAACCTCTCCAAGGCCGAGTTCTCCCCTGCCGGGGCCGGAGGCTCGCCCCGGATCCTCTTCGGGTTGGCGGCCGTGCGCAACGTCGGCGAGGGCTTGGTCGAAAGGGTGGTCACCGAGCGAGAGGCCAACGGGGCGTTCGCCGACATCTACGACTTCTGCCAGCGGGTCGATCCGGTTGTGCTCAACCGACGGACCATGGAGTCCTTGGTGAAGGCGGGGGGCTTCGACTCCTTGGGTCACCCGCGCCGCGGGCTGTGCCTGGTGTTCGACGGCATCGTGGAGCGGACCTTGGAGCGACGGCGGGAGCGTGACGCGGGCATAGCGACCCTCTTCTCTGCGATCGAGACCACAGAGCCCCATGGCGGAGGGGACTGGGAGGGCACCAGGGCCGAGATCCCCGATGTCGAGTTCGACAAGGCCGAGCGGATCGTGTTCGAAAAGGAGATGCTCGGTCTCTACGTGAGCGACCACCCCCTGGCCGGCCTCGAGTCCCAGCTCAGACGGCACACCGACTGCTCGATCGCCGAGATCGCCGATGCTGCGGCCGAGCCGGGACCTGGCCGGATCGAAGACGGCGCGGTCAGGACCCTGGGCGGGGTGGTCACCGAGCTGAAGCGCCAGTACACCAAGAAGGGCGATCTCATGTGCCGCTTCGTGCTCGAAGACCTCGAGGCTGCGATCGAGGTGTTCGTGTTCCCCAAGGTGATGGCCGACTTCGGGATGCTGCTCGACAACGACTCGATCGTCGTTCTCCGGGCACGCCTCGACCTCCGTGAGGAGGTGCCCAAGCTCGTGTGCATCCAGGTCCAGCGTCCGCAGCTTGCCTCGGGGCCAGAGCTGCGGGTCTCGTTGCCGTTGAACCGGCTGAGCCAGGAGAAGGTCGACGCCTTGAAGGGGGTCCTTTTGGAGCACCCAGGGAGCTCCCCGGTGCTCCTGCACGTGGGCGACAAGGTGGTCGCCCTGCCCGCCGAGTTCAACGTGGACGCCACGAACGGCCTGGTTGCCGAGCTCAAGACCCTGCTCGGGCCCGCTGCGATACTCGGCTCCTGAGCCCTGGGGGAAGAGCCCGTCGCCGGTCTTGGCGATGGGGTCGCACGGATCTCGTACAATTGCTCCATGGCATTGGCGGCGCACACCAAGGACTGCACCTCACTTTCCGACACAGAGCTGATCGAGATGGCCGACCTCTGTGCTGAGCGGGAGGTCTGCTTCGACATCGGCTTTCTGTCCAAGCAACGCGAGGAGTGGGTGCTGGTCACCCAGGTGAAGGAGGGCTCCAAGCTGCGGGCGTTCTCCTTTTGCACCCTGGAGAGGATCGGAGGCACACCCTCTTTGCTGGTGGGGCTCGCTGCCACCGACCGCACCGCCCGTTGTGAGCCTGCGTTGCGGGCAATGATGGCGGACCAGTACCGGCGCGCGCTTCTCGCATTTCCCGACGAGGACGTCCTGCTCGGTACGCGGCTCATGACCGCCGACGGCTTCAAGGCCTTCGCAAAGCTTTCCGAGGTGGTTCCGCGCCCCGATCACCGCCCGAGCGGGGAGGAGCGGGCGTGGGCCCGGCGCCTCGCGAAGCGCTTCGGTGCCGACGGTCGGCTGGACGACCGGACCTTCGTCACCAAGGGCACCGGATCGCCCTCCGGTGGCCTCGACTTCGAGTCGACTCGCTTCGACAAGGCTACCGAGCTCGAAGACATGTTCTCCAAGATGGACCTCAAGAGAGGTGATCGTCTCGTCGCGTTCGGTTGGGCGATGGCAGAGGATCTGGCCTCCGGGCGCCTCGGGAAGTAGGTCGGTCCCTCAGCCCCTGGGCAGGACTGCGGCGCAGAATTTGTAGCAGTGGCGGTCCCTCGGACCGCTCAGGGCGACCAGCAGGTATTGCGGGCGGAAACCGAGCGCGACGGCGAGCGCCTTGCCCGACAGCCGGTCGCGGTGCGCCGTCGACAGAGCCGCCCCGGCATCGGTCGCGACCATCGGCAGCCAGACGTCCTCCCGGTTCCATCCGAAGCGGACCCATGTTCGGGCGTCCTTCGGGCGAGCGATGAGCTGAGGGCCTCGTGCCGGGGGAACGAGCGCGACCGAGGGGCGGGCGCCGCGGAACTCCCAGTAGGGGAGCGAAGGGCCCGGGAAGCCGAGGAGCGGCCCGCTCGGAGGCGCCACGACCCCTCGCAACAGACGCCTGACCCTTCGGGGGCTGAGACTGCCGACGGCCTGCGGCTTGTCGGCCGCGGTGGCGGCTTCGGGCTGGGCGAGGTCGTCGGTCTCGGGGTCTAGCGCAAGACGGACGTCGACCACCTCGAAGCGCGAGACCAGCTCACCCTCGCTCTGCTTTGGTGAGCGGATCCTGATGAGGGCTCCCGAGCGAAGGTCCACCCCTATGAGCTCTCCCTCGATGTCGGCGAGCACGAGCACCGACAGGGTGGCCCCGCCGTTGAGGTCGGCCCGTGGCCGACGCGAGGCGGTGTCGACTCGGTCGACGGCGGGAGTCAGGACACCCCGGGATAGGCCACGGATGGACTGCACAGCGCAAGGCTAACCGTCATCTCAGAGGTGACAGAGGTCCAGGTGTTCGTGCCAGCGCAGCGCTGTGCGCCGGCTCGACGTGCCTCTACAACGCGTTGATCTGGGCCTCGAGGGTTGCGGGGTCTCCGGTGGGTTGCCGGCAAGCATAGGAGTGGCAGAGGTAAGCGAGATCCTGGTCCCGGTTCTCCCAAAGGGGTGATCCCGTCGGCTCTCCCCACGCGACGACCGCGTCGGGCAGCCAGTGAGATCGGACCACTGCGAGCAGGTCCGGTCGCGATCCGCTGACCAGTATCTCGGTTGGGTCCTCTAACCGGGTGGCGTTCGCGATGGTGTCGGCGAAGGCCAAGGGGGTCGCAGCGATCAGGGGGGCCAGCGAGTCGGCAATTTTCCGCGCGGCGGCGCCCGTCATCCCATCACCTGTCAGGTTCGCGACCCGTGCCAACGCGCCAAGCGCCACTGCGTTGGCAGATGGGGTGGCCCCATCGACCGTGTCTATGGGGCGCACCACCAGCTCTTGGGCATCGACCCCTGTTGTCGACATGAGGCCGTCCGGCTCCTGGAACAGTGTCAGCATCTCTCGTGAGGTTTCGAGCGCTCGTCGCGTCCAGATCTGCGACCCGGTCAGCTCGGCCAGGCGGGTCGAGCACTCGACGACCCAGGCGTAGTCGGCGGCATAAGCGAGATGGCGTGCCCGGCCCCCTTGGAAGCTCCTCAGCCATCGACCGTCATCGCGCCTCAGGTGGTCGAAAAGGAACGTCGCTATCTCGATCGCAGCCTCTGCCCAACGATCTGTGCCGGTGGCGGCGGCGGCCTCCGCCAGGCAGGTGGCCGCCATGGCGTTCCATTCGGTCAGGACCTTGTCGTCCATCGACGGTTGCGGGCGTGCCCGACGCGCGTCCAACAGTGCGCGGCGCGCTGCCTCGATGTTCTGCGGGCGGTCCAAGGCGCCGCCCAGGGGCCGGCGCACCACGTTGGTCGACTCCCAGTTGCCCGTCTCGCTGACGCCGTAGAAGGAGGCCACCTCCGGTAGCTGTGAGCCGAGGCCCGCCGCGTCGAGCGCCTCGCCGAGCTCGTCCATGGTGAAGGTCACGTGCGCACCCTCCACGCCGTCTGCGTCCGCGTCGATCGACGAGCACAGGCCACCGTTCGGGGCGGCCATCTCATCGAGCATCGAGTCGAAGGTCTCCGTGGCGACCTGGCGGTAGTCGGGGTTCGCAGTCACCTGGAAGGCGTGTAGGTAGCAGCGCGCGAGCAAGGCCTGATCGGTCAGCATCTTCTCGAAGTGGGGAACCATCCAGGTGCCGTCGGTCGAGTAACGCGCGAAGCCACCAGCCACGTGGTCGTAGATGCCGCCACGCGCCATGGCGTCGAGGGTTGTCGTTGCCATCTCGAGGGAGGAGGGATCCTTGGTGCTCAGGTGATGCCGCAGGCAGAGCTCGATCAAGGTCGGTCGTGGGAACTTGGGCGCAACAGAGAAGCCACCCCATCGCCCATCGAATGCGCGATGGAGCTGACCCACCAGCTCCGCGATCGATTGGTGGAACGAGGTCGGGAGTCGCGCCGCGGGGCCAAGGTGGTCGACGGTGCGGACCTGGGAGCTAACCGCGGTCACGAGCTGGTCTGCCTGCCGTTCCACCTCGGCTCTCTGGGTGGCCCACGCGTTCCCAAGCGCGTTCAGCACCTTAGAGAAGCATGGAAGCCCGGGACGATCGGTGGGCGGAAAGTAGGTCCCTGTGAAGAACGGTCGGCCGTTCGGGGTGCAGAAGACCGACATCGGCCAACCGCCGTTGCCGTTCTGGGCCAGGGTTGCCGCCATGTAGATCGCGTCGAGGTCCGGCCGGTCCTCCCGGTCGACCTTGATCGAGATGAAGGACGCCCTGAGCAAGGCCGCCACCCCCTCGTCCTCGAAGGACTCGTGTGCCATCACATGGCACCAGTGGCACGAGGCGTAACCGATGGATACGAAAAGAGGCTTGTCTGCGTCGCGTGCGGCACTGAGGGCCTCTTCACCCCAGGGGTACCAGTCGACCGGGTTGCCCGCGTGCTGGCGTAGGTAGGGGCTCGTCTCGTTAGCAAGTCGGTTCACCATCGGAGCCTACGAGCGCAGGGATCGCTGCCCTCGACCCGGGTTCGTGCCGGTTGCAACGGTGCGAGAGCCCTGCGCGGGGCCCGCCGCATCCCGAGGCCGGCCCTTGCGCGTGCGCCAGATCAGCTCGATTGCCGGGCGATCTGCTCCCATCAGCTGAGCCGGGTTCGACTCAGCTTGCCGGAGGGGCCCTTGGGGAGCCCCGGCACCAGCACGAGCTCCCTTGGCGCAGACCAACCGGAGAGCTGTTCAGAGACGCCCCGGCCGATCTCGGAAAGGGTGGGCGGGTCCGCCGGGTCGGTGGGCACGATCCAGGCCACCACGCGCTCGCCCCACTCTGGGTCCGGTCGCTTCCACACGGCCACTTCGCGCACCTTGGGATGCGTGGCGATCACCTTCTCCACCGCGTCGGGCCAAACGGTCTCGCCCCCCGTGCTGACGGCCTCGGCGAGCCGCCCGTCGACCACCAGGGCGCCCTGGGCGTCGAGGTGGCCCCGGTCTGCGGTCGGGAGCCATCCGCCGCGAGCGTCGGGCCCTGAGATGGTGGGATCGGACCCGTCGCGGTAGCAGCGCAGCTGCATCGGACAGCGCAAGAGGATCTCGCCGGGGGCCCCGTTGCCTTGCTCGCCGGTGCCGAAGCCCAGCTCGACGCCCTCCAAGGGGCGTCCGTCGTAGACGACACCCGAGCCGGTTTCGGTCATGCCGTAGGTGGTGACCACGTTCTTGGGGAGCCCGGGGGGCGGTGCGGCCCCTCCCAACAGGATGCGCTCGAAGACGCTCGGGTCGATGCGCCTCAAGGTGGTTGGGACGAGCGAGACGTGGGTGCCCGCCCCACTGCGGCCCAGGGCTTCGACCCTTTGGGCATCGAAGCGCGCCAGCACCTCCACAGAGGTGGAGCTCAGGAGCGCCCTGGTCACGACCGAGAGGCCTCCGATGTGGGCGAGCGGCAGGCAGCAGATCCATCTGTGAACGGACGGGTCCACCCCTAGGGCCTTGGAGGTGGCCACGGCCGAGGCCAAGACGGCCTCATGGGTGAGGACCGCCGCCTTGGGGGCGCCCCAAGATCCCGAGGTCGTCATGACGAGGGCGTCCCCGGGCTCGGCGCCGGCGCCGTCGAGGCCTCGCTCACCTGAGTGGTCGATGACCGAATCGGGAGCAAGGACGGCCAGCGCGGCCTCCAAGGCGGGCCTTGCCAGTCGACGATCGAGCACGGTCACCGCGTCGCCTCGTTCCCAAACCCGCCTCAGCGCGTCGACGAACTCCCTGCCGCCCGGCAGGTCTAGGGCTACGAGCCTGGTCATCCGGGCCGGTAGCGTAGGTCGTCATGGCCTGTGCCGTCGCTCCACCGACGAGAGGCGAACCTGGGTCCGGGTCCGCCGCCGCCATCTAGGTGAGCGGCGCCTCCATATCCGCGGGCAGGCCCCCGATCGGTTCGATCAGGCGATGGCTGATCGGCGCTCGTCCCAAGACGCTGGCAGCGGCCACGGTCCCGGTGCTGGTCGGCACCGCCGCCGGCACCTTGGGGTCGCCCGGCGGGGTGGTCTTGTGGCGGGCGATCTGCGCCTGGGTGGTGGCGGTCGGTGTCCAGGTCGGCACCAATTACGCGAACGACTACTCCGATGGCCTGCGCGGCTCGGATGTGGAGCGGGTCGGACCCACGCGGCTCACCTCGAGCGGTCTCGCCAGCCCGGGCCAGGTTCTGTGCGCCGCAGTCGCCGCCTTTCTCGTCGCGGGCGCAGCCGGACTGGCGCTTGCGGCGACGGTGTCGTGGTGGTTGGTCCCGTTGGGGTTCGCTTGCTTCGCCTCGGGGTGGCTCTACAGCGGCGGACCCAGACCCTACGGGTACATGGGGCTGGGCGAGCTCTTCGTCTTCGTCTTCTTCGGGTTGGTTGCGACCGCCGGCTCCGCGTACGTCCAGCACGGCCACGTCGGTGCGCTCTCGGTCGCAGCGGGGGTCCCCGTGGGCCTGCTCGCGGTCGCCCTGCTCGAGGCGAACAACCTGCGCGACGTGCAAGGCGACGAGCATTCCAAGAAGCGAACCCTCGCCGTGCGTCTCGGCGCGCAGCGCGCCCGGTGGCTCTATGTGGGCGCCCTGGGCGTCTCCTTCGCCTCCGTCGGCATCGTCGCGTGGTGGAGGCCCTACGCGCTCGTGGCCCTCGGGGCGCTCGCCCTGGCCTGGTGGCCCGGCAAGGCGGTCTTGGATGGCGCGCAGGGCAATCAGCTGGTCTCGGTCCTGGGAGCGACCGGGAAGATCCAGCTCCTGACCGGGTGCCTGCTCACCCTGGGCCTGGTGCTGTGAGGTCGCTATGGGTTGGGTCGGGTTCGGGGGGAGGTTCGAAGGAGCCACCTCTCGACTACCTGCGCGCTGGCGGCAGGGGCTTCGAGATGGGCCGCATGCCCCGCCCCGGGCACGACCGCGAAGTGCCCGTCGGGCACCCCCGCCGCGATGCGGGACCCGAGCTCTGTGTAGGGCAGGTCCCTCTCGCCAGCCACGACGAGCACCGGCATGGCGAGCCGTGCGAGCTCTGTCCACAGGGGCGCCTGGGTTCCCACCCCCGCGAGTCGCAGGCTCGATGCGAGGCCCGAGGGGGTGTTCTTCAAGCGTTCGGCGGCCCCTGCGTGCTCGGGGTCAAGACCTGCGAACATCGGCATCTGGAGCCAGCGGGAGATGAACGCAGAGACGTCTCTCGCGTGGTCGAGCTCCGCCGCCCGCTCCTCGTCGACGAGCCTTCTCGCCTCTCGGGCCCCGTCATCTTCGATGCCGGCCGTCGCCCCGATCAGCACGAGCCTGCGGACCTTCTTCGGGTTGGCCAGGGCGCAGTGAAGGGCGAAGCGCGCTCCCAAGGAGTAGCCGAGCAGGTCGAAGCGCTCGACCAGCACCGCCTGTGCCAACAGCGTGGCGCCCTCCACGAGATCGGCCACGACGTTGGACGATGCTCCGTGGCCCGGAAGGTCGACTGCCACGAGGCGGCGTCTTTTGCCCAAGATCGCGCCGAACTCGCCCCAAAGTCGGCCGGTCTGGGTGAAGCCGTGCGCCAGGACCAAGGTATCGCCCTCCCCTGTGCTCTCAGCTCTGAGGGCGGCCACGCTTGAGCGTAACCAGCGGGGACCGACAGGCAACGTTCGCGGCCACGCTCGTCGACGAGTGGGTGCGCTGTGGTCTTCGGCACGCGGTGATCTGCCCGGGTTCGCGCTCCAGCCCGCTGAACCTCGCCCTGGCCGCCCGGGCCGAGGTCGCGCTGCACGTCCGGCTAGACGAGCGGAGCGCTTGCTTCTTTGCGATCGGGCTTTGGCACGCGACCGAAGCGGTGCCTTTGATCTCGACCACCAGCGGCACCGCCGCGGCCGAGCTGCATGCAGGTGTCATAGAGGCCCTTCACCAAGAGGTTCCACTTCTCGTTTGCACCGCAGACCGCCCACCCCGCCTCCACAAGGTGGGAGCGCCCCAGACGGTCGAACAGGGCAACCTCTTCGGGCCAGCCGTGGTGTGGACCTTCGAGCCGGGCCTCGCCGACACAACCGAGCCGAGCGCGTGGCGGGCGTTGGGCGCAAGGGCCTATCACGAGGCCTCGGGCGGTCTTGGACCGGTCCATCTCAACCTCGCCTTCGACGAGCCGCTGGTCGCAGAGCCCGGACCTCTTCCGCCAGGGCGCCCTGGGGGCGCGCCCTGGCGGGTCACGACCGGCCCCGCCAGCGGTTCGCAGACCCTGGGACCCGAGCTGGAACGCTGGGCGGCACCAGGGGTGCTGGTCGCCGGGCGTGGGGCTCCCGACGCTCGAACCATCCTCCGCGTCGCGGAGCATCTCGGGTGGCCGGTCCTCGCCGATCCCTCCTCCGGGTGCCGACTGGAGCACGCCAACGTGTGCGCGGCCGCAGACTCGTTCCTGGCGGACCCAGCTCTCAGCCACGCCCTGTTGCCGAGCACCGTGCTCCTCATCGGTGCCCCGTGGGCCTCCCGGAACCTGAACGACTTCGTCGAGCTCGCGGCGAGCCGTGGGGCCGAGGTGATCGCGGTCGGCTCCGGCTCGGCTGACAGGGCCCCGGCCATAGGTGAGCTCTGTCTCGGAGACCCGAAGATCCCCGTCGAAGGGCTCCTCGGGGCGCCGGGGTCGGCACCGAAGGGCTGGGTCGAGCGATGGAAGCGGGCCGAGGAGGCGGCGCAGCGGGCGATCGACGACCTGCTGGCCGAGCCTGGCCCGCTGGCGTGGAGCGAGCCCGCCGTCGCGCGCCGGCTCTTCGGGCTGCTTCACCGAGACGCGATCGTCTATGTCTCGTCATCGCTTCCGATCCGTGACCTCGAGCGCTACGGCAAGCCGCGTTCGGGCGCGCCCAGGGTGCTGGCCAACCGCGGGGCCAACGGCATCGACGGCGTGGTCTCCAGCGCGCTCGGTGTCGCAGCGGGCTCCCCGAGACCGGTGGTCTGTGTGGTGGGCGATCTCGCGTTCCTCCACGATCTCTCGGCCTTGGCGACGCTGCGGTCCTCGCCCGAGGGGTCCTGCACCCTGGTCGTCATGGACAACGGGGGAGGGGGGATCTTCAACTTCTTGCCCCAGGCTCGCTCGATCCCCCATGAGCGCTTCGAGGTGCTTTTCGGCACCCCCCCGGCGGTCTCGGTACCCGACGCGGCCCGGGGCCTCGGTGTGCCGGTGGCCCAGGTCACGAGCTGCCTTGGCCTCGAGGATGCGCTGAGCGCGGGCCTGGCGCACAAGGGTGCGTCGGTGGTGGTGGCAAAGGTCCCAGACCGCCAGGCGAACGCCGAGCTCCACGCCCGGATCGACGCCGCCGCCGCCGCGGCGGCTCGCTCGGCCCTGGCGCTCTAGGGCACCGGGCGCGTTCGCGCCTATGGCAGGCTAAGGCGGTGGGCGCCCTCGTCGAAGACCTTCGCTTCCGCGGGCTCGTGAACCAGGTCACCGACGACTCTGTGTTCGACAGGCTCGATGCCGGAGCGATGACCGCGTACATCGGCTTCGATCCCTCGGCGTCCAGCCTCGGGGTCGGGAACCTCGTGCAGTTGTGCACCCTCTCACGCCTTCAGGCCGCGGGCAACAAGCCGATCGCGCTCGCAGGTGGGGGGACCGGCTTCATCGGCGACCCCAGCATGCGCTCCGAGGATCGCAACCTGTTGGACCTGGGCGAGCTCGAGTCCAACCTGGAGGGGATCAGCCCGCAACTCAAGCGCTTCTTGGACTTCTCGGACCTGGCCGGCAAGAGCCGGGCGATCCTGGCGAACAATGCTTCGTGGCTGGGCCAGATCGGCCTCCTCGCCTTCTTGCGTGAGATCGGCACACGCGTGACTGTCAACGCGATGATCCGAAAGGAGTCGGTCCGTTCTCGCATAGAGCGAGAGGGTCAAGGGATCTCATTCAGCGAGTTCAGCTACATGCTGCTCCAGGCCTACGACTTCGTGATGTTGCACGAAGAGCACGGGTGCGACCTGCAGCTCGGGGGAAGCGACCAGTGGGGGAACAT
>JBOGFX010000099.1:0-4646 GCA_050743805.1 Acidimicrobiales bacterium
CTGTGGGTACGCGAGCTGCTCTACGACACCCCGTGGAGAGGTGGATCTGGTCGACGTCATGTCATCGGCGGACGACCAGAAACCTGCGGGTTCTCGCCCGCGACGTACATGCCGAGCCATCTGTTCAAGACGACCTGGATCCCCCGCGTCTCCCTGAAGGGCGATCCGGCTGGGCTTGTAAGGATTCCAGCGCTGCTCCATCGGCAGGCACTTGAACTCTGTCAAGCTTGTGAAGGAGAGCGACCTCCATGAGGAGGAGTTAATTAAAGCAGGCGCGGTTCGTGCGCGACCGGCGCGTCCCTGGAAGAGCGGTGTCACACGACGCTGTCGATCCTGATGCCCACTCTGTCCATGACTGATTCTGGCGAGTTCACGGTGTGGCGGGATTAATCAGGACTAACTGTCCATGCCTAGGGCAACCTCCAATAAAACACAACTATGTGATTTTGGCGAGGCGCGGGGCGCGGATCCACCGATTGGCGGCACGATATACGGCGGGTTGTCGAGCCATTTGGGAATGGTCAGCTTTAAGAATCCCTGGGCTGATGCAAACGGCTCTCGACGTGCTCGACCGGCGCCTCGTCGTGACCCTAACGACCGGAGTGCTCTCCGAACGCCGACCGTCCCTGAGCTGTTGCCCAACCAGGTTGTTGACACGGCTGATGGGCGGGCCGCCGATGGCCGTGTGCTGCCGGTGATAGTTGTAGAGATTCAGCCACGTGACAGGGGCCCTGGTTCGTGCTGCCTCTGAACGGTGTGGGCAGGCGTAGGCCCACTCGTTGAGCAGCGTCCGGTTGTAGCGCTCCGCCTTGCCGTTGGTCTGCGGCCGGTAGGGCCGGATGAAGGTGTGGTTGATGGAGGCCCGAGGAGCTCGGCGGCAAAGTCCTTTGAGCGGTAACACGAGCCGTTGTCGGTCATCACCCGCTCGACGGTGATGTCGTAGCTCGCAACCACTGCCTACCGAGCCGGTACACGGGTGAATGCGCTGGCGGCTCGATTCAAGATCAGCCGGAATACGGTGCTTGAGCACGTCAAGCGCCAGGCGTTACCCGGTCGATACCCGGTCCTCGGAGACGCCGAAGTCGTGGCCGCAGTCCAGCTCTACCGACAAGGTCGGTCCTTGGCCGCCATCGGCCAGCTCGTTGGCGTCCACGTAACCACGGTTCGTAGGGCACTCCCTGGGGTTAGCGTTCAGATGCGGGATCACACTGGGCCGACAGCGACAGAGGTCGATTAGCTCAGAGTCAACCAACGATCTGATCGGCCAGAATGGATCTCATGGCACAGGTACCTGCCCCTGACGACCGTTTTGTCATGATGATCGGCCTAGGTATGGCAACTCCAGACGAGATCGACTTCCGCGTTCTTCGCGCTATCAAGCAACAGTTCTTAATGCTCCTCGCCGCCGAAGACGTCCACTGCGGACGAATCTGGGAGTTCTCGGCCGGAGGGCGGGAGAATGGGTAGCCCTTTCAGTAGCTCTCAGTGACCACGCTCACGTAGAAGCCGCCAGACCACACCAGGCCGGAACTACCGACCGGTGCCCGCCACATCCTGACCGTCACTTGTTCGGCTGTGGGGTGAGGCGCAGGTAGGGCTTCAAGGTGGTGATGCCCTTGGGGAACTTCTCCTTGGCGGCTTCGTCGGCGATCGCTGGGGAGATGATGACGTCGTCACCGTCGTTCCAGTTGACCGGCGTCGATACGCTATAGCTGCTACTGAGTTGTAGCGCGTCGAGCACCCGGAAGATCTCGTCGACGTTGCGGCCGATGGCGGCCGGATAGGTGAGGGTCAGCTTCACCTTGTTGTCCGGGCCGATGACGAACACCGTACGCACCGTGGCGGTCTCGATGGCCCTGGGGTGGATCATCCCGTACAGGTTGGCGACAGTACGGTCTTCGTCGCCGACGAGGGGGTAGTTCAAGCCCTGGCCCTGGGTTTCCGCGATGTCATCCGACCAGCTCTTGTGGGAGTGGACCGAATCGACGCTAACCCCGATGAGCTTGGTGTCGCGCGCCGCGAACTCATCCTTGCGGCGGGCGAACTCTCCGAGCTCCGTGGTGCATACCGGAGTGAAGTCGGCCGGGTGAGAGAACAAGATGCCCCAGCCGCCCCCCAGGTATTCGTGCAGGGAGACCTCTCCCTCGGTGGTCTGAGCGGTGAAGTCGGGTGCGGTGTCGCCCAATTGGATCGTCATAGCAGCCTCGCAAGTCATTCCTCTAGCTGCTGCTAGTATAACCGCACCAAGCCATAATTGTCGACTTATTCGCTTAGAGGCTCAGCGGATTGGTGACGGTACCGGTGACCAGCGGTTCCTCCAGTCGATCAGCTTGGCGGTGAGCAAGAAGACGACGGCCAGGGCGAACTGAGCAAGTCGATGGATCACCTTGCGGTCCGTGTTTCGACGCAACTGCCCGTAGTTCGACAGCCACGAGTTGGTGCGCTCGACGGGCCAGCGCAGTCCCATCGGGAGGTTCTTGGTCGCTTCGGTCGATCCTCGCTTCTTCTTCTGGGCGATCACCGCGTCGCGGATCTCTCGTTCGATCAGTCGCTCTCGGGTGGCGTTCGAGTCATAGCCGCGGTCGAGCCAGATCGTCTCGATGTCGACGAGCAGTCCACGTTCGCCGGCGTCATCGAGCGTCGGGGCCAAAAGAACCGAGTCGTTGCGATTCGCCCCGTCGACGGCGACGCCGATGGGGATGCCGTTGGCGTCGACCAGGATCGACCACTTCCATCCCAGCTTGGCTCGATCCGTCGGATTCTTGCCGGTTCCCTCCCCTCCACAAGGACTTTTGTGCAAGGAGCCGTCGACCGACACGTCGGAGAGATCGAGGCCGACGATCTTGTCGTAGCCACCAAGGGCCTCGGTGCCGAGCGTGGCGAAGACCCCGGCCTCGATCCACTCGTCACGGCGGGACCGCACCGTGGTGTCTGAGACCTTGTTGCCACAGAGCCGCTCGGCGTCTTCCCAGCTGCACCCCGTGGCAAGGCGCGTGACGATGACGTCGAAGCAGTCTCGGTCAGAGACGCGATGCCGGTGACAACCGAGCGGATGGGTTCGCGGCGGTGGCGGAATGAGCGGCTCAAAGGCAGCCCAGATAGCGTCCTTCACTTCGGGGTCCAGCGCGCGCATGATGTAGAAGACCTCCACTTGGTCGTTGGGTTTGTGACAGCACCCCGATTGTCTCGGGGCCATTCCCACGACCGGTGGATGGTCGGTTCCACTTACCTGCAGACTACCAGGTCAACGATCTGCCGCCAATCCGCGCGGCCTCTAAGAAGCTTTGGTCCGCCCCTCTTTTTCTTGCCGAACGGGGGACCCTTCATGCACCTTGGTGCGACTTCCTTTCAGGCAGAAGTCCTCTCGGAACCTGCCTCCGTCGTGGTCGTGCTCCGCGGAGAAATCGACCTCGCCAACGCCTCAGCCGTGCAGGACGTCCTGGTGGACGCGTTCGAAACCGGCCGGGTCCTGGCCGTGGACATGGCCGGTGTGACCTTTGTGGACTCGAGCGGGATGGCCGCCTTCATCGCCGTGAGCAAGCGGACTGACCCCGATCAACTCGTCCTGCGGAACGTCACCCGGAGGGTCGCTCGCACACTCGAGGCGGCCGGCCTCACGGACTATTTCAACGTCGTTTCTGGCTGATCCCGACCCGCCGGGCGGCGGGTGGACGAAGTGGAGACCGGTCTCGGACCGGGGCTCGAGGATCCGTCGGGACGAGATCTGTCCTCGGCCGCCTCTCGGCGAGCCCGGTGTCACCGGCCGATCTCACCAGCAAACTGAGAAACTGCCGAGGACTAGCATCGCGGCCCAAGGCCCGGACGCCTGACGGAACCTGGCTGTCCCGAAGGGTAGGAGCGCAATGACCTCTGCATCTCCGATCGATGTACGCGACATGGCGATCGTTCACCAGGCCTTCCGCAGGGCTTACCAGGAGGCCGCTGCCTTGGTCCGGGGCGCCGCCGCATCGGCCGCCGAGCGTGTCCGGTTCCTGGCGAGCCACATCGACCTGACGATCGCACTGCTCCATCTTCATCACGAAGGTGAGGACGAGTTGCTCTATCCCAAACTCATCGAGCGGGCGCCCGAACGGACCGCGTCGACCGAACAGATCAAACATGAGCATGAGGACATCCAGGCCCAGATGGCTGCCCTCTCCGACGCATGTAAGGCCTGGCAAGCCGATCCCTCGGACGCGACGGGTGAGGAGCTCGCCGCAGCGCTCGACCGGCTCAACGACACTTTGCAGATCCACCTCGACAACGAGGAAAAGGAGATCGTCCCCTTGGCGGCGGTCACCTTGACGCAGAAGGAGTGGGACGAAATGGGCGCCCACGCCGTAGCCAAGATGGCACCGAAGCAGCGGGCGATTGCATTTGGAATGCTCCTCGAACCGCTCGACGAGGCGGACCGGGCCCACATGAAGAAGCACCTACCGCCGCCAATACGATTTCTCTTCCCGGTGCTCATCCAGCGCCCATGGACGAAGTACGCGAACACCCTTCGTCGCGGAGCCTGACTTCTGGGAGTGCTTCCTTGGGTGACCAGGGAAAGGGGCGTCCGCTACGGAGCGAGTCTCTCCTCGAACTGCACGGAGACACGCTCCCAGGCGCCCACGTAGCCATCCCGGAGGTCGGCTAACAGC
>JBOGFX010000100.1:0-2482 GCA_050743805.1 Acidimicrobiales bacterium
CCCTTCACTCGTGACCTTTCGGGAACAGAGGGGGGGGTTCCTGATCCCCGCGGTCTCCCTCCATTGTGGAGTATCCCGGCAAATCTGTCAAGCAGCTACGGGCGATACTTGATATCGTCATCTCAGATGGAGATCCGCCACCTGCAGGCCCTGGTCGCGATAGCCGAGCACGGGAGCTTCTCGGCGGCCGCAGAAGCCCTGGGCACGGTCCAATCGAACGTCTCGGCTCACGTGGCGAGGCTCGAACGCGAGCTGGGAGCCCCGCTGGTGGACCGGAGCTCTGGAAGGCTGACCGAAGAGGGCGAGGTGGTGGTGGGCAGGGCCCGCCGCATGCTCATCGAGCAGGTGGCCCTCGTCGCGGATGTGGCTGCCATGTGCCGTGAGGTGGTCGGGACCGTGCGAGCGGGGATGATCGGGACCACTGGGCGCTGGTTGGTGCCACGCCTGTACACCCTGCTGCGAGAGCGCCATCCACGTGTGCAGATGACGGTCGCCGACGGCACGAGCGCGAACTTGGAGCCCAGGCTCCTGAGCGGCCAGTTGGACCTTGCGGTCGTGTCCCTGCCCGTCATGGGCGACGAGCTGACGGCGAGCCCCCTGTTCGAGGAGGACCTAATGCTCGTGGTCCCGGTCGATCACCCCTTCGCCAGCGCGCCCAGGCCTCTCCCGCTGGACGCTCTGGCCGAGCTCGACCTCCTCCTTCCTCTCGCCAACACCGCCCTTCGGGACGAGATCGACACCGCCCTGCGCCGGGCGGGGGTCACCCTCAAGCCGGCCATGGAGCTCGACGGCATCCGGATGATCGCCTCTCTCACCTTCGACGGCTACGGGCCCGCCATCCTGCCGGCAACCGCGGTGCCCATGCACATGCGAAAGCTCTTCGAGCTGGTTCCCCTGGCTGGCCTCCCCCGACGGCGCGTGGGGGTGGCCCAACGACGCAGAGGCCTTCCTTCTGCACCCACGAGAGCGGTCATCGAGCTGCTCCACTGGGTCGCGAACGATCCGCAAGAACGGCCGCAGGGGTTGCACCCACCAGGCTGAGGCGAGACGGCGACCGAACGCGAAGAGCCCGAGGCGCGAGCTCGAGGCAAGGGGGCCGAGCCGGCGGCCACGAGCAACGTCCGGTGAGATCCACTCGGGCGCCACGGACGCGACGCCTCGGTGCGCCCCAGGGGCGACGGAGATCGAGGGCGTATTGTGCTGCCATGGCTCATCCCTTCGAGGTTTCGGAGTCCTTGAGCTCGTCGGTTCTCGACGCCGCCCGGCGCGCCGGTTGTGATCACGCCGAGCTGAGAGTCGCGCGGATCCGCTCCCAGGCCGTGGCGCTTCGTGACGGCGAGCTCGAGACCGCGATCGACGACACCGAGACCGCAATGGGCCTTCGGGTCTTCAAAGGCGGCGCCATGGGCTTCGCGGCCACCGTGGAAGGTGACCCGGACCCGACAGAGCTGCTCGAGGTGGCGCTCCAAATGGCACGGGTGTCGGGGCGCGCGCAGAGCGCGCCGGTGGAGCTGGCACACGAGGACGCCCACGGCGACATCGAGTGGGTCTCTGCCCACAAGACAGATCCCGCGGCGGTGCCTTTGTCGAAGAAGGTCGCGCTGCTGGGCGACTGGAGCTCCCGTGTGATGGCGGCTTCGGGGGTCAACCACGTCCGGGCCTCCGTGCTGGCAGTGACCGAGGACAAGTTCCTGGCCAACCTGGCAGGGACCACTGCCCGTCAACGTCGCGTTCGCGTTCATCCGCAGCTGGAGGCCGTGTCCCTTGGAGACGGGGGTGACTTCGAGACCATGCGGACCCTCGCACCTCCGGTCGGCATCGGATGGGAGTACCTGGAGGGGGACGGCTGGGACTGGGACAAAGAGCTTGGCGAGCTGCCCTCACTGCTCTGCGACAAGCTTGCCGCCCCCTCTGTGGAGGCGGGGACCTACGACCTGGTCATCGAGCCGACCAACCTCTGGCTCACCATCCACGAGTCGATCGGCCATGCCACCGAGCTCGACCGCGCCCTGGGCTATGAGGCCGCGTACGCGGGCACCTCGTTCGCGACGCCGGATCAGCTGGGCACCCTCCGATACGGATCGCCCGCTCTCAACGTGACGGGCGATCGCACGACCGACCACGGTCTGGCCAGCGTGGCGATCGACGACGAGGGGGTCGAGGCGCAACGCTTCGATCTGGTTCGCGAAGGTATCCTGGTCGGCTTCCAGCTGGACCGCTCGGTCGCATCCGCGGCCGGTCTCGGTGCCTCCAACGGGTGCGCGTTCGCCGACTCACCGCTACACGTGCCCATCCAGCGGATGGCCAACGTGTCGCTCGCTGCGGCCCGGGGAGGCCCCAGCACCCAACAGCTGATCAAGGGCGTCTCACGTGGCATATATGTCGCCGGAGACAAGAGCTGGTCGATCGACATGCAGCGGCACAACTTCCAGTTCACCGGCCAGCGCTTCTTCAAGATCGACAACGGCGAGCTGGCCGGCCA
>JBOGFX010000101.1:0-1531 GCA_050743805.1 Acidimicrobiales bacterium
GCCAAAGATCTTCTCGCAGAAGAGGCCGTCCTTCTCCGGACGCAGCGTGCGGTAGTTGATGGTCTCGGGCTTCTTCACCTCACCGTTCGACCACGAACGGATGGACTCGGCGGTGGCCAGTCCGATGCGAAGCTGGTCGAAATTGTTGACGTCCAGCACGGCTAGAAGCTCCTCTCCGCAGCGCGGCGCTCGTCTTCTTCGTCCGACCCCCGCTCGGGCCGGCTGATGTCGATACCCAGTTCCTCGGCGGTGCGGAAGACGTCCTCGTCGAGCTCACGCATCTCGATCTCCTCGCCGGTGAGCGAGAGGACCTCGACGTTCAGACACAGCGACTGCATCTCCTTGATCAGCACCTTGAAGCTCTCAGGGATACCCGGTTCGGGGATGTTCTCCCCCTTCACGATGGCCTCGTAGACCTTCACCCGCCCGAGCACGTCGTCGGACTTGATGGTGAGCAGCTCCTGGAGGGCGTAGGCGGCCCCGTAGGCCTCGAGGGCCCAGACCTCCATCTCCCCGAAGCGCTGGCCCCCGAACTGGGCCTTCCCGCCCAGGGGCTGCTGGGTGATCATCGAGTAGGGCCCCGTCGAACGGGCGTGGATCTTGTCGTCCACCAGGTGGGCCAGCTTCTGGATGTAGACGTAGCCGACCGAGATGGGGTTGTCGTAGGCCTCTCCGGTGCGCCCGTTGTAGAGCGTGACCTTGCCGTCGGTGCCGATCTGGCGGGTTCCGTCCTGGGAGTCGGGGTGCAGGCGCTCGAAGACCTTGCGGATGGTCGGGTGCTTCCCGGCGTCCACCACCTCGTCCCAGTGGGCGCCGTCGAAGGCCGGGGTGGCCACCCGCACGGCGGGGTCGGTCTTCGGGCGGGTCTTGGTGTCGGGGACCGGCGTGACCGACTCGAGGCCCTCGACCCCGTCCCAGCCCCAGCGCGCCGCGTAGCCGAGATGCGATTCGAGCACCTGGCCGACGTTCATCCGGCTGGGCACACCCAGAGGGTTCAAGATGATGTCGACGTGGGTGCCGTCGGCCAGATAGGGCATGTCCTCGACGGGCAGGATGCGGGAGATGACGCCCTTGTTGCCGTGGCGCCCGGCCAGCTTGTCGCCCTCGGAGATCTTGCGCTTCTGGGCCACGTACACCCGCACCAGCTGGTTGACTCCGGGCGGTAGCTCGTGGGAGTCCTCCCGGGAGAAGACCCGCACGTCGATGACCTTGCCCGACTCGCCGTGGGGCACCTTGAGCGAGGTGTCGCGCACCTCGCGGGCCTTCTCACCGAAGATGGCCCGCAGGAGCCGCTCCTCGGGCGTCTGCTCCGTCTCCCCCTTGGGCGTGACCTTGCCCACGAGGACGTCGCCGGGATCGACCTCGGCCCCGATGCGGATGATGCCCCGCTCGTCCAGGTCGGCCAGGATCTCCTCGGACAGGTTGGGGATGTCCCGGGTGATCTCCTCGGCCCCGAGCTTGGTGTCGCGGGCGTCGACCTCGTGCTCCTCGATGTGGATCGAGGTGAGCACGTCGTCGCGCACCAGGCGCT
>JBOGFX010000102.1:0-2163 GCA_050743805.1 Acidimicrobiales bacterium
TTTTGGTGAGTAGCGGGAGGGAATCGCACCCTCCCGCTCTCGCAGGACCGGACGTGAGACTCTCGCCTCATCCGGCCCCCACAAGTCGGTTGTCGGTGCGTGGAAGCAAATACCAGTGCGCAAAGAGTCGAGGCTGGTGCCGTCGAACAGCGTCCATCATCGCCCAGGCTCTGGTCGGTTGATTCCGTAGCCGCTTGAATTTCTGCATGGCCCAACGAACGAGGTGTTCGTTGATGCGCATGGCGAGGGAGTACAACTCGGAGCGATAGAAGGCTCCGTAGTAGTTGATCCAGCCTCTGACCTGGGCGTTGATGTCCCGGGCAAGGGTGGACAGGTCCGACCCACTGCGGCGGTTGAGATGCCAGGCCCTGATCTTGTGGCTGACCACTTTCCGTGCGCTGGTGCTCATAGCCGGAAGGAAGCCTATGAAGCTTCCGTGTCGGCCCGAGGCCGGGCGCCCCCGAAAGGTGTAGCCGAGGAAATCGAAACTGGTGTGCTCGAAGTCCCTGCGGCGTTTCGCGTCTTTGCAGTACACGACCTTCGTCTTGTCGGGGTGCAGCTCGAGGCCGAGGGCCCCGAGCCGGGAGGCGGTTGAGGCCAGAAGATTCCGAGCCTGTTCCTCGGTGTTGCAGTGGGCGACGATGTCATCCGCATAACGCTCGAAGGGAGAGCCCGGAAATTCCCGGTCCATCCACCGGTCGAACGCATAGTGCATGAACAGGTTGGCGAGCAGGGGCGAGATCGGAGACCCTTGCGGGGTTCCCTTCTCTCTGGGCACGAGGGTCCCGTCCGGCATCTGTATGGGGGCCTTCAGCCACCGTTCGATGTAGAACAGGATCCACCGCTCGTCGGTGTGGTGAGCCACCGCTTTCAGCAGCAGATCATGGGGAACGCTGTCGAAGAAGGCCCGGATGTCGAGGTCCAACACCCAGTCCTGGTTCCAACAGCGCTTTCGGGCTGCGGCCAGAGCGTCGTGGGCACTGCGCCCCGGACGGTAGCCGTAGCTGTCGGGGTGGAAGATCGGCTCCAGCGTCTCTTCCAGCAGCATCGCCGCTGCGGTCTGAGCGATTCGGTCCACCGTGTTCGGCACACCTAACACCCTGACCCCCGCTCCATGGTCCTTCGGTATCTCCACCGCTCGCACCGGTCCGGGAAGGTAGCTCCCCGAAGACATCCGGTTCCAGAGCTTGTAGAGGTTATCCCTCTCCTTGCCCTCGAAATCGGTGATGCTCACGGCGTCCACGCCCGGCGCCCCGGCGTTCGCTTTGACCTTCTCCCACGCCCCGTAGACGAGGCGCTTTCGAATATCGAACGACTTCACCTTCAACTGTGGTCTTCTCATCGGCTCCTCCCCCGAGGGGTTGACCGCTGGGTGACCTGACTTGCCCGGCCCCTTCGCTCCAGTCTCATTACAAGACCTTCATCACTACTACGAGCCGGCCCGCCCCTGTGCCTCGCATCGGTACTCTGCCGCTTGCGGTTGTCGCCGCTTGCGGTCCTCCCTCTCGGCCACCAGGGGGCTGACAGCGCCCATTTCGACTGGCCGCCTGTATCGAAGCGACAGGTTCTCCTGTTCCCTATCTGCGCCTGCGACGAGCTCACGCCACCTATACACCGGACACCACCAGGGCCACACGCAGGCAGCTCCCCGGCTCGGGGGACACTCCCAAGAGCATCCCTTTGTCCCGGGATATGCGGGCTTCCCGGTTTCGGTGTCATCTCGAAGCCTTTCGATGCGTCAGCAGTGGTTCACACATGTTCGTCTTCTCGTCGCCTACCTGACCCGCTGGTGGCGGGCCGTTTCCGCAGTCGCTTCCCACCCCGGCTCTTGACCGACATGGCACTGCGGTGGTTTGGGATCTCCGCCTGCACGGCGATCCCGGAGGACCTACCTCCATCGCAGATACAGCACGTGTCGTTCTGGCGATCTTCTACATCGTCATCCCTCCACTTCAGGACACACCCCGCACCCAGCCCACCTTGCGCCTCGTGGCCTCCGGCGTGGCGTTGGCCGCCGCCTCCGGTCCCGCCACCCCCGACCGCAGGTCCACGTTGATGCTCACGATCTCGGCGTGGCGGGCGGCGATGCCGAGCACCCGCCGGCCCCCGCCCCCGATGATGAGCGGCGGCCGCGGCCGCTGGAGGGGCCGGGGCGTACCCGAG
>JBOGFX010000103.1:0-2833 GCA_050743805.1 Acidimicrobiales bacterium
CGCCCGCGCACGGCATATTCGAGGACGACCTCTTTCGCAACGCGTGGCTCAAAGAGATCGCCGGCCAGGCCAACTCCTCTTGGACGCAGGGTTGGCCGCCCGTGTCCTTCGGGGCAATGCGTGAAGCGATGCTCGATCGGTTGGCCGACGCGGTCGAGTCGCATCTCGACACCCGGCGCCTCGCGGACCTCATCGAGAACGGAGCCCCCACGGCCCTGCCATTCGTTCCACCCGGCGCCCCCTCCTAGCCCCGAACGTCGCCGCCGCTCGACGGCATCGGCCCGTGTCAGCCGGGCAGCTTAGGGAAGAACAGAGCTATCTCACGCGCGCCAGATTGGCGCGAGTCCGATCCGTGCACGAGGTTCTCGGGGAGCTCGGTGCCCCAGTCCCCCCGTATGGTGCCGGGTGCCGCCGCCTTTGGGTCCGTCGCACCGAGAAGCGAACGGAGCACAGCGTACGCGTCGGAAGGCCCTTCCAGCACGACGAGAAGGGACGGTGAACGAGTGATGAGCTCAAGTAGGCCTTCGAAGAAGTCCTTGCCCACGTGCTCGTCGTAATGGGCCGCTGCAAGTTCTCGATCGATCTTGCGCAGCTCGACCGCAACCAACCGCAGGCCGCGGGCCTCGACCCTGCGCAGGATCTCACCAACCAGGCCACGCTCGACCGCGTCGGGCTTGAGGATGAGCAGAGTGCGTTCCACGCGCTAACCCTGGCGCGCCGGGCTCGCTAGGTGCTCGCGAGCGTCTGCTACCACGTAAAGCGAGCCCGCAACGAGCAGCATTCCGTCCTCGGGCACCAGGCGGGCGGCTCGAGACATCGCCTCGCCTACGCCCTGGACGATCTCGACCTGGGTTCCCAGTGCTGCGCCGGCTTGCGCCACCACTTCGGCCGCGATCGCCCTCGGGGAGCTCGGCTCGCACACGATGAGGGTTGCGATCTTCAGCGGGGAGAGAGCCGAGAGCATGGCCGTCGGGTCTCGCCCTCGCAGCATCCCAACCACGGCCACCACCGGGCCGTTCACCACGAAGCCCTCTAGGACGGCCTCGCAAAGTGCGTGCATTCCTGCAACGTTGTGAGCACCATCGATCAACACGAGGGGCCGATGTCCAGCAACTTCGAGCCTGCCGGGCACTGTGACCGAGCTGAGGGCCGACGTCACCACGTTGTCTCCGAGGGGGCGTCCGAAGAACGCCTCGGCAGCGGCGACCGAGCACGCAGCGTTGGGCCCTTGGTGAGGGCCGTTCAACGAGACGAGGACGTCTTTGTACGAGCCACCGGGAGTCTCGACGTCGACGAGCCTCCCCCCCAGGGCGAGGCGGTTCGAGCTGCAGTGGAAATCTCGACCGAGCACCCACACCGCCCCGGCTCCAGCTGCCTGCGCCCTGCCTTGGATCAGCGCCACGAGGTCCGGATCCCTCTCGCCGACAACGACCGTGCTGCCAGCTTTCACGATCCCAGCTTTGTCTGTGGCGATCCCCTCCAAGGTGGGACCCAGGATATCTGTGTGGTCGTAGCTGATGTTGGTGATCACCGCTACGTCACCTTCGACCACGTTTGTGGAGTCCCAGGTCCCGCCAACACCAACTTCGATGACCCCGACATCGACCGCGACATCGGAGAACCAGGCCAACGCCGCTGCGGTCAGAAGCTCGAAGCGTGTGGGGCGGCCGCTCAGGAGGCCCTCCAGCGAAGCGAGGGTCGAGAGGACCTCGGTGAAGGAGGCGTCGTCGATCGGGGCGCCGTTGCGTGCGATCCGTTCGTTCACCCGGGCGAGGTTTGGGCTCGTGTACGTCCCCACCGTCAAGCCCATGGCGTCCATGAGGCTCGAAACCATCGAGGCGGTAGACCCCTTACCGTTGGTCCCAGTGAGGTGCACACAGGGCAGGCTCCGCTCGGGATTGCCGAGCAGGTGTGCGAGCTCTCTGATGCGGTCAAGCGTCGGCAGGCTGCGGCGACTTGGCATCTTGGACTCGTAGTCGATGTGACCGTCGAGCCATGCGAGAGCCTCGGGCAATATCGAAAAGGGCGGGCCCTTCGACTCGCCGGCCACCGAGAAAACCCCTAGGAGGCGGCCCGGCGGCTGCGTGGCGATTTCGCCGGAGATTCGGTCATGGGTACGAGGGTCGGGTTGACGCCCTTCAAGACGACCGCCCTGTCGACGACGCACTTGGAGACATCGTGGCGCCCGGGAAGGTCGTACATGACATCTAGAAGAACCTCTTCGAGGATGGCGCGCAGACCCCTAGCCCCCGTGCCTCTCAGAAGCGCCTGGTCTGCCACGGCATCCAGGGCGTCCTCGGTCAGCTCGAGCTCCACGTTGTCCAGACCGAACTGATAGATGTACTGCTTCACCAGAGCATTCTTGGGTTCGACGAGGATCCTTATGAGCGCGTCCTTGTAGAGCTGCGAGACGGTGCCCACCACCGGCAGCCGGCCAATGAACTCAGGGATGAGACCGAACCTGATCAGGTCCTCGGGCAACACCCGCCGCAAGATCTCTTCGTCCGCGTGTTCGGTCGTGGAGACCTCCGCTCGGAACCCGATCCCCTTGCGGCCGATGCGGCTTGCAATGATCTTGTCCAGCCCGGCGAATGCTCCGCCACAGATGAACAGAATGTTTGTGGTGTCGATCTGGATGAACTCTTGATGGGGATGCTTGCGCCCGCCCTGGGGGGGGACCGAGGCCGTGGTCCCTTCCAGGATCTTGAGAAGGGCCTGCTGGACGCCCTCGCCCGAAACGTCGCGAGTAATGGAGGGGTTTTCGTCTTTGCGGCCAATCTTATCAATTTCATCAATGTAGATGATTCCGGTTTGCGCCCGGCCCACATCGCCG
>JBOGFX010000104.1:0-12876 GCA_050743805.1 Acidimicrobiales bacterium
CTGCCACCAAGGTCGCCTTCCAAGTCACGGGCCTGACCCAACCGGTTCCAACAGGGCCCGGAGGTGACGGCCCTGCGGTGATCGCACCGGTGTCCGCGAGCGACTACCTCTCGGGCGGCCAGGCCCCACCGTGCACGGCATCTTGAGTGTCTGGCTGCCACTCGACGCGGGGCGCGGCCGACCACAGGTGCTCCAAGTCGTAGTAGGACCGCGTCTCTTCGATGAAGACGTGAACGACGAAGTCGCCGTAGTCCATGAGCACCCAGCTCGCATCGGCGAGCCCCTCGATGGCGATTGGCGAAGCTCCCCCGGTGAGCTCGACGGCTCGCTCGATCTCTTCTGACAGCGCCCTGACCTGGCGACCGTTGCGGCCCGAGGTGATGACGAATGCGTCCACCACCCCCAGCATCTCCGACATCGACATGACGACGGTCTGAGTTCCGAGCTTGGAGTCCGCAGCCCGAGCTGCAATGAGCGCGGCCAGCGGAACGGCCGGCGGCTCGGCATCGGCAAGCCCGGCCGGGACCTCCAGGCCTTCGCGCTCGCCGCGTCCCGAAGGACTCCTCGGTGTCAATGAAACACGTCGAGCACGGCCACCGTTGCCGCAACGCTCGCCGCGATGACCCCGAGGCCCAACAAGGCGCCGCGTCTCCGCCGACGGCGAGCGACGTGGAGCTCACGTCGCGATGTGAGGGTGCCCGACACAGCTTGCACGGGGGCGGTGGCCCCTACCGGCAGGACCACCCTTGCGACCACGACGGGCGCCCTGGCAGAGCGGCTTCGGGGGCGGGACGTCCTCGTCCCGGTGATGGTCATCCGGTCACAGGCTAACGGGGCGCGCCCGCCCCTGCCCCGATGGGCCCCTTACCGCTGGCGCCCGCCGCCAACGTGGCCTGGCGCCGACCCCAAGGCACATGACCGCGCGTCCCGAGGGCCGAGGGGATCCGTGCGGTCGACCACGTCTATCGGGGTGCCGACCTGCACGGGGCGCAGCCGGGCCAGGGCGCTCGGCTCCAGCCGGACACTGCCCCCGGTGGTGTGGACGCCCACCGGGCCGAGGGGGGTGCCCAACGGTCCGTTGATGGTTATCAAAGGCCTGCCCCCCTGCTCCCAGTCGGTCACCCCCCGCCCATAAGCGGTGGTGACGACCACAAAGGGTCCGTACGTGGCGTTGGGCGCCTCCGCCAGGAAGGCGACGAAATAATGACCCACCGGCGTGGGGGTGGCCGCCGCCCCTACATCGTCGGGGGCGCACACGACCAGCGCGGACCGCCGGAAGACCATGAGGCGGCCCGTCCCAAGGTCGATGACCAGCCGGTAGCCGGTCCTCTTCAACGAGACCCCAGAAGAGCGGACCCACGCGGTGTCCACCCCCTGTGGCCCCCCGGGAAGGCGGAGCTCGAGCCATCGGCGCCTGACGGCCACGACGGGGTAAGAGATGGGTTCGCCCTCCCAGGATCGAGCGACCGTCGCCACCGAAGGGCCCGTTTCAGGCGTTCGCTCCGCCTGCAGGCTGCCGATGGGGGTCGCGATGTCCGTCCACCGCGGGACCACAAGGGTCTTGGGGGCCGCTGCGTTTCGGGTCGCCACGGGACCCGAACCAAGGCGACGGTCGAGCAGAACGGCTCCCATCGCGGATCCGCCCATCACCACGACACACAGGCTCGCCGCCATCAGCCTGCGGACCCAGATCCGCCGCCTGGTGGGCCTGGGTCTTTGGGGGGCGTGGCGAGCATGCCCGGCGACCTGCACGCCGCTATCCTTCCAGGACATGACCCCGGCCCACGGGCCGTGCCAGGGCTGCCGGGCGATCGAAAGGCTCGGTCGGAGGCGCTTCTTGAAGCTGCTGGCCAGCGGCGCGGCGCTCGCTCTCGCTGGTTGTGGACCAGAGATGAGCCACCTCTCGGGCGCTCGAGCAAATCGATCCAAGCTGGCCACGGCGGGGCCTGCGCCGATAGTCACCGACCCCTCGGGCGCCCCGCCCGTCGACCTCGGAAGCATCCCCGCATCTCGCGGCGGCTCTCCCGAGGTCGTCTGGGGCGGGCCGGAGGGCACCCGCCAGATCGCGCTCACCGTGGACGACGGCTACTGCGGCCCGTGCATCGCGGGCTATGTCGAGTTCGCTCAGAGCTCGGGCATCCACCTCACCTTCAACCCCAACGGAGTCTTCGGCGATCTTTGGAAACCCTCGCTCGTCGCCTCGGTTCGCCAGATGATCGCCAACCGCCAGGTGCAGATCGGCAACCACACGTGGAACCACGCGAACCTCCTGCCGCTCGGCGACACCCAGGTGCAGAGCGAGATCAACCACAACGAGAGCTGGATCCAACAGACCTTCGGCGTGACTGCCCGGCCCTGGTTCCGGCCCCCCTACGGCTACTACGACAAGCGGATCGAGCAGCTGGCGGCCGACATCGGGTACACCAAGATCCTCATGTGGAACGGGACGTTCGGAGACGCGACGCTAGAGAGCCCGGCCGCGCTGCTCGGGCTGGCAGAAAAGTGGATGACGCCCGGCACGATCATGCTCGGGCATCTCAACCACCCGACGATCCTTTCGTTGTTCTCTCAGATCGAGGCGATCATCGCCCAGCGCAACCTCGAACCTGTCACCTTGGACGAGATGTTCGGCACCTCCCGGCAGATCGGGTGATCGCCCGCGCTAGGGGGTCGGGCGTGCATAGAGCCTGGCGCGCTCGATGTGTTGGGCCACCGCTTTGGGCACGAGGCCCCCGATGGGCAACCCGCTCCCGACCATGTCTCGGATCTGCGAGCTCGACACGGTAAGACCCTCACCTAGAAGGAGCCGTGCACGCCACCCTTGGGCCACCCAAGGGGATGCGACGCCTGGCCGGGACACCACCACCAGGGTGACCAGCCGGGCTAGGTCCTGGGGGCGGTGCCAGGTGCCCAGGGCATCGACCACATCGGCCCCCACGATCAAGAAGACCTCGGGCGCCACGGGGGCATCGGTGCTCATCAGCTCCTCCACGGTGTCCACCGTGTAGCTCGGGCCTCCGCGATCGAGCTCGATCGGGCTTGCGTGCACCTTGTGTTGGTGAGCGACCGCCGCCTCTGTCATCGCGAGACGCGTCGACGCGGGATTGATCGCCCGCGAGGGGCTCTTCTGCCACGGGTCGTTCGCGACGACCAAAAGCACCCGATCGAGGGCCAGCTGCTCGATGGACCGCCGGGCGGCGAAGAGGTGGCCGTTGTGCGGAGGGTCGAAGGTTCCTCCCAGGACGCCCAGCCTCTCGGGTCGGCCTCGTTGCGGCACCACGGCAAAAGCCTACGGTCGTCTGCCCAGCGCCGAACGGCACGCCAAGCTCGTCGCTCCGGCGCCTGGACGCCCACCCGAGGCCGTATCCTTGTTCCATGTCCGAGGCGGCCCTGAGCCCAAAGCCGACGTGGGAGCCGGGCACCTGGCGCACGCACCGCGCCGACCAACAGCCCGTCTGGCCCGACGAGGCGGAGCTGAAGCGGGTGGAGGCCGAGCTGCGAGGCCTCCCGCCACTGGTATTTGCAGGTGAGGCACGGCGCCTGTCGGACGCCCTGGGCGCGGTCGAGCAAGGCAGGGCCTTCTTGCTGCAGGCGGGCGACTGCGCCGAGTCCTTCGAGGACTTCTCGGCCGACTCCATCCGCGACAAGCTCAAGGTGATCCTCCAGATGGCGGCGGTCCTCACCTACGCGGCGGGGGTCCCGGTGGTAAAGGTCGGACGCATCGCGGGCCAGTTCGCGAAGCCCCGGTCAGCTCCCACCGAGCGGGTGGGCGATACCGAGCTCGAGTCGTTCCGGGGCCACATGGTGAACGACGACGCCTTCGACCCGCAGGCGCGCCGGCCCGATCCCAACCGGCTCCTCGCCGCCTACCATCAGTCGGCCGCCACCTTGAACCTTCTGCGCGCGTTCGCCACTGGTGGCTTCGCGGATCTCACCCAGGTGCACGCGTGGAACCAGCAGTTCGTGTCCACCTCGGCCGAGGGCCGCCGCTACGAGCGGATCGCGGGCGAGATCGACAGGGCTCTCAGCTTCATGGCCGCGTGCGGCATAGACCTTGCGGCCGAAGGCGGCCTCCATCAGGTCGACTTCTGGACGAGCCACGAGGCGCTCATCTTGAACTACGAAGAGACCCTCACCCGGCGAGACTCTCTGAGCGGCGACTGGTTGGACGGGTCTGCGCACATGCTGTGGGTCGGCGAGCGCACTCGTGGCATCGACGGGGCCCACGTCCGCTTCTTGGAGGGCCTTCTCAACCCCTTGGGGTCCAAGATCGGTCCCTCCGCCACCCCCGCAGAGGTGGTCGACCTCTGTCACAGACTCAACCCGCACCGGGTTCCCGGGAGGCTCACCCTGATCTGCCGTCTCGGCGCCCAGAGCGTCGAAGAGCTGCTCCCCCCCCTCATCGAGGCCGTGGTCACCTCGGGCCAGCGAGTGGTGTGGGCATGCGATCCGATGCACGCCAACACCTTCACAAGCTCGAGCGGGCACAAGACGCGGCGATTCGAGGACATCTGGACCGAGCTGAAGGGCTTCTTCAAGGTCCACCGCCAGATGGGAACCTGGCCCGGCGGAGTGCACGTCGAGCTGACCGGCGAAGATGTGACCGAATGCCTGGGCGGAGCCGAGGAGGTCATGGAGCACGAGCTGGCCCGGCGCTACAAGACCCGATGCGACCCGCGTCTCAACGCGCGCCAGGCTCTGGACCTCGCCTACCGGATCACCGAGCTGCTGGGGGACTGAGTCAGGCAGGCCCGTGGCCTGCGCCACCGGCTCCGAGCGCACCTGGGATCGGCGACGCGGGCTCGATCATCGATGAGCGCCGCCCACCGAGGCAAGCTCGTCCATGGGCTCTCCCAGATCGTGGGCCTCGATGTGCAAGGTGGGCAGGACGCGGTCCAGCCATGAAGGGATCCACCAGTTGCTCGGGCCCAAGACGTGCATCAGAGACGGAACCAGAACGGTTCGGACCAAGAAGGCGTCGATGACGATCGCGACTGCGAAGCCGATCCCGAACTCCTGGATCACCAGCGCGTTGTTGATGAGGCTGAACGACAGGAAGACCAAGATCATGATCAGGCCGGCCGCCGTGATAACCCGCCCGGTCTCTGCCTGACCCCTGGTGACCGATCGGGTGTTGTGACCCGTCTTGACCCACTCCTCGTGCATCCGGCTCACGAGGAAGACCTCGTAGTCCATCGAAAGCCCGAAGAGCACCGCGAACATCATGAGCGGCAGGTACACCTCGATCGGGCCGGCCTTCGCGAAGCCGAGCACGGGTCGAAGCCACCCGAACTGGAAGGCCGCCGTGATCGCACCCAATGCAGCCCCGATCGAGAGGATGTTCATTGCCGCAGCCATCAACGGGACCAGGAGGCTTCGGAACACGATCGCGAGCAGAAGGAAGGCCAGCACCACGATCACAGCGATGAACAAGGGCATCTTGGAAGCCAGCACGTTCGAGAAGTCGATCCCGGTGGCCGTCTCGCCTCCCACGTGGATCGCGAGCGAAGACCCCCTGACGGCGCCGGGCACCTCGCGCCGGATGTGCTGCACGAGCGCCGCGGTCTGGGTCGCCTGGGGGGCGTACGCAGGGTAAACGAAGGCGACCGCCGCCTTGGCGTTGGGGCTCACCCGAGTGCCCAGGACCTCGGCGACCCCGCTCAGGTGGCCCAGGCCTCCGGCGAAGCTGTCGAAGCGGTTGAGATCACCGGGAGAGTCGATCCTGCCCACCACCTGCAAAGGACCGTTGAAGCCGGGGCCGAAGCCCCTTGCCAGCAGGTCATAGGCCATCTTCGTGGTGGAGTGCGAGGGGTCCTCTCCAGAGTCCGCGAGCCCGAGGTGCATGCTGAAGAATGGCAGGGCCACCGCCACTATCACCCCGACGCTGAGCAGGCTCAGGATCGCCGATCTGCGCTGGACGATCGCAGACCACCAGATCCAAAAGGGGCTTCCGCCGGACGCCCCGGCCTCGACGATGTGGGTTGGATCCTGGTCACGGCCGCTGAGAGCCCGTCGGTCCCTGCGCGAAAGCGCCTTGTCCCCGTAGAAGCCGAGCATCGCTGGCAGCAGGGTTATAGACGACAGCATCGTGAGGATGACGACGAACGCCGCGCCGAGCGAGACCCCGTAGAGAAAGCTCAAGCCTAGAGCGAACATGCCGAGGAGCGCGATGCACACGGTCAGGCCTGCGACGAACACGGCCCGACCAGAGGTGTTGAGGGCGAGGACCACGGACTCTTCGATGTTCCGACCACGAAGGAGCTCGCGCCTGTGACGACTGACGATGAAGAGCGCGTAGTCCACGCCGACCCCGAGAGAGATGAGCTCCGCTAGCTGGGTCGCGAACTGCGGAACGTTGAACAAGTGGGAAAGGATCCCGATCAGCGAGGTCCCGATCCCGATGGCGACGACGGCCGATAACAGAGGGAGAAGGGCGCTCAGGAACGCTCGGCGGAACGCAAAGAAGAGCACCACCAGCGCGAGCAGTGCGGCGACGATGAAGTCACTGGAGCCGCCGCCCTGGTTCTCGCCATTCTCGATCGCGGCGCCGCCGAGCTGAACGTTGAGCAGGCGGCTGTCCACAGATTGCGCGACGTGGATCAGTCGCTCGACCTGTGCGGTCGTTATGTCCTGGGCCTGAGCATCGAGTTGAACGGTGGCAAGCCCGATCGTCCCATCCTTGGAGATCAGCTTCGATTGGTAGGGTGAAACGACGCTCGTGACGAAGCCGAGATGTCCCACCCGCGCGAGCATCCCGTTGACGGCCGCGGCCACCTTGGGGCTCGCAAGGGTCCCTGCCTTTGCCTGTACGACGATCTGGTCGCTGTCACCACCCTGAGAGGGGAAGTTGGCTTGAACGATGTTGAGCGCCTTGGTCGAATCCGTGGACGGGAAGGAGAAGTTGTTCGAGTAGCTCGATCCCACCGATCTGTTGATCCCGGCGATGCACACCAGTGCGATCAGCCAGAGCGCGAGCACGAGGCGGCGTCGCCGGAAGCACCAGCGGGCGAGCGTGGGCATAGAACCTCCTGGTTGGAAAAAGAGTGGACCGAGGGCCTGCCACTCGGTCTGGGCAGTTTGGCACAACCAACCCCGGGCTTGGAACCGCCAGGGCGCGAGCCGGGCGCGGCGTGGCCTTCGCGGCGCTCAGCCGATCGGCTGATGCCCTATCGCCGCCGGCTCGCGGCCGGCCAACAGCCATCCGACCACCGCAGCGAAGGCCGGCATGGCGAACAAGATGATGGCGAGGTCTCCGAGGGGCACGTTGCCCAGGGAGGCGATCCCGCCGTTGAGCGAGTTGCTCCGTAGCCAGCCGATCAAACCTATGTAGCCACCCAGGGTGCCCAGGAGCGCCCCGAGAAAGCCCAGCGAACCGGCCGTCACGGCGGTCAGCATGCGCCGCGTGTGACCCGTTGCCCCGGTGGCCGCGAGCGTGCTCAGGTCCGAGGAAGCTTCGGCTCGCACGAGACCGACCGACATCCCGAGCACTCCCAAGGCGATGACCAGGCCGAAGATGGTCGCCCACGTGAGCACAGCGTCCGACGAGGGCTGGTCGTTCTTTGCCTCGAGGTCGAGCTGTGCCGTCGACGCGCTGCGCTGTGCCGCTGCGATCTGGTCCGGGCTGAACGGCTGGGTGCCCTGGATCAGCCAATCGTTGGTGGTCACCTGGAGGTGGAGCTCGGCCACGGCGTGCTCGGTTATGACCGTGTTCGGTGCCGACGTCCCCAGTGGCAAGGCGCCGAGCTCTTCGATGACGGGGTGAGCGAGCACCGACCCTTCGCGCGGGGCCGCGGGGCCCGCGTCCTGCTTGGCGCCGGAGCCGTAGTCGAGAACCAGACCGGAGGTGCCGGCCAGCCCCGGGCGCGACGTCAGGACGTCGGCATTGGGGTCGATCTGCGACGATTTGACACCGAAGGTGCGCAGGAGGCCGGGGGTCGCGACATAGATAGCCCCGTCCCACTGCCTGCCCAGGTGGCTCCCCTCGAGGGACGCGTCCGGAACCTCGAGGGCCACCAGGCGCCCACCGGCTCCGTTTGCTATCTGCCGAGCATTCGTCGCGAGCTGAGTAGGGCTCGAGGTTGGCGTCGAGGGCTGGTGGACGACGATGAGGTTCCCGCTCGGGCTCCGCGCGACGAGCGGCCGGCCGAGCGGCGGCTGGTTGGCATGGAGCTCGTGCTCGTTGGACGCGAGGTTCGGCCCCGCGTAGTCGAAGGCGTTCCCGTAGCGGGCCGCGGCCGCGAGCATGACGATCACCGCGACGAGAACGCCGACGCTTATGGCCGCGAGCGCCGGGCCCGATCGCGCGCGATAGCGGGCGAGGTCTCCCAAAGCGAGCCGAGCCGAGATCGGCGTGTGCCGGGCCAACCGCGCCGCGACCGAGACCAAGAAGGGCGAGAGCAGTATCAGCCCAGGCACCAAGAGGACGATCCCGACCACCAGCTCGAGCATCCCGCCGTTCCCGTCGCCGCTGTTGGCACCCGAGTACCCGAGCGCCAGGAAGGCGAGAACCACACAGACGATGCCCGGCAGCGCTGACCGGTGGAGCTGCCTGGGTGGTGCCGGTCGACCTGAGAGCGCCTGTACGACCGGCACCTTGGTGATCGCCCTGGCGGGACGAGAGGCTGCAAAGTAGGCGGCGATCACCGCCAGCACCATGGCCGCGATCACCACGGGCCAGGAGAGCGCGAACACTCCGATCACGTGATGGGAGCTCTGCTCGAGAGCCGGTCGGTAGGCGAGCCACGTAGCGAGTCCCACCACGAAGCCCAAGATCGCACCGAGAAGGCCGACGACGGTGCCGTTCGCGCGGACGACCAGACGGACATGATCGTCCGTGGCGCCCGTGGCCTCGAGCATGCCGATCGCCCTGAGCCGGCGCTGGGCGAGGACCGTGAAACCGCCCACCGACACCAGTGCGATGAGCAACATGCCGAGCACGAGGGCCGCAAGTGAGATCGTCTCGGGGTTGAGCGGGTTGGACTGCTCGACCGACGCCGGGGTGGTGACCTGAGCGCCCTTGGGGAACGAGCTGAGCGGGGCGCCGGGCGCGTCGAACAACGCCGTCACCGAGGTGGGGTCGCTCACCTGGCCCCCTGGGACGAGCGCGAACTCATCGAGGAGGCTCTCTGGGTTCTCGACGATCCCGACCACCTGACGATCGACGCCGCCCATCGCCCAGCGCTGCCCAATCTCGAGATGGAAGGCGGAAGCCACGCCCTCGGTCACTGCCACCTCATCGGCACCCGACGGGTAGTGCCCCGTGACGAGCGAGAGCATGGGAGAGCTGAACGGCCCGCGGGGGTCCTCGGACCGCAGGTCGAAGGTGCTGATCGAGCCCGGGATCGGCTCGATCCTGTTCTCGATCATCTCGACGCGGCCGAAACGATGTTGAAGGCCTGCGATGATCCCGGCGCTGTGCGCGTCGTAGCTTGTGAAAGTCGCAGAATCCTGAGCCGTGCCGAAACCGAAGGTCGCTGGCTGGGCATCGTCGGTGGCAACGGCGGAGCCGACGATGGTGGCCGCCACCGCGACGCTGATCAAGGCGAGGATCAGGAGTTGCTGGCGCCACTCCCCTCGAAAGAGCCGCCAGGCCCAGCGGATGACGGCCCGACGGGCCGACGCACCACCGTCGGGTGGACGTTTCGTGCCTCGCACGACGAGGGTGGCGGTCATCGACCCACTCGGGCCCAGACCCAACACGGGGCTCATCCGGCGCCGGGCGAACCAGGGTCAATCGTCGTCACAGAGATGCTGGTCACGAGGAGCGATCTGATTGCAGCAACGACTCGGGGTTCGGCGGGGGAACTGTCTGGTCGACCACCCTTCCGTCGCGTAAAAAGACGACCCTGTCCGCCCACGAGGCGAGCTGCGCTTCATGGGTCACGACGACAGCAGCGAGGCCTCGCTTGCACGCGGCGAGGATCATGCGCATCACTGCCTCGCCATTGGCCGAGTCAAGAGCGCCCGAGGGCTCATCGGCCAATATGAGCTGACGGTCACCGACCACTGCTCGTGCTATGGCCACCCGCTGACGCTCGCCACCGGAAAGCTGGTCGGGATGGTGCGCGGCCCTCTCCGACAGCCCCAGGGACCGAAGCGCCACCAGACCGGCCGCCCGGGCCTTCTTCGCGCCCAGCCCGTCAAGCTCGAGCGGGAGCGAGACGTTCTCCAGCGCCGTGAGCCCGGGCAGAAGATTGAAGTCCTGGAAGACAAACCCGATGGTCCGCCTTCTGAGACGAGCCTTTTGGTTGCCCGCGAGCTTCGACAGGGCCACTCCATCGATGAGGACCTCGCCTTGGGTGGGCTCCTCGAGGCTTCCGGCGATGGTCAGCAGCGTCGACTTCCCCGATCCGCTCGGCCCCATGATCGCAACGAGGGACCCCCGGTCGACCGAGATGCTGACGTTCTCGATGGCACGCACCTGCGCGGAGCCAGCGCCGTAGAGCTTGGTGACGTCGCGAAGCTCAAGAAGGCTCACCTACGGACCGCCAGTCTGCGGTGCAGGCGCGGCGGCACGGGACGGCGAGCCTCGTCGGCTTCGAGCGAAGCCCGCTTCAATCGGCCATCGACGGCGTCGAGCCACCTCATGACCGAGTCGAGCCGGAACAGCTCCGCGTCGACGACGAGCGCGAGCGCGAGATCGAACTCGCCCTCGTCCTCTTTGAGGCGCGTCCACTGCTGCATGAGCTCGACCAGATAGTGACGGTGAATCTGGAGGACCTCGTGGACGTCGACCCCCTCCAGGCCCAGCGCTACCAGGACCTTGATCACCAGCTCGTCTCGGGGCGGTGAGGTGAGGTCCGGCGGCGTACGAAGCCAACGGTCAAGCTCGCTCGCGCCGGCCTCGGTGATCCGATAGATGTTCTGGGGCGCATCGGTCAGGCTGTCGTCGGACTCAACCAGGCGGTCGCGCTCCAGGCGTCCGATGGTCGTGTAGACCTGGCCCACGTTGAGGGGCCAGACGTCGCCGGTGGCCGCCTCGAACTCCTGTCGTAGCTGGTGACCGTACTTGGGGCCCTCCGACAGCAGGCCCAGGAGAGCGTGCCTGACGCTCATGGTCTCTCCAGAAGCATACTGAGTATGTTACGGGAAAGTGGCCGTCGTTGTCAACGCAGCGGGCTCGCTCAGGGCAGGCGGCCCACAAAGCGCTCGACCTGGCGAAGGGTGCGGCATTCGACCACCGAGTCGCAATGTGGCCCATAGAGATGGATGACCGAGTCACCCGAGCCCCAGTGCTCCTTGGGCTCGGGGTTGAGCCAGTAGAGATGCCGGGCCTTGGAGGCCAGCCCGGCCAGGACCTCTGGCCTGGGATCGTGGTAGTTGGCGCGACCGTCCCCCAGGATGAGAACGCTCGTCCGCGATGTGATCTGGTCGCCGAAGCGTGCCCAGAACGAGCTCAGCGCTCTGCCGTAGTCGGAGTGGCCGTGGACTCCCAGCACCCGCGCCTGCGTGCCGATCTCACTCGCCAACGCCCAAGGGTCGGCCGCGCCTTGCAAGGTGGCCGTGACCTCGTCGAGGTCGTCGACGAAGACGAAGCTCCTCACCTTTGCGAACTGCTCGGCGATCGCGTAAACCAGATGCAGGGTAAACCGAGCGAAGGACGCGACCGAGCCCGAGACGTCCGCGATCACCATGATCTCGGGCTTGGCCGGGCTGGGACGGCGAAATCGGGGCTCGAGCGGGACCCCCCCAAAAGACAGGGATCGCCGAACGGTCGCCCGGAAGTCGAGCGGACCCCGTAGCCTACGACGTCTGCGTCTCGCCAGCCTGGCGGCCAACTTTCGTCCGAGCGGCCGCAGCGCCTTTTCCAAGGAGGCCAGCTCTTGGCTTGAGGCGTGCATTATCTCGATGTCCTGAGGAAGCACCACCCGGTCTTGACGCGCCGCCTCCTGGGCACCCTTGCGTGCGGCGAGCAGCTTACGGATCGAAACGTCGAGCGCGCTGCGAACACGCTGCGCGCGGGAGCGCACCTCCTCGGCGAAGACCCCCCGCCATAGCGCATCTCGCTCACCCATCTGCTTTTGATGCTCGGCGATGACCCGATCTACCCGGGCCTCCAGCTCCAATCCCCGCAGCGTCTGGTACAAGCAGTAAGACACCCCCGGGGCCCGGCCCGATCCGATTGCCACGTAGCGCGAGAGCGCCTCTCGAACCACCACCGCGAGCGTCGCGGCGTCGTCGTCTCTAAGGACCTCTTCCAACGCCCGGCCGAGGTCCTCACGCGACATCGGATCCGGCAAGGTAGCCGCCGCAGCCGACCGCGGGGTGACCTCCGCCGACATCTCTGGGGTTTCGCCGACCTGGCCAGCCGCGCTGGGGGTGAAGTACATGTCGAAGGCTCGCTCGAAGACTTCGAGGTGGTCCGCGGACTTCGCCAGGCTGAGCGCCAGGGCGCACCTCAAGGCGTCGCGATCGACCAGGTCGACCTCGGTCAGAGTGCGGACCGCGTCGATGTGCTCGGTGGCAGAAACCGCAAGGCCGCGTCTGCGCAGCTCTCCGACGAGACCGGCCAGCACGTCGAGCATCTCAGGCCCCGTCGACCCCAAGGAGCTCGTTCGCCGCCCGCTCGATGTCGTTCTCGTGCTTCAGCAGGACCGGCAGACCGTCAAGGGCGGCCTGTTCGTCCAGCTTGCCTGTGCCCATGATCACCAGGGTGCGGGCCCAGTCGAGCGTCTCTGAGACCGACGGGACCTTACGCAGGTCCATGGAGCGCAACCTGGCCACCACGCGAGCGACCTGGGCCGCAAGGTCATCGTCGATGGACGGGACATGGGTGCGGATGATCTCACGCTCACGCAGCGGATCTGGGTAGTCGAGGTGCAGGTAAAGACAACGCCGTTTGAGCGCCTCCGACAGCTCTCTCGTGTTGTTCGAGGT
>JBOGFX010000105.1:0-6932 GCA_050743805.1 Acidimicrobiales bacterium
GGTGCAGAGCGCGCAACTCCTGCACCGGGCGTGCTCGAAGCCATCGCGAGCGCGGACACGATCATCTGCTGCCCGTCAAACCCGGTCTTATCCGTCGGACCGATCCTCGCTGTCCCGGGGATCGAGCGCGCCCTCCAATCGAGACGCGACAGGGTCATCGCGATATCCCCCATCGTCGGCGGCAAGGCTTTGCGCGGTCCAGCCGACCGCCTCCTGCGCGAGCTCGGACATGAACCCAGTGCCTCCGGAGTGGCGCGGCTGTACCTGGCTTGGGTGGGCACCATCGTCATCGACGATGCGGACAAGGATCTAGCCAGCAATATCGAGGCACTCGGGATGCGATGCGTAGTCACGAACACGATCATGTCCGATGCTTCGCATGCTCAGGACCTTGCGAGGACCGTGGTCAATGCCCTCTGAGGAGGGGGTCAGCACCGGGATGAGTGTCCTGCCGATCCTCGGTCTCGGAGAGGTCCGGGCCGGCGACGACCTTGCCGTGTTGCTCGCCAGCGCCATGAGGGCCGAGGGCTCGCCGAGCCTTGCCGATTCGGACGTCGTGGTGGTCACTCAGAAGGTCGTCTCCAAAGCCGAGGGCGCGGTGGTGGAGCTCGCCGGATCAGATCCAGCTGCAAAAGAAGCGCTGGTCAGATCGCAGTCGGTCAGGGTTCTGAGGCGCCGCGGGGAGCTGCTCATAACCGAGACCAGGCACGGGTTCGTCTGCGCGAACGCGGGGGTCGACCTGTCCAACGTGCAAGACGGATGGGCGGTCCTCCTTCCCGCTGATCCCGACCGATCGGCCAGACGCATCGCGGCCGGGCTGGAGAGAGCAACCGGACGCAAGGTGGGAGTCATTGTCTCGGACACCTTCGGCCGCACGTGGAGGCGCGGGGTAACAGACGTTGCCATTGGGTGTGCAGGGGTTGCAGCCGTGATCGACCTGCGCGGCACCACCGATGCGCTGGGCAGGGAGCTCGTGGCGACTGAGGTCTGCGTGGCTGACGAGATAGCGGCTGCTGCGGAGCTTGTCATGGGCAAGGATCGCTCGATACCGGCCGCAATCGTGCGAGGGCTGCCCCAAACCTGGCGGAGGCCGTCCTCGGTCGCGCAAGAGATCGTACGAACCCCTGCGGAGGACCTCTTCAGGTAGTGCCCGCGCGCCCTCTGAAATACCCGAGCACGGCGGCCAACCCGGCATCGAGCGGGGTCCACGCCTTCCAGCCGAGTTGCATCGAGGCGCGACCGGGGTCCAGGCTCGAGTCGCGTACGTCGCCGGGACGCTCTGGGCCATGCTCCGGCACAGCATCTACGCCGGCGGCCTCTGCGAGAAGTCGATAGATCTCGTTCACCGACGTCGCCTGGCCGGTCGACACGTTGCAGACGAGGCCACCGCCTCGTGCTGCAGCCCGGACGAAGGCATCCACGACGTCGTCCACGTAGACGAAGTCCCGGGTCTGCTCACCGTCTCCGTGAATGGTCACCGGCTGACCGTTCAAAAGCCGTTGCGCAAAGATCGCAACGACGTTGGATTCTCCATGTGCGTCTTGGCGGGGTCCGTAGACGTTCGCGAGGGCCAGTGCGGAGAACTCGAGCGCGTGCATCTTGCGATACGCGATCATGTAATCGATCCCGGCCTTTTTGGACACCCCGTAAGGGGAGAGCGGCCGGTGGAGCGCTGTCTCTTGGACCGGCAGCTCGCTCCGGCTCGGCTCTCCATAGAGGGTCCCGCCGCTGGCAGCGAAGACGATGCGCTCGGTCCCCGCGCGCCTAGCTGCCTCCAACACGTTGACGGTTCCGCTCACGTTCACCCGGGCATCGAAAAGCGGATCGGACACCGACGCGGGAACTGAGGCCTGCGCCGCCAGATGGAAGATGACCTCGGGGCGTCGCAACTCGCAGAGCTCTACCAGCTCCGGTTCGCAGATGTCGAGCTGGTCGATGCGCACTGGGTTCGAAACGTCGGAGCGAGCCTCCATGAGGTTCGTCAACGAGCCAGTCGAGAGATCGTCGACAACATCGACCTCGTGACCTTCGGCCAGTAGACGGTCGACGAGCGCCGACCCGATGAAACCCGCCCCCCCGGTTACCAGTGCCCTCATCTAGGTGATTGTCTAGCAAAGAGCTAGGCGGGGACCCGCTCTCCGGCCACGATGCGGTCCGGCTCGAGCCTCGCGCCGAAGCCGATGACCGAACCGGGCTCCAACCGGCATCCAGAGCCGATCGTCGCACGAGAACCCACGACCGAGCCCGTCAGCTGAGCACCCTCGCCCACTGTCACCTCGTCCATCAAAACGCTCTCCCGCACCAGCGCACCACGGGCCAGCACGCAGCCTTGCCCGATCACGGACCTGTCGGCTATTGCGCCCTTGGCCAAGGTCACCCCCGATCCGAAAAAGCAGGGCTCGACCACCTGGCCACCCTGCGGCGCCTCGCTCCTCTGCGAGATCAGGTCACCACGGACGCCGTCCAACACGTCGAGGCTCGCCTTCAAGAAGGCAGAAGGCGTTCCGGTGTCGATCCAGTAGGCGTCGTCGGCCATCGCGTACAGACGCCCTCCAGTGGCCATCTGAGGGAAGGTGGTCCTCTCGATGGAGGTTCTCTCCCCCAGCCGGACCCGGTCCAAAAAGGTCGGTTCTAAGACATAGGTGCCGGCGTTGATGAGGTTGGACGGGGGGCGCCCCGTCGGCTTCTCTATGAACTTGGTCACAGCACCCTCATCGTCACAGACGACCACGCCGAAACGCGAAGGATCTCGCACGGGGTGAAGATGGATGGTGGCTTCCGCCCGCTTCATGCGGTGGAAGGAGACGAGGCCGCTGAGGTCGAGGTCTGTCAGGATGTCTCCGTTCGCCACCACAAAGGTGTCGGCGATCCCAATCTGTTCCGCGGCGAAGCGGATCGCTCCGGCGGTGTCCAACGGCTCCGGCTCGGTCGCGTACCTGAGCGCCATGCCGGCTGCTCTGTTGGCTGGATAGGCATGTCTGAACACGGCAGGCATGTACTGGAGCGAGAGAACCACCTCGTCGACGCCATGAGCGCCGAGGTGTTCGAGCACCCTTTCGAGCATCGGACGTCCCACCACCGGCAGCATCTGCTTGGGTAGAGCAAAGGTGAGCGGTCGTAACCTGGTGCCCTCCCCCCCAGCCAGGACAACGGCTTTCACTTCTTTTTCGATTGAGGTGCTGTGGTCGGCGCCGTAGGTCCACTGCTCGGTGTGCTCGTCGAGGGCACCGAGCTACTCGGCGTTGTCGTCGCAGGCGGGGCGGTGGTCGTCACGCCGCCCTGGACCGAGGAGGCGAACTCGAGCATCGCGTCGATCGTCGAGGTCGGGGGCCGCTTGAGCGGGCTCGAGGAGGGGACAAAGCCGACCGTGACCAAAGTCCGGGAGCCGATCTTGTAGTCGGCCGGACTGCCATTTACCGGCACCGGCGATTTTGCCAGCAGGTTAGGCCAGTACTGCGCCTTCACGACTCCCTTCTGGCCTCCAAACGGCGTGCCGGCCGGGCAGCTGTCCCCGTTCTTGTAGGTCTTTGTTGGCAGCACCGTGATGCTGTCAGCAGATAGGGCAATGCCGTGGTATTGGGAGAAGAACAGGCCCAAGGTGGCATGGTTGCCCGCCTGAGCGGGCGTCTTGGGCGAGACGTTGAGCACGCCGGAACCTGGCGTGCTCACCCCGGCGGTGCTCGCGTTGGTGCTGACAGGGAGGGCCGGAAGGAGTTTGCCGCAGATGTCTATGGCATACCCGGCGTAGCTGGTCGTACCAACCGCAGGCTGGACCGCAAGGGTCTTCGCGTGCGTGTACTCGTAGCGCGAGAAGGCCACCGAGGCCAGCCCTACCAGCACAATCAGGACCAAGGCCGCGTACCAGTTAACCGGTCGCTGACCGTGGTAGCGCCGGCCTCCACCGGTCGCGCCGACGCGGCTGACCCATTTCCCTGTGGAACTACGAGGCATTGCGGGACAGAACCCTACTGCCTGATGGAGCCCCTCCCGGTCTCGCGCAACCTGCGGCGACTCAGGCGCTCGTAGAGACACGCTGTCTCCGGATGCACCGCTTCCAGGTCGAACGCGAGTCTGGGGGCGCCAGGAGATAGGCAATCGAGCTGGCAAAGCAACTCCGCCATCACTCGCTCGACCCCCGCTGGGTTGCCCTGGTGATCGGCCGCAACGAGGAGACGGCGGTAAAGTCGCTCGTCATAGGGGCTCGCGCGGAGCCCGGCGCGGGCGACAGCGGCTGCGCTGGCTGGGCGGTGCCGTTCGAGCATCGCATCAGCGAGACGGCAGGCGGCATGGGCTACCCCCTCCTCGACCTGGGCCGAGAAACCCTCGAGGACCGCCCAGTCACCATGGGCGAGACCGTCGAAAGGCCTGCCTCGCACGAGCGATAAGGCAGTTTCCCAATGAGACTCATCCGCTGACGACGAGAGCGTTTGGAACCTCGCCCAATCGGTAACGACCGAATCCGACAGCCTCAGCCTCCCGTGCCCGTGGGGCAAACGCTCCTCGCCAGATCGGGCCTGTCCGAGCGCACGCCGCGCAGCCGAAGCAGTCGAGTGGAGTGTCGTGGGAGCCATCTCGCGCTCGGGCCAAAGCGCAGACGCCCACGCGGCATTAGCGGCTCCACCAGGGTGCATGCCCAGGTACACGACGAGATCCATGGCCGCGCTGCGAGTGAACGGCCGAACGAGGCCGCGAACCCGCACGGGTCCGAGCACCATGACCTCGATCTGGCTGCCTCCTGACGGAGCGGCCCTTCGACTCGGAGCGGGTGGATCGACGCCGTGGTGCCCCTCGGTCATGTCGGGAAACGGTCTTGGCACACCGTCCTTCGGTGCCCGCCACGATCACCGGGCGCCCCAAGTGGCAGGAGACGTTGCCGTGGTTGGCACCCGGTGCCGTGTCGGGCCACACATCGCCGTCGGCGCTGCCATGGTGGAGCAATGACCTGACCCAGACCTCGCGAGCCACCTCTCAGAGGGCGCGCCATGACAAGCTTTCGATGTGGGCGCCGACCGGGGAACCGTCGTGGTGATCGAGGACGATCCCCACATCTGCGAGCTGGTCGACACCTACTTAAGACGCGCTGGCTATGGGGTCGTGAAGGCCACGACCGGCGAGGACGGCCTTCAGGCGGTGGCGCGGGAGCACCCGAGGCTGGTCCTCTTGGACCTCGGCCTGCCGGGGGGGATGGACGGGCTCGAGGTTTGCCGACGGCTGCGATCCCGAGGGGAAACCCCCATCGTCATCCTCACTGCCCGCGATGACGAGATCGATCGAATCCTGGGCCTTGAGCTCGGTGCGGACGATTACATCTCGAAACCCTTCTCGCCGCGAGAGGTGGTCGCACGCGTTGGAGCCGTTCTCCGTCGGTCGGACCCCAAGAGGCGGCCCGGGGAGGGCACAATCTCGGTGGCCAAGGTGGAGATCGACACCGGCCGCCACGAAGTGCGGACGGCCGGCGAGGTCGTGCCGCTCACGACGCGCGAGTTCGACCTGCTGTCGTGTCTCGCGCGCAACGAGGGGTTGGTGCTGAGCAGGCGGCAGCTCCTCGACGCCGTTTGGGGGCAAGACTGGATCGGCGATGACCGCACGGTCGATGTCCACGTGCGGCAGCTGCGAAAGAAGCTCGGCCCCGAACTGCCCCTCACGACCGTCTGGGGAGTGGGCTACCGCCTCGGATGAAGGCACGCGGATGCTGCACGAAGGGACGCTGCAACAGAGCATGGGCCCGACCTCTCAAGGCAACCTGATCGAGCTCTTGGCTCCGCGCGGTCCGACTCGACCTTCGGTGCGAGGATCTAGAGGATCGTGATAGATCGACGACTGCTCGTTGGGCACCGCCAGCGCCCAAGCTCCGTCAGGCCCTCGAGGATCGCGCCCGTTATGCCTAGATGACTGATTCCAAGGGGTCCCCAGGGTGGTGGGATCCGCGTGTGACGCGACGAAGGCATCCATGATCGGCGTTGCTCATAGCCGACTCAACCTTGGAGGTCTTGTGGACACCGATATGGATACCTTCGCTACCGCACTGTACGTGAGGATCGACGACGAACTGGCGATCAATCCCGGGCTGCGGATCTGGCGGCCCGAGGTGGGGATCGCCCCCCAACTGAGTGACGCCGAGCTGGTCACCTTGGCGGTGATGCAGGCCCTGCTGGGCTTCACCTCGGAGACCCGGTTCCTCCGGTACGCCAACAAGCACTTGTCTGGGTTCTTTCCCTATCTGCCTCGCCAGTCTGGCTACAACAAGCGACTCCGGAAGGCCCAGTCCCAGCTCAGCGCCCTGATCCGGATCCTCGGACAGGACACCGACCTGTGGCAGGACGATACCTGGGTGGTCGACTCGACTCCGGTCGAGTGTGGACGCTCCCGGCCAACAGCCAAGCGGTCGGACCTGGCCGGGTTCGCCGGGTATGGCTACTGCGCCAGTCACTCCCGCTACTTCTGGGGACTGCGGCTGCACCTGGTCTGCACCCCGGCCGGTCTTCCCGTCACCTTCGCCCTGGCCAATCCCAAGGTCGACGAACGGGAGGTGGCCCGAGACCTCTTCGAGATCGACCCGGGTCTGCTCGCCAATCGCCCGGGGCAGGTGATCCTGGCTGACAAGGGCTACGCCAGTGCCGAGTTCGAAGGCTTCTTGGCCGCCAAGGGCGTCCGGCTGATCCGCCCAGCCAAGAAAGGTGAAGCCCCCCGACCCGGTGCCCGGTTCTTGAAGCCACTCCGCCAACTGATCGAGTCGGTCAACGAGACCCTGAAAGGCCAACTCGACCTGGAACGACACGGCGGACACACACCTCAAGGTGTTGTGACCCGAGTGCTGCAGCGCCTCTTGGCCCTCACGGCTGCCATTTGGCACAACGATCACAGCGGTCGACCCGTTCTGCGCTCCCTCGTTGCCTACGATCACTGACGACCCCTTGGAATTGGTCATCTAG
>JBOGFX010000106.1:0-4466 GCA_050743805.1 Acidimicrobiales bacterium
CCACGGTGTGGAGCGCCCGGTTGAGCTGGCGGTCGCCGTAGCGGTTGAGTGGGTAGTGCGTCGCCACCTGGCCGGAGTTCACGGGGATCGGAGCGGCACCGCCGAGCATCGCGAACGCCGCCTCTGAACAAAGACGCCCAGGGTGGGACCAGGCGCAGAGCACCGTCGCGGCAACGATCGACCCGACACCGCAGCACTCGAGCAGCTCAGGGTGCCCGCTGCGGACGATGGCGAGGATCGCCTTCTCGTGACGGGCGGCTCGGCGGCGAGCTCGAGGGCTCGTCGAGCAAGATCACGCAGCGCGCGGCCGCGCGTCGTGCTTCGCTCAAAGGCACCCGACGGCGCCACCCAGGAGCTCTACGGCTACCTCTGCGCGCCACTGCGGCCTGTTGATATGGTACGAGCGGGAGGTTCCACAATCCAGATCGATGCAAAGACGTTCATCGAGGCGCTCGGCGGCGAGGCCGTCGCCCGGACGCTCACGGCAGAGGCGCGCGCCGATGTTCTCGATCGCTACCTTCTCGAGCAGGTGAACGCGCCGTCGGTCGGCGAGAGCCCTCGCCAAGGCGCACGCACCATACGCCCAGGCGTCGGCGCCATCTTCGGCGGCGGCCAGGAGAAACAGGTCGAGCTCCCGCCGATGCCCGCTCGACCGACCCTGCTCGACTTCTTCCGCCTGCGCTCGACGTACCCGACGGTCCGTCACCTGCTGCAGAGCGCCGAGCACGCCCGCAGAGCCGACGGGTCCGAAGATGAGATCCTGGCGTGCCTGCTGCACGACCTCGGCCAAGCGCTGATGCGAGTCGACCACGGCTGGTGGGGGGCCCAGCTCGTCGAGCCATACGTCTCTGAGCAGGTCGCGTTCGCCATCCGCTACCACCAGGCGCTGCGCTTCTTCCCTGACGAGTCCGTCGGCTATGCCTACCCCGAACTCTACGTCAGCATCTTTGGCGAGGACTACAGGCCGGAGCCCTATATCGTCGAAGCCTACGAGTACGCGAAGTGCCACCGCCATTACATGGCGGCGCGCATGGTCACCGTGCACGACCTCTACGCGTTCGAGCCCGGCCAGACCGTCAATTTGGATCCCTTCGTCGACATCATCGGACGGCGCTTCCGCCAGCCCGAAGAGGGGCTTGGCTTCGACGACAGCCCGGTCGCTCACATGTGGCGATCGATGATCTTCCCCGACCACCCGCTGTAGCAAAGCCGCTTGGCGCAAGCCGCCGGGATTCTTCAGGTCCGGCTTGCTATGACCTCACATCTTCGTACTTCGAGACCGAGAAGCTCGACCGGAGCACGTTTCCTTCCCTCGCCTACGGATACAGCCGCGACCACCCCTTCGACCGTCCCCAGATCGTGATCGGGCTGTTGGTCACCTCTGACGGCATCCCGATCGCCCATCACGTGTTCTCCGGCAACACGGCCGGTGTTTCAACGCTGCCTGGTGTGATGGAGGACCTGAAGGCTCGCTTCGGGGTCGCAAAGATCGCTCTTGTCGCCGATCGGAGCCTCATCTCAGAGGACCACCTCGACCTCGTGAAAGCCCGCGGCTTCGATCACGTCCTTGCCACACGCCTTCATCGCGACGACGACGTTATGAGCCGTATCGGAACAAGGGGGCCCTGCTTCTCAGTCAAAGAGCTTTTGCACAGAGGTCATCCACGAGAACAGGCGCTACATCGTCATCTAACCTGTCCGCTTACTTTCGAGATGCTGGCCGGCATGTCGCGCTCTGCGCCCGGATCGAAGACGCCTCATCGCCCTCGAGCGACGCGTTCGGCAGGGAAGGCTCTCAGGTCTGGCAAAAATCGGCGCCGACGCCCACAGGATCGTTCAGTCCAGTGGTACCAAGGGCCGAAGCGCCGACACCTCGACCTGGGACAAGGCTGCAATCGCCTGAGCAGGTCAAAGGCTCCCGCGTAGCGGAATCACGGCGCCTTTCTATCCCCATCTACCTGGGATGACGCGAAAGTGCCGCCAAAGTCCAGCCACATAAGATCGCCTTCTTCCAGCGCAACCCCACGGTCTGTGCCCTCACGAGGTGCTCTTCGGGAAGAACACCCTGTATCGGGTGCGCCAGGTCCAAGGGACATCGGCCTGGCCGAAAAGTACTCGCCGAACGTCTCGACGCGGCATGCCGGCGAGCGCTAGCCAACGCGCACTATCCCTCCACGCCAGGAGTCCTGGAATCTGCTTAGGCGGGTAGCTCGTCTACCTGGCCTCCCAACGATACACGTGTCCGCGAAGGCGGCGGACCCCGCTAAACAAGCACTCACCAACAAAGCAGATCTCACCACGTCTCGCCGCTGTCATTACTGCGACACGTCCGTTACTTTGCGCACAGTCATATCGTGCGGTATATCCCTCACGGCCCCACTAATTGCCCTCGCACCCACCTCATGATACAGATCTGCAGCACCCAGGTTCTCTCGCAGCTGCGCAATGCTACTTGCACCAAACAGCACGCTGGAAGTCAGCGGGTGACACAGACCAAACGCAAGAGCAAGCTGTGCCGACGTACACTCGAACGTTTCCGCGACTCCCGCCACCGCGCCCATTGCGGCCTGCGCATCCTGCACCGGGTTGACCGCGCCAAGGGGGCGTTCTCGTCCCTCGCTCGCGCTCCTACCTGCCAACACGCCCGTCTCCAAGAGATTCGTTGGCTCCAGCGTGGTTCTTCCGTCTCCAATGATCTCCAGCAATCGGGGGTCTTCTGCAAAATAACGCTGAGAGATTGAGTAAGGAATCTGTATAAGAGCTGGTCCTGGCAAATTCTCTTCTTCGGCCGTAGACCACGCCAGCGCGATATGCTCCGCCGAAAGCATATTCAAACCGTAGCTTCGTATACGACCCCAGCTAATCAGAACAGCGAGCTCCCGAACCAAATTGGGTATGTCCACTTCAGTGGCAAAGTAATATGCGGAGGCTGGATTCACGACAACAATATCCGCCATCTCCACACCCGATCGAGGCAAGGAAGCGTCCAGCTGTTGAGCGAACGATGGACGAGTACCGCCATACCACAACTTCTGTGTATGGACGTATTCCGAGCGCCTCAGCCCTGCCGCCTTCTTCGCCTTGCCAAAGATAACATCCGTGCGCGAGACAGGCACGTCCGGATGGGCAGCCGAGGTGTAGTGCCCTACATCAAAAAAGTTGATGCCCGCACCAACTGCCACCTTCAAGAACTCAACGACCTCCTCGAACTCCATCCTGTCGTAAGTGTGATACGACCCGACACACATTTCGGAGACTTCCGGGCCCGACTGCCCGATGCGACGATAACCCAGCATCTTCTCTCCTCACTCTCACAGATAGCCGACCTTTGATCTCTAAGCGACGCTACAGCGCTACAGCAAACACGGGACCATCACGAGTCTTGCCGGCCCCATCTAAACTCGCGGGCCGCGCGTTTCGGGTCAGGGCTTCCTGGTGAAATGCCAGTACTCCGGCGTTAGTTCGATCTGAGTGAGGTTCGCAAACGACGCTGGAGGCCCGCTAAGGGTACTCTTCCATGCAATGACCGCGTCTGGATTCGGCAGAAATATGCCCGGGAGGTTCCTTTCCAAGAAGGCACCCTCCTTCGTCACCGCGTCACTAGCTTTCCCATACACGGACGCTTCGATATCGGAAGTCGCAGTGCTATTGCTGTAGCTACCAAAGTCATAGCTCCCTCCAGAGTTGAAGATGCCGTTAGTCGTGGGATAGCCAGAGTCCTGTCCAGGTCCAAAAGTTATCATGGACCACCGTGTGTCGTTGGAGGGTGCAGTCACATTGTCATCGTCTGACAGGACAGTGTTAAACTCTTTCGGGATCACCGAGATGGTAATGCCGACCTGCCGGGCATTAGACTCAAATGTCTCCTGCTGGGCGCATATCGTGCTATCTTGTGTAGTGCAGTAGAGATTGAACTTGATCGGCGTTCCCTTGGGTATACCCTTCCCGCAGTCTAAGGCGCCCGAGCCCGCTCTCACACACACTGTGGTTCCATTGCGAACTACCCGCCAGCCGTGCGTTTTAAGCAACCCTCTGGCATCCTTCGGGCTAAATGGATAGTCGGCTGTAGCCGCGCTTCCTGGGGCGAACGGCGATTTCGGCACTACCGGTATCGGTCCGTATGCCGGAGCCGCCGCGTTGTCAAAGATACCCCGGCTCTTAATCGACGCTTCTTCGTCGGTCAGGTGGGCTAATACCTGACGGATATAGAGCTGCCCAAAGAGGTTGTTGTCGTCGTTAGAGGTCTCTTTGAAATTAAAGAAGATATTGCTAAAGCCGAAGACCGGTAGCCCGTACACGTGATACCCATTCGCCTTGAGGGTAGATACCGCTCCTAAGTCATCTGCCGGAACGGTACCGACCGTGAGTGAGCCGCTCTCTAGGGCGGTAAATTCCGCAGCCGGAGAGGTAAAGGCTACCTCATCGAGTTGGCTAATCTTGGGACGGACTGCGCCACTATAGTGAGC
>JBOGFX010000107.1:0-6140 GCA_050743805.1 Acidimicrobiales bacterium
GCGGTTGAGCTCGACCTGCTTCTCCAGGTTCTCAGCGATGCCCTTCAGCACCGTGTCGATGCTCCCGCCGATTTCGCCGGCCTCGACCATGGCCACGTACAGGCTGTCGAAGACCTTCGGGTGCTTCCGGAGGGCGCCAGAGAGACTGGTGCCGCTGTCGAGGTCTTCGTGCACCTTTCGCAGGGTGATCGCGAAGTGCTTGTTCTCGACCTGGTTGGCCAGGACGGCGATCGAGCGGCTGATGGACAGGCCGGAGTCGACCATGGTCGCGAACTGCCGGGTGAACACGGCAACCTCTTTGGCCTTGATCTTGTCGGAGAACCCCGGTATGACGATCTCGGTCTTGAGGCCCTTGCCCTTCGCGGGGGCGACCGATACCGGCAGGTACCCCATCTCGCGCAGGCGCGTGACCACCAAGGGGACGTTGTCCGCCTCGAGGGTGCCGGTGACCAGGTTGCCCATCTGGTCCCTTACCTTGTAGTCGAAGGTGGCGGTCACCGTCTCTCCGATCTATCGCTCTCAGGCGATCCCGCGTATGTGGTTGCGGAAGTCCTCCTCGTTGCGACACCGGTCGAGGGCCATGTCAACCGAGATGGTGCCGCTCTGGACGAGGCTCGCGAGGCTCTGGTCCATGGTCTGCATACCGAACTGGAGCCCGGTCTGCATGAGGGAGTAGATCTGGTGCGTCTTGGCGGCCCGGATCAGGTTCTGGATCGCCGGGGTGCACACGAGCACCTCAGAGGAGACCGCCCTACCGGACCCATCGGCAAGCGGCACCAGCTGCTGGGTCACCACCCCCCGGAGCGAGGAGGCGAGCTGGATCCGGATCTGCTCCTGCTGGCTGGGTGAGAACACGTCGATCACCCTGTCGATCGTCGACGGAGCGTCCTGGGTGTGCAGCGTCGCGAACACGAGGTGGCCGGTCTCTGCCGCGGTCAAAGCGGTCGCAATCGTCTCGAGGTCTCGCATCTCGCCCACCAGGATCACGTCGGGGTCCTGGCGCAGGACACGACGCAGCGCCTCAGAGAAGCCGGCCGTGTCCGCACCCACCTCGCGCTGGCTGATCACGGAGCGCTTGTGGGTGTGGAGGAACTCGATCGGGTCCTCGACGGTGACGATGTGCAGCGGCTTCGTGCGATTGATGATGTCTATCAGCGATGCGAGCGACGTCGACTTACCCGAGCCCGTGGGGCCGGTGACGAGCACCAGACCGCGCCTCATGTCGGTGAACGAGCGCACCGAGTCGGGCAGGCCCAGGTCTTCGAATTTCGGTATCTCGTGGGGGATGGGCCTGATGGCCACGGCCACGGTGCCCCGTTGCAACGCGACGTTGACACGGAACCGCCCGACGCCGGCAACCGAGTGCGACGTGTCGAGCTCGTGCTCTTCTTCGAAACGCTCACGAGCCGATTGGGGGAGGATCCCGAAGATCATCTCTTGGAGGGTCTCCGCGTCCAGGGGCTCGATGTCGTCCATGGGCTGTAGCGCGCCGTGCAGACGGACGGTGGGAGCGAGGTTCGCCGACAGATGGAGGTCCGAAGCGCCGACGTTGACCACGTAGCGCAGCAGGTCGTCGACGTGGAGACGAAAGCCGACGTCGCTCGCCCTGCGACGGCGGAACGAGGCCGACCCCCCCAGGGTCTCGGTCAGAGACGGTGGGGCATTGGAGGTCGATGGTGCTGGTGGTGCTGCTGTCGGCGGCGAGAGCCGCGGCAAGGTCTCCGTAGGGGGAACGGTCTCGACGACGTCGCGATTGGCCTCGGGAGGCTCGAGGTCACTGGCGGGTGGTTCCCCGGTGACCTCGGATCCGGTCGGAACCGAGGTGAGCACCGGAGGGTTAGGCACCGGATCGTCCTGCGGCGGTCTGATCGGGACCGGCTCGTCTCCGCGCGCGTGGCGCGGCACCCCGGCGTCTTCGGTGGTCTCCACCAACCGGATCGCGCCCCTGATGGCCGACGCCCCGTTGGTCTCGGGGTGCCCGTTCGCGTTCGGGCCGTGGGGCTCGGCCGGCTGCACCATGCGGTCGACCGACAGAGGGTTCGCCAGGACGGCTACGACCTCATGGCCCATGACCCCACCGAGCGCGCCCAGGTCGTCGGGCTCGGGCGGCTCGGCGAAAGCGGTGACCACCTGGGCGCCCGAGAGACGCAGGGGCACCGCACGGTGCTCCAAGGCGATCATCGGCGGCAGGAGCTGGCGCACCTCGACGACGGGGACCTCGACCTCCAGATCGACGACCCTCATGCGCGCGAGCTGGCCCAAGGTGTTGAGCACCACGTCCACCAGGCGCGGCTCGCGTTGGATCAGCACGACGCTCAAGGGGATGTTCGTCTCGGTCGCCTGCAGGAGATAGGGGGCGATCGATGTCTCCGACACGAAACCACCAGCGACGAGCGCGCGGCTCAACCGCCGCGACCACTCGGCTCTCGTGCCACTCGTGACCGGGCTCACATGACCACCCTTAGGACCTCTTCGAGCGTCGTGTGTCCCTGGACGGCACGAAGCAGGCCATCGGCCCTCAGTGTCCGCATACCTTGCTCACACGCCTTTCGCTCGATGTTGGCTATAGACACCTGATCGATGATCATCCTGTCGACCTCCTCGGTGACGTCCATGACCTCCGCCAGAACCATCCGGCCCACATAGCCGGTGTTCCCGCATGTCCGACAACCAACTGCCCGGTACAGCATGCTCGTGTCCAGCCCCTCGATGTCGGCATCCCCGTAGCCGGCCGCGTAGAAGTCCTTCTCGCTCGCCTCATAGGGCTCTTTGCAGACCGCGCAGAGCACACGTGCGAGACGCTGGGTGAGCACGCTCGTCACCGCGGAGGTGACGAGGAAGGGCTCGATGCCCATCTCGGTGAGGCGAAGCGGGGTGGCCGCGGCCGTGTTGGTGTGCAACGTCGTGAGAACCAGGTGTCCGCTCAGCGCCGCCTCCATCGCGATGGCCGCGGTGTCGGTCGAGCGGATCTCTCCGATCAGCACGATGTCGGGATCCGCCCGCAGGATCGACTTCAAGGCGCTCGCGAACGTGAGGCCGGCCTTGGGGTGGATCTGGACCTGCGTTGCCCCGTCAATTTGGTACTCGACCGGGTCCTCGACGGTGACCACGCTCTTTTCGGGCGTGAGTATCTCGGTCAGGGTCGCGTACAAGGTGGTCGTCTTGCCCGCGCCGGTCGGCCCGGTCACCACGATGACCCCGTAGGGGTGCTTGTAGGAGCGCGCGTAGCGCTCCAAGGTGTCGGTGGCGAAGCCGAGGTCGGGGAGCGAGCGCAGGGTCTGGGACTTGTCCAGGACACGCATGACCACCGTCTCGCCCCAAACGCTCGGGAGGGTGACCAGGCGAAGATCGATCTGGCGGTCCGAGACCGTGAGAGTGACCCTGCCTTCTTGGGGGATCCGGTGCTCGGTGATGTCCATGTCGCCGATCACCTTGAGCCTGCTCACAACCGCCGGTGCGATGCTGAGGGAGGCGCTCGACGCCTCGTGCATCACTCCGTCGATGCGGAAGAAGATCTTGAGGGCGTTCGGCTTGGGCTCGATGTGGATGTCCGAGGCCCGCTCGTTCAAGGCTTGAAGGATCAGCAGGTTCACATAGCGGACGATCGGAGCGTCCTCTGCGACCGACTGGACGTTGGCGAGCTCGTTCGAGGTGCTAGAAGTGGCCGCCGCGGCATCCTTTGCGACCGCGGAGACTTCCATGCTCGAGTCGCGAGACAAGCGGTTGAAGGTCGCCAGCTGCGACCGGGTGGCGACCACCGGCTTGAAGTTGCTGCCCAGCACCGTTCGCAGGTCATCCATCGCGAAGACGTCGGTCGGGTTCGCCATGGCGACGACCACGACGCCGTTCTCCCACCCGATCGGCAGCACCGTGTGACGCTCGGCCACCGATGGAGGGACCAGGGCCACGGCCGCCCGATCGATGTTGACCCTGTTCAGGTCCACGAATTCGAGACCGACCTCCTGGGCCATCGCCCAGACCAGGTCGTCCTCACTCGCCACGCCCTGGTTGAAGAGATGCCTTGGTAGCGCCTCTCCGGACCGCTCGACCTCGCCCAGCGCGGTGATCATCGCCTCGGGAGCGACCCTGCCCGATTCGACCAGCTGACGGGCGAGCAAGGGACTCGACGGCGGAAGAGATGCCGGAGGCGGCTCGGGAGGCAGGTCGAAACGCGACGTGCCCGCGGCCGCGCCGCCCCCGCTCGGTTGCGGCCCCGAGGCGCCCACCGGTGACCAGGGCGGCTCGGGCAACCCGATGTGTGCGATGTGGGGTGGCTGCTCGTTCTCGGAGTGCTCGGTCACGACGAAGGGCGTGGCCTCGAGACGGGGCGCCCCGGCCCCTTGGGCCACTGCCCCGTCAGGCTCCGCCGAGCTCGAGTAGAGGCGGTCGATCCCCTTTTGGATCTGGTCGGAGCGGGCGACCACCGCGAGGAACTCCCGCCCCAAGGCCGCTCTCAGGTCGTCCATCGCGAGCAGGTCACCGGGGTCGGCCACTGCGACCACCGGGGTGCCCAACCGACGTCCCATCGGCAGAGCGTGGAGCCGACGCGCTACGGCTTCAGAGATGATCGACTCGGCCCCCGGCGCGAGCGCCGTGCTGGTGAGATCGACGAAGCGCAACTTGTGGTCCTCCGCCAGGCGGCGGGCCGTCGCTGTTGCAGTGTCAGTCACCCGTGCCTAGTCCTCTTCTTCGACCTGGGCGGCTTCCCCCTGGCCGCGAACGCGTTGAGCCGTGGCACCTTCATCAAGCCAGCCATTCCATACGCGGGCTCACCCCGGTCCCTGGACCCGGATAGAGCCACGCCCGGCCAGCTTAGGTTTGCATCCAGGGCAACTGGGGGACCTGACCTCCGAATTGAAGGCCCCGACCTGGACGTTCTCGAGCCGCTGGCAACGGTACAGTCAGTTTTGATGGACCCGGCCACTCGTGCGGTCGCCCTGGTGCTGAGCGCCACCGCGGGCCTGGCCATCGGATCGTTCCTCAACGTGGTGGCCTACCGCGTGCCGAGGCACCTTTCCCTCGTGCGCCCCGCCTCGCACTGCCCCGCTTGCAACGTTGCCATCGGCGGGTTCGACAACATCCCTGTCCTGTCTTGGATCGTCTTGGGTGGCCGCTGCCGCCACTGCCGGGGAGCGATCTCACCCCGCTACCCCTTGATCGAGATGACCACCGGTCTTCTGTTCGTGCTAATCGCCGCTGGTTCCTCGACGCTTGGGTCCCTGGCACCGCTGGATGTGGTCGTCGCGACCTCGGTCGCCGTCTTGGCCATCGACCTCGAAGGTGCGGACGTGCCTGCAGCGCTGGGTGTGTGCGCGGCCGTGGCCGGGGCATCGCTTGTTGTCGTGTCGGTGGCAACTGGGACCCCGAGCAGGCTCGCCTGGGCGGCAGGAGCAGCGGCCCTCGCGCTCGGTGCCTGGGCGATCAATCGCCTCGTGCAGGGACCGCACGATCGAGCGTTCCCCAGCGCCGCAGCCTGTGCCGCCTGGGGCTGGACCGCGGGATGGGTATCGGATGCAGGGGGGTTGACGTTTGGGGTCGCGTTGTGCGCGCTCGCCCTGTTCGTCTCTTGCGCACCGCGGGTCCGCATCCCACCGGCAGCCGTCGGATCCGCGATCGCGATCGTGACGATCGCAGCGGGCATGCTCGCAGCCCTGTGACAGCTCGATCGCGCTGTGGGCCCTCTTGTTGTCAGCCGATTCCCGTACGCACGAGACCTCGGCGCTCGAGCACCACCCGCAAGTCGTGTGGGTTGGAGGCCCCTTCCAGAGCCTCCTGCAAGGTGATGACCCCCTGCTCCATGAGGTTCGCGAGCGCCTGGTCGAACGTTCTCATGCCGTAGTACTCGCCCTCGGCCACGATCTGCTCGATCTCCGAGGTGGCATCTGGATCGAGGATGCACTGGCGCACACGACCATTGGCGACCATGATCTCGAGCGCGGCGACCCGACCGTTGGAGTCGGCCCGCTTCACCAGGCGTTGAGCGATCGTCCCCTTCAACGATCCTGCGAGTGCGACCCGGATCTGTTGCTGTTGATGCGGCGGGAAGAAGTCGACGATGCGCGTGATGGTCTCCGTCGCGTTGATGGTGTGCAGCGTCGTGAGAACCAGGTGGCCGGTCTCGGCGGCGGTGAGCGCAGCGA
>JBOGFX010000108.1:0-7614 GCA_050743805.1 Acidimicrobiales bacterium
GATTCAACCTTGGAGCGCCACGTCTCGTCGGTGACCAGGACAGCCTCCGCCCTCCTCGCCAGCCACCTGTGCATCGGCTGCAGGCGAGCCGAGATCCGGTCGCCCTGGACGCCGAAACCGCCCGGATGGCTGTCAAGGACCAAGGGCGCCCCCAAGACCCTCGAGCAGATGTACGCGACGAGCCCCGCGAACACCGGCGGGTTGGTGACGATCACGGCGTTGGGCCTCTCTTTGGCCAACCATGCAACTGTGGCCAACGCGCTGAGCACATAGCGGACGGCGGCCGGCGGCCTGGATGTTCGGGGAGGGAAGAAGCAGCGGGCTCGGCCTCCCAGGGCTCGGGCGATCTCCTCGGAGCGCCCGGGAACCGAGCCCCATGCGACGAACGCGACGCGTTGGGACCGCCGAGGATCGGTCCTCGCGCTGGACCCGGCCCGGTCGAGCACGGCCGAAACCATCGATGCCATCTCAGCCCTCCTTCAAGACGAAGGGAGATCCCTCGACCGCAACTGCGATCGACCGGCGCGCCGCTTCCTCGATTGCTTCGCGGTCGAGGTCCGACGCCGAGCAGGCTGAAGCGAGACCCGAGCTAGCGAGCACCGACACCAGCTCGCTCTGATGGTCGTCCACATGCTCGCCATGGATGCGCTCGCGTGGAACGAGAATGGGAGGCTTGCCCGCCTGCATCGCCATGAGTGCCGAGCCGACGCCGCCATGAGCTATGACAACGTCGACCTCTTCCATCACGACCGCGAGCTGTTGGCAGGTCATCGTCGGGACTCCTTGGACGCCGAGGCCACCCAGGTCGGACGCTCCGGTCTGCCAGATGATCTGTGATTGGGGAGGAGCGACCGCCAGCACCGTTTCTATGAGCCTGCGGAACCCGAAGGGACTGGTCCCAACGGTGACCAGGATCCGACCGGGGCGCCCCTGTGGGTTGGGGTACGCCGAGAAGCCGTCGAACACCGAACCCCGGTAATGCCAGCGCGTACGGCCCCAGTCGTGTTGGCCGTAGCGATGGACCCCGGGAACCTTCTCGAGCATCCGCGCCGACAGCGAAGGGCCGCTCACCCTGGCAGCACTCTCGATGAAATGGCACGACAGTCCCCGAGCTCGACCGATCCCGATGAAGGGCACGGCCGGCAGGGATCCGGTACTGACGACCTGCTCGAAGCGTCGGGTGCCGAGGAGCTTCACCGCCGTGGCCGTCGTGCTCAGCGTGGCGGCCACGTCGTGAGGCCGCGACTTTGGAATGTCCACTCGCTCTTCGCCGGCCAAGAGGTGCCTGGCCTGTGAGGTGTCAGAGGTCACCCAGGTCAGCGGTTCTGAGAGACCTTGGAGGCGCGGACGGAGCATCACGAGCTCCTCGAGGTGCCCACCGGCCCCAGCAACCATCAGTGTCGCCACGGGACAGTCCTCCCATGTCGTCATCTTCGAGCCGTCCCATACCGGCACGTTCCTTGAGAGACGCTCGAGAGACGCCTCTAATAGAGCCTCCCGGGATGGCCGTCGCCGTCGATCGGGCCCCGAACCTGCAGGGAGAGCCCGTCGCGGACTGCGATCCCCAAGCCAGCCCGAGACGAGCTAGGCGGGTCGCCCTGGTCCATCTGGGCAACAAGGGGGCACTCGGCACCACCAGGCGGGTCGAGGTCTGGCGCGAGCTGCTCGGTGCCCTCGACTGTCACCTGGTCGAGATCGATCTCCTGGCCAGCCACCGCCGCCGGATCCCGTCGCCGGCCGCGGCGTTCATGGCGCTCAGGGGCACGGTGGTGCCAGAAAGCGTCACCTGGTCCTGGAAGGGCGTGCGCAAGGCCCTCGACGCGTTTGGTCCCGACGCCACAATCTTCGTCACTCCGCGGGCGTTTCACCCTGGGCTCGCGAACTGTGCACCGATCTCGCTCCTGGACGTCCAGGACCGGTTCTCACAGAGCTACCGAGGTCGGGGTGCGGTCGACCGCCGGCCCGGGGCTTGGATCGCCTGGAGGCTCCTCGCGGCTCTCACCGAGCGCTTCGAACGACGCGATCACCGTGTGCGTCTGGTCGCGGCGGGGTTTTCCGAGGCCAAGGCCATGGGGGCGCGATGGGTCCCCAACCTGGTGGTGCCGGCCCCCGAGGACGACAGGACGAAGGTCGAGGCCTTCGACGTCACGTTCTTTGGAAAGCTGAGCGCCTTGCCCAACCTCGATGCTCTGAGGCGACTCTCGGAGATCTGGCCGTCGCTTGAAGCTCGCCGTCCGGGAACGACGTGCCTCATCGCCGGGTCGGGCGTCACCGCCGAGGTGCGCTCACTCGCGGACAGGCACGGATGGACCCTGGAGAACGGGTTCACCGACGTCTTCAGCCTCGCGCAACGGTCGCGAATCGCGGTTGCGCCCCTGCGTCGGGCCAACGGGATCCAGAACAAGGTGCTCGAGGCCGCGGCCGCCGGCCTGGCCCAGGTGGTCACCGAGCAGTCCCTCCTCGGGACCGCTCCTGGCTTCCCCGCACTGGTGGCCCGAAACGACGAGGAGCTGGTCGAGGCGATCGACCTCTTGCTCAAAGACGATGAGCTCCGCGAAAGACTCGCTGCAACCGCCCTGCACCATGTCAACACGAGATACGCCCTCGAGCGCTGGACACCGGTGGTCGAGGACATCTTGACCCCGGCCCCTAGACCCCGAGTCGACCGTCCATTGGACGGATGCCCTCGCTAGGGACTTGTGCGACAGAGGTTCGAGCACTCCCCTACCCCTGCGACGCAGGTGGTGACCAAATCGCCGTCTTTGAGAAACACGGGTGGGTTCCGGGCCGCCCCCACCCCGCCGGGCGTACCGGTCGCGATCACGTCTCCGGGGGTGAGGGTGACGATCTTGGACACGTAAGCGACCAGCTCGATCGCGCCGAAGAGAAGATCGGCGATGTCCGAGCGCTGCATGAGCTCGCCGTTCACGTGACAGGTGATCTCCCCTGAGGTCCCGTCGAACTCGTCGGGGGTCACGAGATGGGGCCCGAGCGGGGTGCAGCCTTCGAAGGTCTTGCCCTGGAGCCATTGGGCCGTTCTGCCCTGCCAGTCTCGGGCCGTCACGTCGTTGAGCACGCTGTAGCCCCCTATCGCTTGGGCGGCTTGAAGAGCTGAGGCATTGCGGACGGCAGAACCGATCACCAAAGCGAGCTCTGCCTCCCAGTCGAGTCTTTCAACGGCCTTGGGCACAGCAATGTCGTCATTGGCTCCTATCAGGGCGCACGCGAACTTGGAGAACAAGGTGGGAAAACGCGGCAGCTCGGTCCCCATCTCGATGATGTGGGTGCGGTAGTTGAGGCCCACGCAGACGATCTTGTCGGGTTTGGCCACGAGAGGCGCATACCGGACGGAAGAAAGGTCATGTCGGCCCCCGGCCGCCACCGAGGCCCTGTGCCGCCAGTTGTCGGTGCCAAGCAGGGTTGAAAGCTCTTGGAAGCCGTCTATCTCGACGGCGGTGTCGCCCTCGATCCGAGCGGCGGCGGTCCCTGTGACGGTGCGGATGGTTGCAAGTCTCAAGACGGCTCCTTGGTCGCCTCCAGCCTTGCTCGAAGCGGCGCCTTTGGCCAGGCCGAGACGACCACCAGAGAGCCGCGGTGCCAAGCCGGGACACTCGTAGGCTTGTCCCGGTGCGAGTTAGACGGGCTCCGGTCGGCGCATCCTGGCAACGGATGGCGGGTCCCGGCGCCCTGGTTCAGGGCCTGATCGCCATCCTTGTGATCGCGGCGCCCACCCTCGCTGTCGAGGAGGATTGGCATGGCCGCCCGATGATCGACCAATCGGGGCACCTCTGGGTGGTCCCCACCATCATCGTGGCGGCGGCCTTTTGCATCGGAGGTGCGATCGGTTCGCGCAAGGCGCGGGGCCTGGGGGTGTCGCTCCTCCACGGCGTGGTCGTCGGGATAATCAGCGCCGGGCTGCTGGTAGGCGCCGACGTCGCCCGACGCGCCATCGTCCACGAGAGCTTCTCGCCGGGGGTGAATCGGCTCTGGCTGCAGGCTGCGGCGCTCTCGATCGTGGTTGCCGCCCTCGGCGCTGGGCTGCTGTGGGCACTCACCGACAGGTCGGCGCGCGGTCTACCGCCGCCTGTTGGACGGGTCGACCAAGGCCGGCATCACGTAGCCGGCGTCGACGGGATTGATGGTGGCGCCCGGCGGCACAATAACATCGATCGCATCTAGCAGCTCGGCGCCAAGGGGCTCATCTGCGGCGCCGATCTGGGTCTCCAAGTGCTCCATGGTGCGCGGACCGATGATCGCAGAGCTCACTGCTCGGTGTGCGATCACAAAACCGATGGCCATGTGCACGAGGGATATGCCGTGCCCCTCGGCGAGCTTTGCGAGCTGCTCGGTCACCTCGAGCTTGGCGACGTTGAGCGGGTTCTCCAGGTCGTAGCGCTGGGGGACCCGCGCTGCTCGAGTGGACGCCGGCGCGGCCGTTCCGGCCCTGTACCTGCCGCTCAGCCAGCCGCCGGCCAGCGGGCTCCAGGTGATCGCCCCCATCTTGTGTCGCTCGAGCACCGGGAGAACCTCGGCTTCGATCCCTCTGGCCAGCATGGAATAAGGGGGCTGCTCGCACACGAAACGGACGTGGCCGTGCCTCTGCGCGACCCACTGAGCTTCGACGATGTCGGAAGCGGGGAACGTCGAGGTGCCGACATAGCGCACCTTGCCCGAATGCACGAGATCGCTCAGGGCGCCCAGCGTCTCGTCGATGTCACAGGTCGGGTCGGGTCGATGAAGCTGGTAAAGATCGATCCAATCGGTGTTGAGGCGTTTCAAGCTGTCCTCGCAAGCGCGCATGATCCATCGGCGGGAGTTGCCCCTCGAGTTCGGGTCCGCGCTCATGGGCCCGTGCACCTTGGTTGCCAGCACGATCTCGTCGCGTCGGTGCCTGAGCGCCTCACCCACGATCTGTTCGGACTCGCCGTGCGAGTAGACGTCCGCCGTGTCGACGAAGTTGACCCCGGCATCGAAGGCCCGGCTCATCATCCTCACGCACTCCGCACGGTCGGCGGTGCCCCATTCGCCAAACATCATGGCACCCAAGCACAGAGCACTGACCTTGAGGCCGGTTCTTCCGAGGCTGCGCATCTCCATACGGCTCTCCCTATGTCAGAAGCGACGCTAGATCTCAGCCGGTCTGTGGATCTTGTGGCAAGTTCCAGGCACCCCCAGCTGTGTGGTCCCGCTAGGATGGAATCCCTCGGGGTGAGCGCACTAGTTTCGATCGACCGCTGTCAACTCCTTGACCCGCCCCCCAGATCGATCACCGAGCCCTCGACCGCGGCTTCCACCACACATGGGGTGTCCGAGTAGCGGCCGACCAGGGCGTCGATCTCGTTGTCGGTCCGGGCGGGGTCGTGATGGTAGAGGAGCACGCGGCCCACCCCCGCTGCCTGTGCCAGCTCCACGGGGTAGCTGGCAGCCGAATGTCCGAAGCTGGCTCGCTCCGCCAGCTCCTCGTCGAGGTACTGGGCGTCGTGGATCAAAAGGTCACACCCTCGGGTCAGCGCGAGGGCCGACTCGTGCATCTCTCCGAGGCGCGAAGGCCCTGGCCCGAGCATCGTCGGGCAATGGTCGCTCAGATAGGCAAAAGCCGACTTCCCGTCGCTCACCTTGAACCCGAAGGTCCGCCCTCCCTTGTGAGGAATCTCGAGAGCCAACACCTCGAGGGCATCGAAACGGTGAAGGCCCGGTTCCATGGCGCAGAACTTCCAGGTGCCGCGCAGCTGCATGGGGGTCACGGGGAAGTGTGGAGGGGCCATCCAGCGACATAGGACCTCCTCGGTGTCCCCCTGGGCGGGGATCCACAGCTCCACCGTCGAGTTGGTGTCATCGAGCGCACGGCAGAACGGAAGACCCATCGTGTGATCCCAGTGAAGATGCCCCAAGATGACCGCGCCGTTGAATGCCTCGCCACCCATCAGCCTGGGAAGAGACCTGAGCCCGGTTCCCGCGTCGATGATCAGCGACGGGCGCTGGCCGTCGGCGGCCACGGCAACGCATGAGGTGTGCCCACCGTAACGGACGAACTCGGGTCCGGGGGCCGGGGTCGAGCCTCGGACCCCTAGGAGAGTCAGGCGCATTGGCTTGTCATCGGTTCGACCCACTGGTCCAAGCACCATCGTGACGCCGACGCGGGGTGACGAGCATGCCGCAGTTTCGCGCAAGTCCAAGTGGCCGAGCCTGCCAGCGAAAACAATGGAGTCGGTGTAGCCCCGTGCCTCCTCGGGTATACGCCGACGCGGCCACCCCAATGCCCCTGAATGCGCGACGCCGGGCTGGCGGCAGCGCTCGGCGTCCCTCGCGTAAAGCGGGCGCGGACAGACCTCATTTGCACAGGACGCAAAGCAAAAGTTAGAAGGGGGTCCCCTTATGGAGCACGACGAACAGGCTGAGGAGCACGAGCACGAGACTCTGGTCCATAGCCATATGCACTTCCACGTCACCCACAACCGCCTTGAGCACGGGGGTTTCGAGCACCTGAGCTCCTCGCACGAACACGAGCACAATCACGCGGCCCTGCGGCACTCACATCGGCCCCACGAGGACTTCGAGTCCGAACACCGAAGCGAGGCTCACGTTCACGATCACGACGCACCGGCCGAGGCTGCCTCAGACTGACCGGCACAGCCCTCCCGGCCGCTGGGGACGCCCAAGGACTGGTCGGCCCCTAGGGGTCTGGGAAGGTCCGACGCGCGCCCGGGCCATTGCGCCGGTATAGCGTCACTTCATCGCCTGGACGCTGCCGTCCCTGGCGGAGGGGGTCTGAGAGACATGTACTACATCGTGCGCAAGCTCATCCGGCTTTTCCGCGTCAGGCGGGCCATGCGGGGCCGCATCTGACATCGAGTTGGGACATGGGCGTCGCCGGCTCCTGTGGCGCTCATTGTTGCGCGCGCCTCATACGCCGGGCGCTCAGCGCAACGAGGACCCACCAGAACCATGTCGTGAGAGCCAGGATCGCCGCTACGAGAAGGACCTGGTCACCGGGCACTCCCACATACTTGAGGCCGGACGCCAAGACCACGAGCAGGATCAACGGTCCGAGGTGCCGGTCCTTCAGTCTTCTCGAAAAAAGCGCTCCTGCCAGGACGCCGGGGACCCCCCCGACGACGATCGCCGCCGTGAGCCCGAGTTCGAGATGACCGAATGCCAGCGCGCCCAGAGCGCCGGCGGCTGCGAGCGGTATCGCCTGGGCTAGATCGGTGCCGACCAGACGGGCGCCGCCGAGCTCGGGAAACAGAAGGCCGAGGCCAACGATGACGAGCGATCCCGCACCGACGGATGTCAAGCCGACGATCACGCCCGCGAAAAGGCCAAGGCCGGTGGTCATGACCAGGCGAGACCCACCCCTGCCGCCTTGCACCCTTGACCGGCCCGCGGAACCGGCCAGCGCGCGCACGGCCATTGCGCACGCTCCGAGGAGCAGAGATGCGCCCAGCAGGATTTCGACGCTGTGCTGAGTCGATCGGTCCTGCGACAAGAGATGCAGGACGTAGGTGCCGCCGAACGCCCCGGGGACCGAACCGAACGAAAGCCTCGCGACCAACGGCAGCTCCACGGTCCGCCGATGCAGGTGCACCAGCGCCCCAACCGGGCGCATGACCGCGG
>JBOGFX010000109.1:0-37554 GCA_050743805.1 Acidimicrobiales bacterium
CCGTCGTACTGATGGGTTGAGACCGTGACGTTGCGGTCGTCCAACATCGGAGTCACCAGGAGCTGGCCGAGCAGCGCCGGCCCGTTCATGTCCCGAGCCATGAGGGCCATGGACGCGCTGAGCAAACCGCCCGCGCTCGCTCCGCCCACGATCATGCGATCCGGGTCGACACCGAGCTCCTGGGCGTGCTCGGCCATCCACAGAAGGCCCGCATAGGAATCCTCTGCCGGGCCGAGGTTGGGGTTCTCCGGAGCCCGGCCGTATTCGATCGTCATGCAGACGAAGCCGAAGCGGTGCGTCCAGTCGACAAGGCTGGCAGCGCTCGTGTATCGAGATCCTGAGATCAACCCGCCAGGGTGCATGTTGTACAGGCCGGGTGCCCCCGACACGCCACCGGCGGGCCGGATGATCGTGATCTCCAGATCGCCGCTCGGGCCTTCGATCACCCGTTCCTCGTGCTCGACAGGGCGCCCCGCCACGACGTCTGCCATCGGTCTGACCATGTCGTCAAGGCCCTTGCGAGAGCGGGCAACCCTCTCGGTGTCACCGAGCTCGGGGGGAGCCGGCGTCCGGAGTTGGCCGGCATCCATGAGCTGCTTGATCTCAGGGTCGTAGGGGACTGCGGGCGTTGGCATTGTTGGACCTGGGGCGAGGCGGCTGGCGAAGTGTACCGCCCCGGCTCGCGGGCCACCATGGCCGGCGGGCCGTCGGGTCTTCACCCGGGCCCTGCCCAGCGCGACCGTTGCCTTGAATGAGGTTGAACCTCTTCGCCCACGCTCGTGTTGGTAGGAGACACTTCGCTCACCGGGTTCGGTCGCGCTGGCCGTTACGGCCTGCGTCCTCGGCCGGTGGCCGCAGCAACCTCCCGGCATAATGAGCCAATGAGCGAGGCGGTGATCCGGCGTTTCGACGGCTCTGGGTTGCATGCGGCGCTCGACTCACAGCGGCGCGAGCTCGGGTTGTCCTGGAAGCGGGTGGCCGATGAGCTGTGGCAGCTCTCCACAGAGCTCAACGACCGGCGCCGCGACCACCCGATCAGCCCATCGACGCTCACCAAACTGGCCACCAGGCCTCATACCTCGTGCCAGCACGCCTTGTTCATGTTGCGATGGCTGGAGCGGAGCCCAGAGAGCTTCCTGGAAGGGGGCACCGACGGGGACGATCCTCGGTTTGCCCTGCCCAGCGCGGGCCCGGACCGGCGGCTTCGCTGGAGTCTCAAGCTGTTGTGGGCGGTCATGGACGAGAAACGCCGCCTGGAGGCTCTGAGCGTTCGCCAGCTGGCGGAGCTGCTGGGGTCCACACCGAGCCAGCTCAGCGGCCTGCGCACTGCACGGTACGCGACCGCCATGGACAATGCCATGCGCATCGCCCAGTGGGTCGGTCGGCCCGCGGCCGATTTCGTCTATCCGGCGAGATGGTGACCAGGGCCTGGACACCAAGATCGGCCGGGGTTCTTCCCGACCCCAGCTGAGCCGGCGAAAGGACGTCGAAAGACCATTTGGGTGGCCTTTGCGGCGGTGAGGAGGCCCCATCCACCCCCCGTCGCGCCCGGAGCCCGGTAAGCTTGGGCCGTCGTATCGGCCGCGTGCAGGAGCGCCAGTGCCCGCAGAGACCCAGATGGACCTTCCCCCGCTCGATCGTCAGGACCTCTTTGAGCTGGTCAGGGACCAACTGGCCGACATCTTGGAGACCGAGCCCACCGCCATTGCCGAGTCGTCGGCCTTCGTCGACGACCTCCACGCCGACTCGCTTGCGCTGATAGAGCTGGTGGAGGCCCTAGAGGCCGAGCTTGCTTCGAGGTCCGAAGGCTTTCGGATCGAAGACGAGGACCTGGAGGAGATGAGGACGGTTCGAGACGCCGTGGACTACCTCGCCTCCAAGCTCCAAATCGCTTGAGCAGCCTTCGCCACGGCGAGGTCGCCCCTGGCGAGGTCGCCCAAGAAGCGCAGGATCCGACGTCCGAGCTCGGGAGCCGCCTCGGGCGGCGCTTCTGTGACCCCTCGCTCGCCGGGCTCGCCCTGTCGCATCGCAGCTGGTGCGCCGAGCGCCCGGGCTCCGAGTCCAACGAGCGCCTCGAGTTCCTGGGCGATGCGGTCTTGGGCCTCGTGGTGGCGGCCCACTGTTACGACGCCTACCCGCAGCTGGCCGAGGGGGCCTTGGCCAAGCTTCGCTCCGCGGTGGTCAACGCCACGGTGCTGAGCGAGGTATCCGCGTCTGTGGGGCTGGGTGATCTGTTGCGTCTGGGAAAGGGCGAGGAGGCCTCAGGGGGCCGGGCCAAGCGCTCCTTGCTCGCCGATGCCATGGAGGCGGTGATCGGCGCCGTCTATCTCGACGGCGGCTACGAGGCTGCGAGATCGCTCATCATCGGCTTGCTCGGGCGCCGGATCGAGGCGGCGGTCCAGCTTCCCCATGGGTTCGATCACAAGAGCCGACTCCAGGAGCGGGCGCAGGGACAGGGTGTCGGGTTGCCGGTCTACATGGTCGAGGGGTCCGGACCGGACCACGGGCGCAGCTATCGGGCGGTGGTCCTAGTGGGAGGGCTCGAGGTGGGGCGCGGGACCGGCACCTCCAAGAAGGACGCCGAGCAGGACGCGGCCCGACGAGCCCTGAGGGCGATGCGCGATGCCTGAGCTCCCCGAGGTGGAGACCCTCCGCCAAGACCTGGCCAAGGAAGTGATCGGACGCAAGGTCAAGGCGGTCGCAGTCTCCAACGGCCGCAGCGTGAGGCGCCACCCTAGTGCGAAGCACTTCAGGGGGCTCTTGGAGGGGCGGACCTTCAAATCGGTCGGACGGCTGGGCAAGTACCTGCTCATCACGCTCGACAACGCGTCCACGCTCGTCGTGCACCTCGGCATGAGCGGCCAGCTGTTGCGTGTGAAGAGCGCCAAGGAGCCCAAGCTCAAGCACACCCACGTGGTCCTCACCTTCACCCAGGGTGGGGAGCTGCGATACGTCGATCCTCGGACCTTCGGCGAGATGTTCGTCTCGGTCCCGGAGGCCTCGGACAAGCCAACCTCGCAGACCTCGGTAAACGGCGCGGCCCCCGCGTCGACGGTTCCCATCCGCCGCGCGGTGCCAGAGCTCGCCCACCTCGGGTTCGACCCGGTCGAAGACGTCATGAGCTGGGAGCGTTTCGCTCTCATGCTGAGAGCCCACCACTGCGGTATCAAGGGCCTGCTGATGGACCAGCAGTTCGCGGCCGGGATCGGCAATCTGTACTCCGACGAGATCCTGTTCGCCGCCGGCCTGCGCTATGACCGCCTGAGCAACGAGCTCTCGCCGACCGAGGCTCGGCGCCTGTACCGAGCGATGGTCGAGACCTTGGCCGACGCGATCAAGCACCGGGGGTCGTCTCTGGCCGACGAGCAGTACAGGGACCTCTTCGGCGAGATCGGGGACTACCAGGGCCAGCACCAGGTCTACGACCGAGAGGGAGAGCCTTGCAGGCGTTGCAGGAACCCTGTTGTGCGCGCGAAGAGCGGGGGTCGGTCGACGTTCTACTGCGAGCACTGCCAGGTCTGAGCAACCTCGGGTGGCGGGCTTCGCCTTGGTAGGGTCGCCACGGTGTTCTTGAAGTCGCTCACCATGAAGGGGTTCAAGTCGTTCGCGGAGCCCACGGTGCTCGAGCTCGAACCAGGGGTGACCGTGGTGGTCGGGCCCAACGGGAGCGGCAAGTCCAACGTGGTCGACGCGGTCACCTGGGTGCTGGGCGCCCAGGGCCCGCGCACCCTTCGCTCGTCGCAGATGGCCGACGTGATCTTCGCCGGCAGCTCCTCGAGGCCTCCCCTCGGGCGCGCCGAGGTCACGCTTACCATCGACAACTCCGCCGGCAAGCTGCCCCTGGACATGGCCGAGGTCACCATCAGCCGCACCCTGTTCCGCAGCGGGGACTCCGAGTACGCCATCAACGGGGCGCAGTGCCGTCTGCTCGACATCCAAGAGCTCCTGAGCGACACGGGGGTGGGCCGTCAGCAGCACATGATCATCGGCCAGGGTCAGCTCGACACGGTCTTGAACGCCCGCCCCGAGGACCGACGCGCCATCATCGAAGAAGCGGCTGGCGTGAGGAAGCACCGACAGAGGCGTGAGCGCGCAGAGAGGCGCATAGCGGTCACCCAGGAGAACCTGGAGCGCCTGGGTGATCTGGTCCGGGAGGTGAGGCGCCAGATCCGCCCCTTGGAGCGCCAGGCGAGCGCGGCGCGCGCCCACGGTGCCCTGGCCCAAGAGCTGGACCTGCTTGCCAGGTACCTTGCCTCGTTCGAGCTCGGCGAGCTCGAAGAGCGCGCAAGGGCCACGCGCGAAGACCTGCAGCGCTTCGATGCGGAGGAGTCCTCCCTGATGGCCGCCCTGGGAGAGCTCGACGCGGCGGCCTCCTCGGCGGCTAGCGAGCTGGCGTCGAGACGCGAGGGTGACCTCTCCTCTTCCATGAGCGCGCTGCAGGTCCTCTTGGAGCGCACACGGGGCAGCGCCCAGGTGCTGGCCGAGCGCCGCAAGGCGCTGTCGGCCTCCCTGGAGGCGGCGGCCGAGCGCGATGTGGTCTCCAACCTCGAGACCGAGTCGGCCCGCCTCAAGGCCGAGCTCGCCGCCACCGAGACCGAGGTGCGCTCGCTGGACGCCCGCCTCCACCCGCTGGCCGCGCAACAGAGCGCTCTGCACGCGGAGCTGGAAGAGCGCGCAGCAAGGACCGCCACGGTGCCCCGAGGTGCCAGCGCGGCCGAGGCCTTCTCGGTCACCCGGGCCCGGGTCGAGGTCCTGCGCCGCACCGGCGCCCAGGCGCGGGCGGGGCTCGAGTCTCTGGAGCGCCGCATGGAGGCCTTGGAGCGCAGGGATGCCGCCCTGGCCCAGGGCCAAAAGGCGAATGGATCGAAGCGACAAAGCGCTCAGGTGGCCTCGCGAGAGCTCGACGAGACAGCCGCCGAGGCGCAGAAGGAGGCGGTCGCCACCCAGGCGCTGGCCGAGACCGCAGAGGAGGCCTGGGCGCAAGCCGACGCCGACAGGCATCGCTGCGCGGCGCGCGCCGAGGCCCTGGCGCGGGCGCTCGCCGATGTCCAGGGCTCAGCGGGGCGCGAGGTGCTCCGCGGGGACCAGGGTGTAATGGGCGCCCTGGTCGAGCTCGTCGAGATCGACCAGGGCTACGAATCGGCGTTCGAGGCGGCGGCGGGTGCGTCGGTCGCCGCCGTCGTCGTGGAGGGAGGCCACGCCAAGGCGGCCCTGGGCCGCCTGCGCGAGCAGGGGGCGGCCGGCGCCGTCCTGCCGGCGAGCCGTGGCCCCTCTACGTGGGGAGGCCTGACGGCACTACCGGTGGGCTGCGAGCCCCTCAGGCCCCACGTGCGCCCCCGTGCATCATCAGGGGGATCGGTCGACGGGGTTCTCGACGCGCTCGTCGGCGCGGCGGTCGTGGTCGACCGTTGGGACGCGGCGGTCGACCTCTCCTTGGCACGTAGGGATCTGACGGTGCTGACCACCGAGGGGGACCGCTTCGCCACTAGCGGCTGGAGGGCGCGCTCGGCTGCGCGGCTGGTGACGGTCGGAGCCTTGGAGGAGGCCGAAGCGCGTGCGGCCAGCGCGGCGGCCAGCGCTGCGCACAGCCTGGCGGCGCGTGAGGCGGCGGCCGAGGCGGCGCACCGGGGACGCACGAGGTTGGCCGACGCCGAGCGAAGGCGCGACGTCGCCCTGGTCGAGCTGAACGCGCTCGTGGCCGAGGGCGAGCGCACGGATGCCGACCGCGCCCTGATCGCAGGGGAGCTGGAGGAGCTCGCGAACTCCAAGGGGGCGGTGGCGGAGGCAGCCTCCAAGGAGGCGCAGAGCCTGGCCGAGAACGAGGCGGCGCTGCCTCGCCTCGAGGCGGCCGCCACCCAGGCGCAGGTCCTCGCGCAAGAGGCCGCCCGAGCGGCCAGGGAGCTGGAGGACAAAGGACGCGAGCTTGGCAGGGCGCGCCAGGAGCTCGACATGGCCGTGGCCGGGATGGCCGAGCGCAGCCGCGTGCTCACCGAGCGTCTGACAGCCGTGGAGAGGAGGTTGGAGGGCCACCTCTCCGAGAGGCAGGAGGCGGCGCGCCGGCGCCTGCGGATCGAGGCGGACCTCGTCGCCTTGGAGCGTCTCGCGGCCGTCGTGGCCGGCCAGCGCGCCATGCTCAAGGGGCTGGACGCCGAGCTCTCCGAGGCGCAGCGCCAGCATCTGGAGACCCAGAGGGTGAGCGGTCAGCGCCTGGAGGCGATCCAGCACGATCGATCGGCCATGGAGGCTCGCCTGGGTGAGGTCCGCGACTCGAGGCGCTCTCTCGACCACGACGCGGCTGCTGTGGAGGTCCGGATCGAGGCCCTGACCGAGATGGCGAGGACGACCTTTGGCCTGAGCACCGTCGATCTACGCGGCATCGAGTGTCCCGAGCTGCCCGAGGAGACATCTGCCTCCGGGCATGCCGAGGAGCTGGCGCGCAAGCTCGCCGCCCTGGGTCCCGTGAACCCTCTGGCCTTGGAGGAGCTGGGAAGCCTCGAGGAACGACACAGAGACCTGGAAGCCCAGGTCGACGACGTGCGATCCGCCCGGCGCGAGCTCCAGGAGGTCATCGCCACCTTGGACCGCGAGATCGCACAGAGCTTCGCGGCGGCAACCTCGGATGTTAACGAGCACTTCTCGCAGCTGGTCGCGTCCCTGTTCCCCGGCGGCACGGGGCGCCTGGTGCTGACCGACCCGGCCGACCCCCTGAGCACGGGTGTCGACATCGAGGTCCGCCCCGCAGGCCGGAACCTCCGCAGGGTCTCGCTCCTCTCGGGCGGGGAGCGGTCCCTGTGCGCTCTCGCCTTCCTCTTCGCCGTCTTCCGTTCGCGGCCTTCGCCGTTCTACTTGATGGACGAGGTGGAGGCGGCCCTCGACGACGTCAACCTCCACCGGTTCTTGGCCATGGTCCACGAGTTCAGGGAGGAGGCCCAGCTCATCGTGGTGTCCCACCAGAAGCGGACCATGGAGGCGGCCGATGCCCTCTACGGGGTGACGATGGCGCCGGGGGGCTCCTCCCAGGTCGTGAGCCAGCGGATCTCGCCCACCGCACAGCCACAGAGGGCTGCGTCCTGAGCGGGCCGGGCAGGGGCCCCAACCCCGGGTCCGCCTTCGCCGAGGCCAGGGCGCTCAAGTTGGGCCATGGCGCGCCTTAGACGCCGCAGGTCCGCGGGAGTGGTCGAGGGGTCCCGACACGACGCGGATGAGGAGGACCCCGAGGCCGGGCTCGCCGTCGACGACGGTGCCGAGACGGGCCACGCCGACCCCCCAGGGCTGGCGGAACAGTTGGGGTCCGCCCGGGGAGTGTTCGCGCCGATCCGGGCCCTGCGGTCGCGCTCGGAGAGCGTGGTGAGCATCCAGACGATCGAAGAGGCGTTGCTCAAGGCCGACCTGGGTGTGGAGCTCACCGGCGAGCTCTGTTCACAACTCGTGGGGCTGTCGCGCAGGCAGAGGGACCCGGCGGCGATGGTGTCGCGCTTGGCTGAGTTGATGGTCGGGGCGATGGAGCAGACCGAAGAGCGTTCCTTGGGCTTTGACCCCGGTCCCGGGAAGGTCAATGTCTGGCTTTTCGTCGGGGTGAACGTGGTGGGCAAGACGACCAGCATCGCAAAGATCGCCACGGCGCAGCGCCGGAGCGGGCGCTCCGTGATCTTGGCGGCCGCCGACACCTTCCGCGCGGCGGCCGTGGACCAGCTGGGCTCGTGGGCGGAGCGGGTGTCGGTCGAGGTGGTGCGCGGGGCGCAGGGGGGCGATCCCTCCGCCGTCGTCTTCGACTCGGTCCAGCGCGCCAAGGCGAGGGGGCACGATCTCGTGCTTGCCGACACCGCCGGACGGCTTCACACGAAGCTGAACCTGATGGAGGAGCTGAAGAAGATCAAAAGGGTCGCCTCGCGCGAACCGGGTGTGGTGAGCGAGGTGCTTCTCGTGATCGACGCCACGACCGGCCAGAACGCCCTCGCCCAAGCCAAGGAGTTCAGCCAGGCGGTGGGGGTGACCGGGGTGGTGTTGACCAAGATGGACGGGACCGCCAAGGGGGGCATCGCGCTCGCTCTCGAGCGACGGCTGAACGTGCCGGTCAAGCTCGTCGGGGTGGGCGAGGGGCCAGAGGACCTGATCGCGTTCGATCCGGCAGGCTTCGTCGACGCGCTTCTTCGAACCTGAGCCTCCGCTAGCGTAAAAGTCCCGATGTTCGACGCACTCGCAGAGCGCTTGGAGCGCGTCGCCGGTCGCCTCGCCGGACGCGGACGCATCTCAGCAGGCGACCTTGCCGCGACCCTCTCCGAGGTGCGCACCGCCCTGCTCGAGGCCGACGTAGAGGTCGGCGTCGCCGCTGCTTTCAGCGACGCGGTCGGGCGGCGCTGTGAGGGGGCCGCTCTGCAGAGGAGCATGACCCCGGGCCAGCAGGTGATCAAGGCGGTGCATGACCAGCTGGTCGAGACGCTAGGGGGCGAGACGCTGCGGCTCAGCTACGCGTCGCACCCACCAACGGTGGTGCTGCTGGCCGGCCTGCAGGGTTCGGGAAAGACGACCGCAGCCGCCAAGCTGGCGGTGTGGTGGAAGCGCCAGGGACGCAACCCGCTTTTGGTCGGTGCGGACCTGCAGCGCCCCGCCGCGGTCGAGCAGCTCCGTGTCCTCGGGGCCCAGGCACAGGTCAGCGTCTTCAGCGAGGAGGGGAGCCCGGTCGAGGTTGCTGCTCACGGGGTGAACGAGGCTCGCCGGCTGGGCCGGGACATCTGCATCATCGATACCGCGGGGCGTATCACGATCGACGATGCCCTGATGGAAGAGGTCCGGGGCATCCATCGCCGGACCGATCCCCACTACACCTTCTTGGTCCTCGACGCCATGACCGGCCAGGACGCCGCGACGAGCGCAAGGGCCTTCCATGAGCGCTTGGCATTGGACGCCGTGGTGCTCACCAAGCTCGACGGCGACGCCAGGGGTGGCGCCGCATTGTCGGTCAAAGAGGTTGTCGGGCGCCCGATCGTGTTCTGCTCGACGGGGGAGCGCCTCGATGATCTCGACCAGTTCCACCCGGACAGGATGGCGGACCGCATCCTTGGGATGGGCGACGTGGCGAGCCTTGTGGAGCAGGCGGAGCGCACGATGGACCAAGAGGTGGTCGCCCGCTCCGCGTCGGCGCTCATGTCGGGCCGGCTCACCCTCGACGACTTCTTGGACCAGCTCCATCAGGTACGCAAGCTCGGCTCCTTCGGGGGGATTATGCGCCTCATGCCCGGGGTGTCCAAGGAGATGCGCCAGGCCGCGGACCACATAGACGACTCGCAGGTGTCCAGGGTCGAGGCGATCGTCAGGTCGATGACCCCAGCCGAACGGGCGGAGCCCGCGAGAGTCGACGGACCGAGACGGGTTCGGATCGCAAGGGGGAGCGGCACCTCGACCCAGGACGTCAATCAGTTGCTCAAGCAGTTCAAAGAGATGCAAAAGATGATGCGCCAGATGGGAGGGCCTCAGGGCCTCGCAGCGGGGAACCGCAGGCTCGGTCGCCTGGGCCAAGGAGGCGCCACTCAACAAGAAGCGTTGTCGCAGATGCTCGAGGGGGCGGGCTCTGCGCGGCCCTCGGCACCGGGTGCCGAGCGGCCGCTCGCCGTTGCCAAGAACCCCGGGAGAAGGAACAACAAGAAGAAGGGCGGCCGGGTGACCCCACCCAAGAGCCGCTGAGCCCTCCGGTGGACCGAGACCGTCCAGATTCTGGAAGAATGGACGGTCGGTCGCCGCCCCGGGCACCCAGAGGGGACCCCGGAGGTCTTCGGGTGACGACAGGAAGGATGAAACCGTGTCAGTGAAGCTCCGCCTGGTGCGGATGGGGAAGAAGAAGCAGCCGACCTACCGGGTTGTCGCCGCCGACAGCCGCGCCCCGCGCGACGGCCGCTTTCTAGAGATATTGGGGGTCTACGCGCCCCGGGGTGCGTCGCGGGCCGAGCCACAGGCCATAGTCCAGATCGACAACGACAGGGCGCTACGTTGGCTGTTCGCCGGTGCGCAGCCGACCGAGCGCGTGGAGCGACTGCTCAAAACCAGTGGCGCCTGGGAGCGCTTCGAGACCGAGAGGCCCCGATGACTACCGACTACGAGGCGGGCGACATCAACACGATCGCCGGCGCCCAGATGGAAGTTGACTTCGACGCAGACACCGAGGTCCCCGACTCGCCGGGGCACGACGCGAATCGTGCGGAGGGCGCCACGGCTCTCGCGGTGCTCACCTACATCGCCCGCTCGTTGGCCGATGACCCCGAGTCGGTGGCCATAGAGACCCTGTCCCGGCGCGGCTCCGTGCTCCTGCGGGTCCACGTTGGGCAGGGTGACATGGGCAGGGTGATCGGCCGGCGCGGCCGAACCGCCCAGGCGATCAGGACCCTCGTCGCGGCGGCCGGTGCCAAGGACGGAGTATCGGTCGCGGTCGACATCGCCGACGACTGAGCCGACGCCGGTGCGCGAGGGCACGGGCCAAGCCCCCGACCGGGGCGCACGCGAGCTCGAGGTCGGCCGCGTGGGGCGTCCTCACGGCCTCAAGGGGGAGGTCAGAGTCGAGCTGTGGGGCTCGCCGTCACGGCTCTCGCCCGGATCGGTTCTCTCCTCGCAAAGTGGCCGCCTCAAGGTGGTCGCATCGAGGGCCCATCACGGTTCCCATATCGTCAGCTTCGAGGGGGTGGCGGACCGCGACGCCGCCGGTTCACTGCGCGGGCTTTCGCTGATGGCGGGGGCCCCGCCGCCGACCGGCGAGCTGTGGGTGCACGAGCTGATCGGCCGTGACGTGGTCGACGCGTCGGGCAAGGTCTTGGGCCAGGTCGCCGCGCTCGAGCCCAACCCGGCCAGCGATCTGCTCGTCCTCGCCGACGGCGCCCTGGTGCCCCTCGTCTTTGTCAGCGCGCATGACCCGGGCGGCCCCGTGGTGGTCGACGTGCCACCGGGATTGCTGGACTGACCGTGCGGATCGACGTATTCACGATCTTCCCTTCGCTCGTGGAGGGCTACTGCTCTCAGGCGACGGTGGGGCGCGCGGTCGACACCGGTGCGCTCGATCTGAGAGTCCACGACGTGCGCGCGGCGGCCGGTGATCCCAGGCGCTCGGTCGACGACGCCCCCTTCGGGGGTGGGCCCGGGATGGTCCTCATGTGCGAGCCTGTCTTCAAGGCCTTCGAGAGGGCGCAGGACGACGGCCCCATCCCGCGGCCGGTCCTGCTTCTCGCCTGCGGGAGCCGGCCCTTCGATCAGAGCCGGGCGGCCGAGCTCGCCTCCTTGGAGGGCTTCTCGCTCGTCTGCGGGCGCTATGAGGGCGTGGACCAAAGGATCGCAGATCACCTCTGCGACGGCGAGCTCTCGATCGCAGACGTCGTTCTCGCCGGCGGTGAGGCGGCAGCTCTGGTGGTGATCGAAGCGGTCTCCCGGCTGCTCCCGGGCGTCCTGGGCAACGCCGAGTCCCCAAGGCAGGACAGCTTTCAGGGCGGGCTGCTGGAGCACCCCCAGTACACGAGGCCGGCGGAGTTCAGGGGCTGGATGGTGCCCCAGGTCCTGGTGTCGGGGGACCATGGCGCGGTGAGGCGTTGGAGGCATCTGCGCGCCCTGCGCCGGACCTTGGAGCTGCGGCCCGAGATGGTCGAGGCCAGGGGGCTAAGCGAGGACGAGGTGAGCGCTCTTGGGGCAGAAGATGCAGCTTCTGAGCGAGGCTACGATGACTAGGCGGCCGCCATCGCCTAGGGATCCGAGAGGACCATGCACCCCACTGAGATCATCGATGCCGACAGCCTGCGCGACGACATCCCGGACTTCGGGCCCGGGGACACGGTCAAAGTTCACGTGCGGGTGATCGAGGGCAGTCGGGAGCGTGTGCAGGTCTTCCAGGGAGCGGTCATCGGTCGGAGCGGTTCGGGGGTGAGCGAGACGTTCACGGTCCGAAAGGTGAGCTTCGGGGTCGGCGTGGAGAGGACCTTCCCGGTGCACTCGCCGTCGGTGGCCCGCCTGGAGGTGGCCTCGTACGGCCAGGTGCGCCGCGCAAAGCTCTACTACCTGCGCGACCGCAGCGGCAAGGCGGCCAAGATCAAGGAGCGTCGGACACCACGGCCCAAGTGAGCCCCTCCGACCCTGGGTCCCAAGACCGGGTGCTTCCTTGAGCGAGGAGGAGCTCGAGCAGTACGAGGCCGAGATCGAGCTTGCCCTCGTCCAGGAGTACCGGGCGGTCCTGCCGATGTTCTCCTACGTGGTCGAGACCGAACGACGCTTCTATCTGGCGAACCAGGTGAGCACCAAGGTGCGCTCCGACGTCACTCCGGCCTGTGTCGAGGTCGAGCTCCTCGACGCCTGGGTGTGGGACATGTACCGTCCGGCACGTTTCGTGCCCCATGTCAAGGTGGTCTCCTTCAGGGACGTGAACGTGGAGCGCCTGCCCGAGAAAGAGCTCTAGTTCTGAGGCCGCTCTGGTTCTGAGAGGTCCCGGGCCCAACAGCGTGCCGGCCCGCTGCCCCCGGGGGCTTGGACCAGAGCCGCACAACGTCGGCCCGACGAGGGATCAGTGGAGCGCAAGACCCTCTTGGCCCTCGGCCTCGGTCCGGCTACCGAAGATCCGGCGCTCCGAAACATCGATCGCAACATCGTTGATGCTCGCCTCGCGGCGTCTCATGAGGCCGTGGGCGTCGAACTCCCACAGCTCGTTGCCGTAGCTGCGCCACCACTGGCCCGTTGGGTCGTGGCTCTCGTACTGGAAGCGAACCGCTATGCGGTTCCCCTCGAAGGACCAAAGGTCCTTTCGCAAGGAGTACTCGAGTTCCCTCTGCCATTTCTCCTTCAAGAAATCGATGATCTTCTCGCGGCCCTCGATGAAGCGGTCTCTGTTGCGCCACTGCGAGTCCGCGCTGTAAGCGAGGGCAACCCGCTGCGGGTCACAGCTGTTCCAGGCGTCCTCTGCGCTCCTGACCTTTTGCGCAGCGCTCTGCGCGCTGAAAGGCGGGAAGGGGGGTCGTTCCTCTGCCATGGCGCCTCCTCATCTCCATCTCGGGGGATCTCCCGGGCCGCCGAGCTTCGTCGGGACCCGTCTGGCCCGGGGAAACTGTCCCTCACGAGGGTACTCAAGATCGTCTCGTGGCGGAGCTGTCCCAAGGTTCCCGCGCGCCAATGACCAGAGCCAACGCTGCCCACGAGGGTTGGCGCGCGGCGCGCCGAGCGATGCCCGCTTCGGGCTAGGAGCCGAGCACCTCGGTCACTTCGACGGGAGGGACGACCTCCAGCTGGTCGAGCCCGCAAGAGGCGGCTTCGCGCTCTGGGCGCCATCTCAGAAAGCTGGTGGCATGCCGGAACCGGTCTCCCTGGCGGTGGTCGTAGGCGACCTCGCAGACGAGGCGGGGCTCGAGCAGGTGCATGGCCAGTTCGGCCTCGGACTTCCATCGGCTGGGCGTCGGTGGTGTTCCTTGGTGGTCCCGCCACGGATGCGGGTCCCCGGGGCCGATCAAAAGCGGCGCCAGCTCGCCCACGAGGTCCGCTCGCCGCTTGAGGGAGAACCCCGAGCAGACCCCCACGTGGTGCAGCCGGCCCTCTCGATCATGAAGGCCCAGCACCAAGGACCCCACGCCGCCCGCCTTGTGCTCGCGGTAGCCGGCGACGACGCAGTCGGCGCTGCGTTGGTGCTTGATCTTCCACATCACGCGCTTGCCCGGCGCGTAAGGCAGGGACGGGTCCTTGGCCACCACGCCGTCCAAGCCGGCGCCCTCGAAGCGTTCGAGCCAGTCGGCCGCCACCGAGACGTCATCGGTCTGAGGGGTGATCTGCAGATGGGGTTCCGAGGACGCGCTCGAAAGCAGCTCTTGGAGCATCGCCCTTCTCTGTCCGAACGGCAGCCTCGAGACGTCGGCGCTCCCGAGCGCGAGGAGGTCGAAGGCGACGAAGGACGACGGCGTCTCCCTCGCCAGGCGGACGACCCGTGACTGCGCGGGGTGGATGCGTTGCAACAGGGCCTCGAAGTCGAGCCCTGAGTCCCTCACGATGACGATCTCGCCGTCGAGCGTCCAGGTGCCTCCGAGCGCGGACCGGAGCACCTCGATCAGCTCTGGAAAGTAGCGGGTGAGCGACCGCCCGTTGCGGCTGGAGAGCTCGACGCCCTTGGCCGAGCAGAGCACGATGCTGCGGAACCCGTCCCACTTGGGTTCGTAGAGCAATCCCGGAGCGACCGGCAGCTCGGCCACCAGCTTCGCGAGCATCGGCTCGATGGGAGGCCCGGGCGCCATCTCGAAGCTCAGCGCAGCAGCGACGAGAAGAGATCACCGCGTTCGGCGACGCGGGCTATCACCTCGTCGGGTAGGAAGCTCAAGCGTTCCGCCTTGCCGCGCGAGACCAGGCGCTCGATCTCGTCCCAATCCACCGGTGCCGAAACCGTCGGCTCGCGCCTTGCCCGCAGCGAGTACGGGGCGATGGTGGTCTTGGCGACATGGTTCTGGCTCCAGTCGATGAGAACCTTGCCTCGGCGCAGCTCCTTCTTCATGTTGGAGACGATCAGATCGGGATGCGCCCGGGCGAGCTCTGAGGCGACCGAGTGGGCGAGCTCTTTGGATCCCCCGTCATCCCAGCCGCGCTGGCGATCACTCTCTGGCAGCCGGACATAAAGCTGGAGGCCCTTGGATCCGCTGGTTTTGGGAAGGCACCTCCAGCCGTGGGTGTTGGAGACCTCCTCTGCGACGATCAACGCGACCTCCGCGCATTGCACGATGCTCGCGGGGGGCCCGGGGTCCAGGTCGAACACCAGGAGGTCGGGCACCTCGGGCCCCCCTCTCTTGGCGACCTTCCACTGAGGGACGTGCAGCTCTATGGACGCGAGGTTGGCGACCCAGACCATTGTCGCCAGGTCGTCGAGGATGACGAAGTCGACGCCGTTGCGATCCCTGGCCTTGGGGCTGGCGAGCACCCGCTCGCTTCTCACCCAGGGCGGTGCCGACCTCGGGCGGTGCTTCTCGTAGAAGGAGTTGGGATCGTCGACCCCGCCCGGGAAGCGGCGCATCGTGAGCGGCCGGGCGGCAAGGTGGGGGAGCATGACCGGAGCGATCCTCGCGTAGTAGTCGATCACCTGGCCCTTGGTGAACCCAGTGGCGGGGTAGAGGACCTTGTCGAGATTGGTGAGCGAGAGCTGACGGCCCTCCACCTCGACGGTCTGGGAGCGGGCGGCGCCTACCTCGCCCCCAAGTGCGGGCAGCGGCCGCCTTTGTGGTTCCCTGGCCACCAGTGCGCACCATACCGGCTCAGAGGTGGGACAAGGCGACTCTTGGGTGTGTCGCCCCGCGCCCTGGTGCGCCGCGTAGCATCTGGGGCGCCAGCCGCTGTCGGATCGTCCAAGGGCGGCCGCGGCCGCGGCCGAGGCGCTGTCACCCGAGGAGACCCGATGACCAATGCACGGCGCGCCCGATCCCGTCGCGCTCGGAGCGGCTCCAACGCGTCGGGTCGCGCCAACCAGGGGGCTGGCCGCAGACCGACGACCTCACGTCGAGTGAGGGCCGCCGAAGAGGCGGCCCGACGCAAGAGGCGCAACATCTACGGTCTCGGCGCGGCGGTGATCGTGGTCGTGGGGATCATCGTGGCCATCGTGGTGACCTCGAGCGGCGGTGCCAAGCCACCGCCGAGGGTGCAGTCGCAGGCAGGTCCAGAGGGGATCCCCATAGAGCGGGGAACCCCGATCGCCCCGGCTTCGACCTCCGCGAATGGAGCGACCGTAGAGGGGATCCAGTGCCAAGCGAGCGAGCAGGTCGCGTACCACATCCACGCTCATCTGGCGATCTACGTCAACGGGACGTTGCGCCCGCTCCCAGCGGGCATCGGCCTCGTCTCTCCGCTCGCGCAGCCCACCGCGGACGGCAACTTCTACGAGGCCACCCACTGTTACTACTGGCTGCACGTCCACGCCCAGGACGGGGTGATCCACATCGAGTCGCCAGCGGCGCGTGCGTACACGCTGGGCCAGTTCTTCGCGATATGGAACCAGCCGTTGGGCCCCGGGAGGGTCGCAGGTGTGACCGGCACGCTCCACGTCTTCGTGAACGGCAAGGCCCGCGCAGGAGACCCGAGCCAGATCGTCCTGCTGGCGCACACCGACATCCAGATCGACGTCGGCACCCCGGTCGTTGCGCCCCGCTCCGTGGACTGGACGGGGACCGGCCTGTGATCTTGCCGGGATGCCCCGCGTCTCGACGACGCTTCGAACGCCGCGGGCCCCTCCCAAGCACGCGGCCCATCAAGGCCCGCTCTTGCGCCCGCTCCAGGGGGCGCCCGTCGCCTTGAGCCGATTACCCTCGCTTGGGTGGTGCGAGTCGGGGTGGAGATGTCGGCCGAGGCGCCCGAGCAAGCGGGCACCCCTGGGTTTCTCCAAGACCCGACCTCCATCTCCCGTGCGGCCAGGGCTGCGGGGGTCGGCACGCTTTGGATCTCAGAAGGCCGATCCGGTTCCCCGGACCCGTTCCCGATCGCGGCGGCCATCGCGCAGGTGGTGCCGGACATGGGCATCGGAGTCATCGTCCGCCCGAGCCTCGGCCGTCATCCCGCGATCGTCGCCCGCGACCTGATCGCATTGGACGCGATCAGCGGCGGCCGGTCCTCGATCGCACTGTTCGACGACGGATCGGGTCCCCTCGATGCCGAGCGGCTGGGGGAGGCAGCCTCGCTGATGAAGGCGCTGCTCACCCACACCGAGGTGACGGTGGCCGGGCGTTTCTACCAGGTGGCCGAGCTCACCCTGCGGCCTCGGCCGGTCAGAGCCGAGGGGCCCGAGGTCATCGCAGGGCTTGCCAGCCCCTTGGGCCTGGGCGAGGACACAACACAAGAAGAGCCGTCCTTGCTGGGTCTCGACGGGCATCTGGTCGTAGGAGGGCCGCCCGAGGTGGCGCGATGTCGTCTTCGCCTCGATGCCACCGCACCCGCCGGCCGACCGCCCAAGGTGGTCTGGCGAGGGACCTTGGACAAGACCGGCCGGTGGGCGTCACAGCTGGGGGAGCTGGCAGAAGCCGGGGCGCAGGAGCTCATCGTCGTTGGCGAGAGCTCCTCCGGCCTCTTGGGGGCTCTGGACACGCTGGGGAACCTCGTCGCATAGGTCTGCGGTGTCGGGGACGTCGCTGTCGCTGGCACCGGCGGGCGTAGGCTCGCCAGACTGTCAACCCAAAGGAGGTGGCCCGGCAGAGCCATGGCTGAGAACACCCGTATCGAGTCCGACAGCATGGGCGAGATGGCCGTCCCGACAGATCGCTACTGGGGGGCCCAGACGGCTCGTTCTCTGGTGCATTTCTCCATCGGCTCCAACACCATGCCGACCCCGGTCATACGGGCCTTTGGGGTCTTGAAGGGCGCGTCGGCACGGGTCAACACCGCTCTGGGCAAGCTGGATCCCAACATCGCGGGACGGATCGAGGTGGCGGCGGCCGAGGTGGCGGAGGGCAAGCTCGACGCGCACTTCCCTCTGTCGGTCTTCCAGACCGGCAGCGGCACCCAGACGAACATGAACGCCAACGAGGTGATCGCGAATCGCGCCATCGAGCTCGCCGGGGGAGTGCTCGGCTCGAAGTCGCCCGTGCACCCCAACGACCACGTGAACATGTCCCAGTCCTCCACCGACACCTTCCCGACCGCCATGCACATTGCGGCCGCCAGCGAGCTGGTCTTCTCGCTGCTCCCGGCGCTGAGGGAGCTACGAGACGCCTTGGACGCCAAGGCGCAGCAATACGCGGAGGTGACCAAGATCGGCCGGACCCATCTCATGGACGCCGTCCCGCTCACATTGGGCCAGGAGATATCCGGCTATGTTGCACAGCTCGACGCCGATCTTGAGCGGGTACAGAGCTCGCTTCCAGGGCTTTTCGAGCTTGCCTTGGGGGGCTCCGCGGTTGGTACCGGCTTGAACACCCATCCCCGGTTCGCCCAAAGCGTCGCTACCGAGATCGCGCGAGCCACCGGTCTGCCCTTCGTCACCGCCCCCAACAAGTTCGCGGCCCTGGCAGCTCACGATGCATTGGTCTTCGCGCACGGGGCACTGCGGACGCTGGCCGCGTCTCTGACCAAGATCGCAGACGACTTCAGGTGGCTCGGCTCGGGCCCGCGCAGCGGTCTCGGCGAGCTGGCTCTCCCCGAGAACGAGCCCGGCTCATCGATAATGCCCGGCAAGGTGAACCCAACCCAGTGTGAGGCGATGATCATGGTGTGCATCCAGGTCATGGGTCATGACGTTGCGATAGGTCTCGCCGGTTCGAGGGGGAACCTCGAGCTCAACGTCTGCAAGCCGGTCATCGTGCTCGACTTCTTGGACTCCGTGGCGCTGCTGGCGGACTCGTGCTCGAGCTTCACGCGCTATCTGGTGAAAGGCTTCGAGCCGAACTTGGCCAGCATCGAGCGTCATCTCAACGACTCCTTGATGCTGGTCACCGCCCTGAGCCCCATCATCGGCTACGACCGCGCAGCGCAGGTCGCAAAGAAGGCGCACCACGAGGGGACTACGCTCAGGGAGGCCGCGCTATCGCTTCGGTTCCTGAGCGCAGAGGAGTTCGACATGGCCGTCCAGCCAAAAGAGATGACCCGCCCGAGGGCCGACGGTGCCTGAGGTCCTAGAGCCGACCGCGGTCGACGACGCGCTGCAAGAGCGTGGCCTCGGCTGGCGGCGCGATGGGGACTCCATCGTGAAGAAGGTGAAGCGCGACGGCTTTGCGGGCGCCCTGGCCTTTGTCAACGAGGTGGGTGCCCTCGCAGAGGCGGCCGGTCACCACCCCGACATCGACATCCGCTGGGACACCGTCACACTCGTCCTGTCGACGCACTCAGCGGGTGGGTTGACCCACAACGACCTCGACCTGGCCGCGCAGATCGACGCTCTCGGTCACTAGATCTGAGATTCGACCAAGGCCGATCTCAGGTCGTCCAGGGCGCCCGGATCGAGCCCTGCCGAAAGCACGTAGCCCTCGATCGAGCCGTGCTCTGAGCGCAGACCCCCCAGCAGAGCCGCGATGTCAGATCCCCTCGGTGTGAAGATCTGTTCGCGGACGAGCGGCGAGGAGAAGCGGCGGTCCGAACCATCCGCACGCTCTGCCAACTCCATGCTCACGAGGGAGCTCAGCTCGTAATCGGCCATGACGGTCTCGTCCTCCACGCCCAAGAGGGAAAGGACCACGGCCACCAGAACCCCTGTGCGGTCCTTGCCAGCGGTGCAGTGGACGACGAGGGGATGGGTGCTGCGTCGGGCGAGGATGGCCAGCGCGCGGGCCACGTTGGTCGCGCCCAGCTTCGCGATCTCGAGATAGCGCGAGGCGATCATCGCTCGGGGATCGCCATAGCGCGCCGGATCGAGCCGGTCCTCGACCAGTGGCAGGTGATGAAGCTCAACATGGCGCGATCGGGCCGGGAATCGCCCCAGGCTCCATTCCAAGGACGAACGCAGGTCGACCACGGTCGCGATCGAGAGCTCATCGAAGCGCGAAAGGTCGCCGGTGGTGAGGGTCGACAGGTCTCCCGAGCGGAAGACCCTTCTCCAGGCCACTCGACTTGCATCCGACGTCCGATAGCCGCCGATGTCGCGAAAGTTGAGCGCTCCCTCCAAGGCGATGTGGCGGTGCGGGTCCCCGCCGAGCTCGCGGGGGCCTTGGGGCCCGGTCCTCGGGCGCTCTCGTGGATAGGGGCGTGTTTCGCCAGAACGCTTCAGTGGACCGGGGCGTCCCAGAGGGGGAACCAGCGGGACAGGTCGGCCTCGACCGGAAGGTCGTCGCCGATGGTGGCCTTGAGGCGCAGCTCCATCTCGTTGTCCCGCTTCTGTGCGCCGGAGGGCACGAAGGGATAGAAGGTGCCCCGTTTGAACAGGTAGACGAGGAAGCAGCGCCCGGTCTCCTCGGACCCTTGGCCGGGGACGAAGCCGAACAGCGAGCAGAGGAGCTGGGGTCCCCACCCCGCGTCCTCCAGGGTGCTGTTGGCCAGGTGCACCCGGGTCACCAGATCGTCGATCTCGGGGTCCTCCAGGAGCAGCCATCGGTAGCGGTAGGAGTCCTCGGCCTGGGTGAAAGAGCCGACGCCCGCCTTGGTGGCCCCAGGGTCAGTGTTGTCGGGCAAGGCGAGCAGCTCCGCGATCTCGCCCTCCAGATCGTGGGCCTCCTTGCCGAGGGGGGGCTTCCAGCAGACCCCGGCCGACCCCGACGAGACGAGGCCCGTAGCGCTCTGCAGAGTGACGGCCGCCGATGGAAGCGCGAACAGCGCGTCGAGATTGGCTCGGACCGGCTTGGTCCGTCCCAAGATGGTGTCGAGGAGGCCCAAGGAGACGCCTAGCTCGGCTGGCCGAGCCGATGCTCGAGCTCAGCCAGCTGGGCGAGCCGACGCTCCAAGGGCGGGTGGGTGGCGAAGAGGGTCGAGATGGACAAGCCCCCGCGACCTTGGGTGAGAGCCGGGGTGAAGAAGAACGCGTTGAACGCCTCGGCACGCCGCAGGTCCCTGGTCGGTATCCGCGACATCTCACCGGTGACCTTGACCAGAGCAGACGCGAGCACCGAAGGTCGCCCTATGAGCAGGGCGCCCGAGCGATCCGCCGCCAGCTCCCGGTAGCGAGATAGCGCCCGTGTGAGCAGGAAGCTGATCGCGTACACGACCACCGACACCGCCATGATGGCCAGCTCGATCAGCACCAGCTGCTGGGCGCCCTGGTTGTTGCCCCGGCCCCGTCCTCCGCCGAAGCCACCGAAGAGACCCGCGTAGAACATCATCCGGGTGGTGAGCCCCGCGACGATGCCAAGGGTGCTGGCGATGGTCATGACCGCGACGTCGCGATGGGCGACGTGGGAGATCTCGTGCGCCAGGACAGCCTCGACCTCGCCCTCGTCCAGGCGGTGCAGGAGGCCTCTCGTTGCGCAGATGACCGAAGCCTTGGGGCTCCGCCCGGTCGCGAACGCGTTCGGCATGTCGACCTCGGCGATCGCGACACGCGGCTTTGGCATGTCCGCGAGGGCGCAGAGACGGTCGACGATCCCGTGAAGCTCCGGCGCCTCCTCCCTGCTAACCACTCTGGCGTGCATCGACCACATCGCGATGCGGTCCGAGAACCAGTACTGGCCGATCACGATGATCGCGCCGATCACGACGATCGCGGCGAACGAGAGCCCGATCGCCCAGAGGATCGCGATGAACCCGGCATACAAGACGACCAGCAACAGCCCGGTCGTGAACATGCGTATTGTCAGCCCTCTGTCGGCGCGGACATTACGAGCGATTGCCATCGGTTTCCTTCCCTTGTCCACTGACGGCCCTCTGATCGGCCCCTGAGGAGTCCTCTGCCCCCACGACCTCTGCATCGGTCGTCTGCTCGTCGGTTCCTTGGCCGATCGAGCCGGAGGGTTGGGAGGAGGCGAGCTCTGCTCTGAGCGCTGCCAGCTCACCCTCGACGCGGCTCCCGGCTGACACCTTGTCCAGCTCGGCCTGGATGTCGTCCACCGGGTGGTCCAGATCGTTGAGGGCGCCGGACGCGAGCAGCTCGTCGAGCGCACCGGCGCGGGCCTGCATGCCCGAGATCTTGTCCTGAGCGCGCTGCATCGCCCCACCGGCATCCCCCAAGGACTTGGAGATCCCCGAGATCGCCTCGCCCACCTGGGTCTGGGCCTGGGCTGCGGTGTAGCTCGCCTTGAGGGTCTCCTTGCGGGTGCGGAATTGCTCGATCTGGCCCTGGAGGCGCTGGGATGTCTGCACCAGCTTCTCCTGCTGCTCGGTGACCTGGGTGTGCTGGGTCTCTAGGTCCCCCAGCTGCTCACCTATGGCAGCGCGTCTGGAGAGGGCCTCACGTGCCAATGCCTCGTTCCCCTGGGCGAGGGCGGCCTTGGCCTGGTCCTGCAGCTTGTCGGCCTGCTTGTGGAGCTGGGTGGCCTGCAGCTCGATGCGTTTCCTCGCGGTCGCGACGTCGGCTACCGAGCGTCTCACCTTGGTCAGGCTCTCGAGCTGCTTCTCGTAGGAGAGGTCCAAGGTGTCGCGGGGGTCCTCCATCTTGTTCAGGACCTTGTTCGCCTTGGACTGGAAGATCGCCGCAATCCGACCGAAGAAACCCACCGCCTGCCCTCCTTGGCGAGGCCCAAAAAGGCCTTTGCCCACGTCGAGCATATGGCCCCGGCGCGTGCGGGGGGGCACGCCTGGGCCGGTAGCCTCCACCCATGGCCGAAAAGAGGTGCCTGCTCACCATCCACGCCCATCCCGACGACGAGTCCTCCAAGGGGGCGGCGACGGTCGCCCGCTACCACGACCTGGGGGTCCACACGGTGCTCGTGTGTTGCACCGGGGGCGAAGAGGGCGACATCTTGAACCCCGCCATGGACAAGCCCGAGGTGAAGGAGAACATCGCCGAGTACCGCGCCAAGGAGCTGGCCGCCGCCACCTCGATCATCGGTTACGACGAGGTCGTCATGCTGGGCTATCGGGACTCGGGAATGCCCGGCTCCCAATCGAACCAAGATCCCCGTTGCTTTGCGATGGCGCCCATCTACGAGGCGGTGGGTCGCCTGGTCGAGGTGGTCCGGCGGGTCCGCCCCCAGGTGATCGTCACCTATCCGGAGGAACAGACGCGCTACCCGCACCCCGACCACATCCGCACGCACGAGATATCGGCCATCGCATTCGACGCAGCGGCTGACCCGGGCGCCTACCCTCAGGCCGGCGCCCCTTTCTCTACCTCCAAGCTCTATTACACGGTGTGGTCGGTCGGGCGGATGCGGGCGATGCACGAGAAGTTCTTGGAGCTGGGCCTCGAGTCCCCCTTCAGCAAGGAGCGGATCTCCAACCTTCCCGAGGATGTGCCCTACAGCACCTCGATCGACGTCGCCGGCTACGAAGAGGTCAGAGCCAACGCGTTACGTGCCCACGCCACGCAGGTCGACCCGACCTCCAAGATGTGGTTCGGCCTTCCGCCCGAGGTGCAAAAGGCCTTGCCCAACACCGAGGAGTACCAGCTCGCCCGCAACAGGGTGGGTCCGATCGAGGTGGAGGAGGCCGATCTGTTCCAAGGGCTGACGGCCCTGGTCTGATCCTCTCAGCGCCGGGCGAGATCGCGAAGGGCGCGAAAGCCGATCACCGCGATCCCGACCTTCTCTGCCATCCGCGCGAGGTTCGGCACGTCGCACAGGATCTTGTGGTCGCCCACCCGCTCCTCCCAGTCATGGGCAAGGGAGCGCAGCTCGGGGGTGTCGACAGCCGGTCTCAGATGGACCTCGGTCACACCCGGTGTCAAGTTGTCGAGCGCGGATTCGATTCCGTTCGGGTTGGCGAAGTGGGCGAATGGCACGGACCGGTCGCAGAAGATCGCGCCGGCGCTCCTTGCCAGCTCGGCGGCCGGGAAGCCGAGGAGATCTTCGAGGTGCTCGCTCACCATGCGCATGGGCAGGCCGAACTCGACCGCGAGATCGAGGTACACGTCGAAGAACTCGGGTCTGAGCTGCAAGGTCGTCAGGTGGGCATCGAGGTGGCTCACATCAAAACCCCACAGGATGGCGCGCTCGATCTGTGCCCGGCATTCCCGCCGGGTCTCGTCGAGGTCGGCGTGGTCCCAGAAGTCTTCGACGGTCGCGGGGAAGCCAGCGTCACCGCCGCGCAGAGAGGGCGCGTGCGTGATGGGGCCCCAGCGGTACAGGCGGTGGTCCGCGTTCAAAGTGAGATGCACCCCGACGTCCTCGCCCCGGTAGCGCGCGGCCGCTTCGCGGCCCCAGGGACACGGCACCATCAGCGAGGCACTGGTCGCTCCCCCAGAGCGAAGCGATTCGAACACGCCGACATTGGCGGCGTGGCAGAAGCCGAGCTCGTCGGCGGTCACCACGAGAGCCCGGGCTTGTCGGCCCAGTCCGAGTCGTTGGCTGAGGGTGGGCATCGCTCGATGCGACGCTACCGGGTGCCTACGCCGGGCCGCCGCGCAGACCGCGGTCCTGACCTCTCGCCCGCTCGGCGAGGTCAGCCTGGAAGGCCTCCATCGCAGCGGCGAGCCGTCCGTCGTTGGTTGCCAGGATGCGGATTGCCAGCAGGCCCGCGTTCCTCGCTCCGTTGAGCGCCACGGTTCCGACCGGCACTCCCTGGGGCATCTGGACCATCGAGAGCAACGAGTCCAGGCCACCCAGGTTGGAGAGCGCGACCGGGACCCCGAGCACCGGTAGCCGCGTTGCTGAGGCGAGCATCCCAGGGAGGTGTGCGGCTCCGCCGGCGCCCGCGATGATGACCTGCAGGCCCCTGTCCGCCGCATGTGTGGCGAACTCGAGCATGTCATGGGGGGTCCGGTGCGCCGAGAGCACCCTCATCTCATGGGGGACCGAGAACTCCCCGAGGACCTGAGCAGCTTGGGACATCACCTCGAGGTCCGAGTCGCTCCCCATCACCACGGCCACCAGAGGTTCGGTCACGGCCCGCGCCTCGCGAAGGCGTCGTCTAGGGTGGGGGCGCCGAGTGCGCGGGTGGCCCTCCAGGCGCTGTCGATCACCAGGTCCGGGTCGTCTCCTGTGACGGTCACATGTCCGAGCTTGCGTCCCGGGCGTGGCTCCTTGCCGTACAGATGGATATGGGAGCCTTCGACGCGCAGAGCCCCGTGCAGGAACACGGCGGGGTTCGCCCCGTCGGGGGCGCCCAGCACGTTGACCATGGCAACGTGGGGGGCCACGGGCTCCGTCGAACCGAGCGGAAGGTCGAACACCGCGCGGAGGTGGTTCTCGAACTGCGAGGTTACCGAGCCTTCGATCGTCCAGTGGCCGCTGTTGTGGGGTCGCAGGGCAAGCTCGTTCACCAGGACGTCTCCGCGGGTGACGAACATCTCGACAGCCATCACGCCCCAAAGACCCAGGCGCTCGGCTATCGACAGGGCAAGCTCGGTCGCACGCCGAGCCACACCCGCCTGCACGCGCCCCGGATACAGGACCTGCCGGCAGATCCCTTCGACCTGGGTCGTCTCGACCGCCGGCCAGGCGCGCGACTCGCCCGGGCGCCGGGCCACCATCACGGCGATCTCCATTTCAATCGGAACGAGGGGCTCGATGAGAACAAGAGCCGTCTCGGGCAGGCGACGCAGGACCGTCATCGCCTGGTCCCGATCCTCGACCTGCCACACGCCCTTGCCGTCGTAACCTCCCCGCGCCGTCTTCAAGATGAGCGGCCAGCCGTGGTCGGCGGCGAAGGTGAGAACCTCACGCTCGAGGCTCGAGGTGACCGACATGTCGAGCAGTCGGTAGGGCACCACCGGTACCCGCGACCCGGCCAGAGTGGAGCGCATGGCGCCCTTGTCCACCCCCGCTGAGAGAGATCGTGTGGCGGGCCGGATGGCTACGCCTGCCTCCTCGAGCTTGGAGAGCATGGCGAGATCGACGTGCTCGTGGTCGAACGTGATGACGTCACAGCGCGCAGCCAGCGCCCAGAGCTGGCCGACGTCGGTCGCCTCACCGATCAACAGATGGGAGGCGGCACCGGTTGCGGGGTCGGTCTCGGAGGCGGCCAGCACCGCTGAGTCGATTCCCAGAGAGGATGCCGCCTCGACGGTCATGCGCGCGAGCTGGCCCGCCCCGACGATCCCGACGGTTCTGGCACGCGCCGCAAAGCTGCGGTCCTGGTGGCTCTGGCTCATCGGGACCAGATGCTATCGGTGGCCGTCTAGGGACATGAAGCGATGAGCTCGGGCACCGCCTGGTCATGCGGTCCTCTAGAGCGGGACCGAAGTGTGCTTCAGCTCGTTTATCTCGGGATGCTCGGTGATCATCTTGACGACCCGTTCGATCGTGGTGATGGCGAGCTGTGAGTCGCCCTGTGGCCTTTGCATGATCCGTACGAAGGCCGCCTCATCGGCCACCACGAATGTCGGGACACCGAACATCTGATGGTTGTCGACCGCCCATTCATGGGCCTTGCGGACAGCCTCGTCAGGCCATCCGGTGTCGATCTCGGTGAAGACCGCCTCCGGATCGACGCCCACGGATTTGAGAGCGCCAGCGACCACCTCCCGCTCACGTATGTCCTCTCCCTTGTCGTGGCGAGCCTCGAAGAGAGCGCGGTGCGCATCGAGGAACCGGTCGCTGAACCGGTCCCGCACCACAACTCCGGCGTTGATGGCAAGGCGCTCGGGTTCGGTGGCCGCCACGTCCCATATAGAAGGTTCTCCCTCCTCGACGTGGACCTGACTGAGCGAGTACGGGGTAAAGGTCACATCCCAATCGGCCCCGGCCTTTAGGGCCGTCACCAGGTGCTCGTGGATATTGCGGGCAAACGGGCAGCGGTAGTCCCAGCTGACCTGGAAAGGAGGTAGCTCCATGACCTGGACAACGCCTGCGAGGGTGGGGAGATTCCTGAGCAGAGCTGACCCTGGTGCAGGGCCGGCGGTGCCGCAGGTCAGCTCGAAGATCAGCCTTTCAAAACGGGCTGATGCTCACCCATCAGGCCTCACCCTGTAGCTCAGAGCCCGACCGATCGCACGTCTTGGGCGCTTTGTTCTTCGCGGCCCCAAATGCCGGACAAAGATCCTGGAAGTTGCAGAACTTGCAAAGACCCGACACCCTGGGCCGGAAGTCCTCGCGCTCGCATGCCCTCTCGATGGCGGACCAAACGGCGGTCGTTCGAACGGTGTGACCTCGAACCGACTGCTCGGTCGGCCTCGCCACGATGACCACCGGGTCGCGCAGGTACAGGAGCCTCACCTCGACCGGGTAACGGCCGAGCACACGATCGCACAGGAGCGCATAGGTGTGGACACCATTGAGGCGCGACTTCTCGAAGTGGCTGGAAGGAGCCCGCCCTGTCTTGTAGTCGATGACTACGAGCTGCCCCTCGTTGGTGAGATCTAGACGATCGATGACCCCCCGGAGCACGGTTGTCCCAAGGTGGGTCTCCATTCCGAGCTCGACGCCGATCGCGTTGGCTGAGTCGGGATCTTCGATCCTGAAGTAGTTGCGAATCAGCAGTTCGGTGTCACGACGGAACTCGGCCTTGCCATCTGCGCAGAGCTCGAGGCCTACAAACTCCTCGTCTTCGTCGATGCCCTTCCATCGCTGCTCGAGAACTTCGAACGCCGCGTCCAAGCTTCGCCTTCCCGGCGGGCGTTCCCAGAACAATCCTTCGAGCACGGAATGCACGAGAGTGCCCTTGACCGCAAGAGGTGATGGTGGCTCGGGCAGGTGGTCGATGATCGAGTAACGGAAGGCGAGCGGGCAGTCGGTGAAGGCGGAAGCCTTGGACGGGGAGAGCGTCCTCGGTATCTCGACGGCCATTTGATGTCTCCTCTTTGAAGCGGCCAGCGCGAGGTTACGCCCAGGATGTGACGACCATGATGATCCTGCTCACCCCTGGCTGGAGGTCCCGCTCGGCTAGAAATACCCGATGGAACACTTCCTCCAGAACTGGGGATATGCCGCGATATTCGTGTTGGCCCTGCTAGAGGCCATCTGCATACCCTTTCCCTCGGAGATCACCTTCGGTTTCGCCGGGGCCCTGGCGGCCGAGGGACACTTCGCTCTGTTGGCGGTGATCGTGGTCGGGCTGATCGGCGAGTTCACGGGCTCGTTGATCGGCTTTGCGTTCGGGAGGACGGGCGGGCGGACCCTGGTGGACCGTTACGGCAAGTACCTGCTCGTTTCGAGCACCGACCTGGATCGAGCCCAGTCATTCCTCGCCAGGCGGGGTGACCCGGCCGTCGCCATCGGTCGCCTGCTCCCGCTGGTGCGGACGTTCGTGTCGCTCATTGCGGGCGTAGGGGGAATGAGGTTTGGCCCATTTGCGCTCTTCACGCTCCTAGGGACTGCGGTGTACTGCGCGGCCGTTTCGGCAGCAGGCTATGGCCTCGGTTCTGGTTGGCACAGCTTGGTCAACGGGTTTGCGGATGCCGGCTTCGTGCTCATAGGGCTTGTCGTGCTGGCAGGACTCGTCCTCGTTGTCCACCGCGTGCGTGTGCTCAAGGGTCACTGAAGGCACCGATGGGGCAACCCGACCGTGTCGTCGTCTTTGTCGTCGGGATCCTCATCGTCGCGTCGACCTCTATGAGCGTGTTCACGACGCTCGTCGTCCCCCGAGCCACTTCGGCTCGTCTCTTGCGCCAGGTGTCTCGCTCGCTCGCGAGGGCTGTGTCGCCAATGTTGCGCCGCGTCGGCACCTACGACGCGAAGGACCGGATCGTCGGCCTGGTTGGACCGCTCGGCATCATCGTTCTGTTCGCGACCTGGATCGTGTCGTTGATCCTGGGTTTCGCGGCGATGATCTGGTGGGCGACCGGAACGAGCTTCGTCAGCTCGCTCGGCTTCTCGGCCTCCTCGGTTGTGACACTCGGCATCTTGAGTGGCAAGGGCGCCTCGAAGCCCATCGAGATCATCGAGGCGGCCTTCGGGTTCCTGGTCATCGCACTAGAGATCGCCTACCTGCCGACCCTGTACGCCTCGTTCTCGGCGAGAGAGTCTGAAGTCACCATGCTCGCGGCTCGGGCGGGCGTTCCCGCCTGGGGTCCCGAGGTTCTCGCGCGTCATTTCCGGTTCCAGTACATCGACGAGCTGCCGGCTCTCTACGGCACATGGGAGAGATGGGCAGCAGGGGTCTCGGAGTCCCACGCTGGATATCCGTCCTTGATCTGGTTCCGTTCGCCGGATCCCTCCCGGTCATGGTTGCTGGCTCTCGTGGCCATCCTCGACGCGGCCGCGATGCATCAGTCGGTCGCTCCGGGATCGGCGCCCCCTCAGGCGCGACTGTGCCTACGGATGGGGATCAACTGCCTACGGTCGCTGGCTGACGCTCTTCGAATCGGCTACGACGCAGACCCGCGCCCAGACCAGCCGATCCGGTTGGGACGTGAGGAGTTCTTCGAGGGGTTCGACCTGCTCGAATCGGTGCGCTTCCCGATAGAGCGCACGAGGGAGGAGGCTTGGAAGCACTTCGCAGGATGGCGTGTCAACTACGAGCCGATCGTCGATGCGCTGACCATGATCGTCCTGCCGCCTCCCGCGCCCTGGTTGTTGGCGCGACCGGAGCTCGGGATAGCGAAGTTCCCGCGCATCTTGAACCGCACACCTGATGATCCCGACGCAGGCCTCTGGAGGCCTCTCAACCAGCTGTAGCCGGACCGCTCAGCGCAAACCCCGCGTGGCTTTGCGCAGAACCTCTTGATAGGCCTCGAGGCCTTCGCGCGAGATCCGACCCTCGGGGCCTGAGGCGATGGCAACCCGCTCTGGGATGACCCCCCAGATCGGAACCTTGGCCACCGTCCAATCTTGGAGCGTGGCGTCGAGATCATTGGTACCGAGCCGTGCCGCGCACACGACGACCCCACAGGGGACGTCTTCGGGCGTCATCTCCAGCGTTGCCAGCACCCGGGAGGGCTCGACCCCTCCTGCGCGCGTGGGGATCACCACGGTGTCCGCACGCCGCAGGGCGGCGCGGACGATGCGTTCGTCGCCGGGCGGCGTGTCGACGACGGTCGCGTCCGAGGAGCGGCCCAGCGCTTTGATGACGGTGCGCTCGGAGGGGGCTTCCACGAGCTCCACCCCCTCGACCGGGTTCTGCTCGAACCACTCGGCAGCAGAGCCCTGGGGGTCCGCGTCTACGAGGATCACCGGGCCCCGACCTCGGGCGGCGGCCGCTGCAGCAAGGTAGACCGCGGTCGTCGTCTTGCCGACGCCACCTTTCACGTTCCCAATGATGATCTTCATCTGGTGCCTCCGGTACCAGGTTTGCCTGGTTCAGCGGCTCGGAATCTACCGGGCTGGTGGTGACCCTGCCCGGGTCAGCTCCGCCGGCGGCCACGCCGGATCGAGCTGGCGGAGGAAGACGGCGCATCGAGCTTCTTCGTCGCCCTCTGCGATTGCGGCCGCTGCCTCTCGAAGGGCTTCCAGGCACCTCAAGAAGCCTCGGTTGGTTTCGTGCTCCCAGCGAACGAAGCCAGAACCTTTCCAACCGGCCGCCCGCAGGGCGTCGAGGCCTCGGTGATAGCCGACCCTGGCGAAGGCGTAGCGCTCGATCGGGCTTTGAGCGCCTTCGGCGAGAGAGGCCCAAGCCTGCAGGCATCGTGGGTACGAGGCGGCCACGGCGGCCATGGCCGCCTTGGGGTTCTCAGCCCTTTGCGCATCGGCGAGCGCGAGGAGAACGTCTGGGGGCGGCGGCTCGAGAACCGTCTCGGGCGCTCCCGAACCGAAGCTGATCGAACTCATATGGCGGCTCCCACAACAGAGATGGCTTTCCGGCGCTGCGGCCCCTGTGGTCGAGGGGCCTCTTCGCCTCGGAAGAGAAGCTAGCGCCGGGCGCCGGTCCGAGGGTCCGGTGTGCATCTCTGGTGATGTCCTGGTGACCACCACGACCCATTGACCGTGAGCGTCGATGACCTACGCTGAGCCGGCGACGCACGAAGGAGACCACGGTGACAGCCAAGATCGTTCCGGTCCCATACGACCCAGAGCTGGAGGCGGAGCTGCCGGCGGTCAGATCGAGGCTCGGATCGGACCGGCCTCTCAGCGTGGAGACCATCGCCGACTCGCGACGACGTTTCGCCAATCTGAGCCCCGATCTCGAGACCGTGATCGCCGGTCGGCCTGTTGAGTACGAGGATCGTGTCGTGCCCGGCCCAAAGAGAGACCCCGACATCGAGGTCTCGATAGTGCGCCCCGCCGGGGGAACTTCGGGTGCCCCCGGCGTGTACTCGATCCACGGCGGAGGAATGGTCATAGGCACCCGGTTCTTCGGGATCGGCGGCTTGGTCGAGATGGCGCTCGAATACGGGGCCGTGGGAGTGGCGGTCGAGTACCGCTTGGCTCCGGAGAACCCACACCCCGCACCCTCCGAGGACTGCTATGCCGGGTTGGTCTGGATGGCTGAGCACGCGGAGGGGCTCGGGGTCGATCCCAACAAGATCATCGTCTCGGGGGGGAGCGCGGGGGGCGGCCTGTCGGCGGCGGTGGCGCTCATGTCTCGGGACCGAGGAGGGCCCAGGCTCGCGGGGCAGCTCCTCAACTGCCCCATGATCGACGATCGCAACGAGACCATCTCGTCCCAGCAGTACGACGGGATCGGGCTGTGGGACAGGAATTCCAACCATGTCGGATGGACGGCACTTCTGGGTGATGCCCGCGGCGGCCCAGGTGTCTCGCCGTACGCGGCGCCCGCACGAGCGACGGACCTATCGGGGTTGCCTCCTGCTTACATCGAGGTCGGAGCTGCCGAGGTCTTCCGTGACGAGGACGTCGACTACGCCACCGGGATCTGGGCGACCGGCGGCCAGGCCGAGTTGCATGTTTGGAGCGGGTGCTTCCACGGCTTCGGAGCCTTCGTGCCCGAAGCGACCGTGTCCAAGGCGGCCGCCGCAGCGCGGCGATCCTGGCTCAGGAGGGTATTCGGAGCGGAGTGAGTGCGCCGCTCAACGCTCCATGGTGGCTTGGATGCCGCGGGCGTGGAAGCGCTGCACGATGTGGGATGCCTCGTCCTTCGGACGGACCGCCACTAGCGCCTTGCCCGTGTGGTGGATGCGGTTCGCGAGGGCCTCGGCGCGTTCGGCCGTGTGGTTCAGGATCTCCACCAAGGCCTTGATCACATGGGCGAAGGTGTTGAAGTCGTCGTTCCACACGATCACCGCCCACAGGTCTTCTCTGTCGATGAGCTTGTCGACGTCGACCTCGGCAACAAGCTCTTCGAATGTCTGGGCCATCCTCGGGCTCCGCATGCCAAGGGAACCCTTTAACCCTAGCCTTGCGCCTTGACGCAGTAGCTGCCCGATGGGTCGTCAGGTGACGGGTGGCTAGTGCAAGCGAGGCCCGGCGCGTCGTCGACCTGGATCGCCGGGGCAGATGAGGTCGCTCTTGGTGGCGCGGGGGTGCAGTGGGCTGCTCGAAGCCTTGACCTTCGAGAGACGCGGGGCCAGTGCGCAGCGACGGCGCTCGCCACACGCTCCTGGGGTGTGCAGCGGGGCCTTGAGACTCGGCATTGGGGCGGCCAGGTGCTCAGCGCTCGCATCGACGGGGTGACGACCCTGTGACGAAGCGCACCGCTACCGTTTCGCCCGAACCTCGATGAGGACAAGAGGGCCGAACCAAGGGACGGGCGAACATTGGCAGAGCTGATCGGGATCGGGTTCGTGGCTGGCCTTGTGGCCGCGATCTCACCGTGCATCGTTCCCGTGCTCCCCGTTGTGCTGGCCGGGGGCGTGTCTGAGGGCGCAGGCTTGACTTCTTCGCGCACCAGGCGCCGCCCGGTAGCTGTCGTCGCCGGACTTGTGCTGAGCTTCAGCCTGCTCATCCTCGTGGGGTCCGAGATCCTCTCGGCCTTGCATCTTCCTCAGGACCTTCTTCGCTACGCGGGCGTTGGCGTCCTGGTCATCGTCGGAGCTGCGTACCTCTTCCCCCCATTGGGCTCCGTCGTGGAAAAACCGTTCGTGAGGCTCAGGGTCAAGCAGCCGAGCCCCGAAACGGGAGGGTTCGTGATCGGACTGGGGCTCGGGTTGGTCTTTGTCCCGTGTGCCGGACCGATCCTCGCCGCGCTCACGGTCGTTGGCGCGACCCACCGGGTCGGCCTCACGGCCGTGTTCCTCACGCTCGCATTCGGCATCGGCGCCGCGGTGCCGCTGCTCATGATCGCCCTTGCGGGTCGAGAGGTCATCAACCGGGTCAAGACGCTGCGCGCCCTGGGTCCCCGGCTGCGCCAGTTGAGCGGATTGATCCTGGTTGTAATGGCTCTAGCGATTGGTTTCAACACGTTTGCCGGCCTTCAGAGAGACCTGCCCGGGTACACCAGCGCGCTGCAGAGCAGGTTCGAGGGCTCAGCCGCTGTGCGGGGCGAGCTGGGAGCGATAACAGGGAATGCAGGATCGTCCCTCGCAACGTGTGATTCCGGAACGCCTGGTCTGGTGGACTGTGGGCCGGCGCCCCGTTTCCGAGGAATGACCGCGTGGTTAAACACCCCGCACGGTCGCGCCGTCACGCTCGCTTCGCTGCGAGGCAAGGTTGTCCTGGTTGACTTCTGGACGTACTCGTGCATCAACTGCCAGCGCTCGTTGCCTCACGTGGAAGCCTGGTACCGCGAGTACGAGAGGGACGGGTTGGTCGTGGTTGGGGTGCACACGCCCGAGTTCGCGTTCGAGCATGTGGTCTCCAACGTCCGAGCCCAGGCGGCCGCGCTCGGCGTGCGCTATCCGGTCGCGATCGACAACAACTACGCGACCTGGAACGCTTACGACAACCAAGCGTGGCCCGCGGACTATTTGATCGACGCATCGGGCGACGTGCGCCACGTCAGCGTGGGGGAGGGCGACTACGGCGGAACCGAGCAGCTGATCAGAGACCTTCTGGTAGAAGCCCGTCCGGGCATCATTCTGCCTCCACGCACTTCGGTGGCCGACAGGACGCCGACCGCTCAGATCAGTCCTGAGACCTACCTCGGCTACGACAGGCTTCAGTACCTCGTGCCAGCGGGGTCCGTCGTCCGCAACGCCCCGGCCCAGTACCAGTTCCCCGACTCATTGCCACTTGGGAGCTTGGCGCTCTCGGGCACCTGGACGGACCAGGCGCAAGAGGCGACGGCCGGGGCGATGGCCCAAGCCGAGCTCGCCTTCGAGGCGAACGACGTATACCTGGTGATGGGTGGCACGGGCACGGTGCAGGTGTCGGTGAACGGGGTCCCAACCGAGACCGTTCAGGTCTCGGGGGTTCCCAAGCTCTACACGCTTTTCGAGGCGAGGCTGTTCACAGTGGGCCAGCTCGAACTTCAAGCGTCACCGGGCGTCGAGGCCTACGACTTCACATTCGGGTGAGCACCGGAGCATCCGGCGCAGCTGTGGGGTTGCATCGGTCAGACCGGGGATGGATTACCCCAACCTGTTGACCTGCGATGATGTTGCCGGAGGGAATCTCCATCCGTGGCCTGTCCACTCGGGTTGGCGACGGGCGTCACTGTGATCGAGGTTCCGAGTTGACTCATTCGACCACGACGGATCTCGCGATCTTCGTGGTCGCGGCGGCCTTTGCGCTCGTAACGAGCGCCGTTCTAGTCGCTCGCCTCGAGCGTCTCGCGGCGGCCTTGAGGCTGCCCGAAGCTGCCTTGGGGCTGATCGTCGCACTAGCGGCAGACAGCCCGGAGATCACCTCGGCGATCACCGCGTCTGCCGGTGGACAGAAAAGTGTCGGTCTCGGTGTGGTGTTCGGCTCCAACGTCTTCAACCTCGCAGCCCTCCTGGGCTTAGGGGCCTTGATCGCCGGACGCGTTGATTTTCACCCGAGGGTGGTGCTCTTGGAGGGGATCCCGGCGCTGTGGGTGGCTGCGATCGCCGTGATCTGTGTAACGAGCGGTGCGGGCGCGCCACTTGGGTTGGGTCTGATCCTGGCCGTAGTCGTTCCCTACGTGGTCGTCTCGACGGTGCCAACCCGGCTGCTGCGAGGGGTGGGGCTGCCCACCGGTGCACAGCGGTGGCTGCGGTCGGCGGTACTCGAAGAGGAAGCCGAGTTGGCCGATGCGGGGATCGAGAGGCACGCGAGCTTCGCCGACGCAGCGCTCGCGCTTCTCTGTCTATGCGTGGTTGTCGTCGCAAGTGCGTTCATGGAGCGTTCCGCTAGCGACCTGGGCAAGCATGCACACCTCTCGAGCCTGCTCGTGGGCGGCGTGATCCTGGCCGGCGTCACGAGCCTGCCAAATGCCGTAGGTGCCGTGTACCTCTCGCTGCGGCGGCGCGGCGCAGCGGTTCTGAGCGAAGCCATGAACAGCAACATGATCAATGTACTGGTGGGACTGTTCCTTCCGGGCATCTTCGTGGGCCTGGCTGCGGCATCGTCCAGCGCGGTTCTCGTCGGGACGTGGTACTCAGCGCTGACGCTGGTTTGCCTGCTCGCTGCCTACGCGTGCCGGGGCCTCGGTCGCAAGCAGGGACTTGCCATCGTGGCAGCGTACGGCGCGTTCGTCGCATTGGTGATCCGTTGAGGTCACGTTTGAATCGTGCCGGGGCTGCAGCCTTCTCGGCAAGGGGGCTCGAGCTGCGAGGACTTCGAGCAGTTGCTTTTCGAGACGGTCGATAGAGCGGTCCCAGGACATGTACGACGCGGTTTTGAGAGCCCCTTTTCGAAGCTCCCTTCTGATCTGCGGGGAGTCGATCAGAGCGCGAAGCATCGTGGCCAACGATACGACGTCGGCCCGTGGGACAAGCCGCCCGTTGGTGCCGTCTTCGACCACGTCGGTCACTCCGCCGCACCTGGTGGCGAGCACGGGTAGCCCGCACGCCATCGCTTCGAGGACCACCAGACCGAAGCCTTCCCCGCTTCGCGACGGCAGGACGAAAAGATCGGCGTTGCGGTACAGCTCGGCGAGCTCGTGCTCGGGGACGTGGCCGAGCAGGCGAATGCTCGGGTCGTCGCCGGCCATTTGAGCCAATCGGTCCATATCTGCCCCGGAGCCTCCGATGCACAGCTCTGCCACCTTGCCGAGGTCTTCCCGGTGCCACGCCTCGATCAGCAGATCGATCCCGTTGCGCGGTACAAGGCGCCGGACCGTCAAGATCATCGGACGCGCGTGTGCCGGATGCCGGGCTGGGAAGAATCGCCTTTGATCGACGCCAGAATGGACGGTCGCAACCGCTGCTTCGGGTACCAGGGACCGAACAAACTGCGAGGTCGGTTCACTGACAGCGATGACCCTGCGGGCCGAACGGATCACCCATCGGCCGATGGTTCGATCTGCGAGTCGCTCAGCGGTCGCGAGAATCGGGCCGTATTCGACATAGGGGCTGTGTTGAACCAGAATCAGCGGCTTCTTCGTCAGGCGTGCCACGGCCGCGGCGTAGATAGTTCCTATAAATACGTGTCCGTGCGCTATCACCACGTCGGCTTGGCGAGCTCGACGCCAGATGCCAAGGAACATCTTTGGGTCCATCAAAGGCACTGGGACGTTGAAACGGCGCTCCAACAGGTTGATGCACCGGAACCGCTCGACGAGAATCGGGCCCGGACGTTCCACGGAGCGATCCCCTCGGCCGCGGCTGGTGGCCACGGATACCTCCCAGCCGCGTTGGGATAGGTGGCGTGCCTCTTCGACGGCCACAGCCTCGATCCCGCCCACGTGCGGCGGCCAGTAGTGGGTAACCATGAGGACCCGGCCACATCTCATGGCGGGGGCCTTCGAGCGACGCCGCACTCGCCGTCGTGGGGCATGCAGCGCGATTGGCGGAATCTCGTTCGCAGCCCGCGAGCCTGTTCCGAGTCCCGAGCTCGGATCAAGCGTAGGAGCTTGGCTTTGGCCTGTCGGCATCAGGGTTTTGGCCTCTGGAGGCTTCCTGTGCACCTCGGGTAGCCAACTGCGAACGCAAGGAGAATCGCAGAGCCCAAGATCACCGTCTGACCAAGGCCGGCCAGGACCATTCGCTGATAGATGGCACCGATTCCTCCATGTAGCCAGGTGAACAGCAAGGCGGTCTCGAGCAAGAGCCCACCGATGCCCAAAAGGCAAGCAAATCGACGAACATTCATGTGAAAGATTGGATCGGCGATCCACGAGAACATCCTGCGTACCCCGGCAGGCGAAGAGGGGGAGTGGAAGGCAAGGAGCGCTCCACCAAGCGCTGCGATGAGCCCGAGCACGAGCAGGATTGAAGAGAAGTAAACAGGTTGCCAGACGACCGAACCGATGTGAAATCCGCCCGGTCTCATGGCGGCGCCGACCGTTAACGCAATGCCAAGCACCGTCATCACGATCCCCGATTGCCACATGATCAAGTGAGGGTTCAAAGAGAAGATAAGACGAAGGTGGCGCAACCCGTCACGCCAGGCGGCAAGCTTTGACTCTCCCAGCCTGGGCCGATAGCCGAGCGAGACCTCGCCGACGCGCAGGTTCTGTTGACCAGCTCGAATGAGCATTTCGGACGCGAACTCCATGCCTTGAGCATGAAGGTCCAGAGCAACGATGCTCTTGCGGTTGAATGCCCGAAATCCCGACTGCGAGTCTGTTATAGAGAGGTCGCCAGAGCCTTCTCGAACGAGGTAAGTAAGAAGCGGGGTGCCCACCAGCCTGTGCATGACAGGCATCGTCGTGCGATTGGCGCTACCGAGGCGGCCTCCCAGTACGAGGTCGAGAGTCTCATCCATCACGGGGCGCACGAGCTGATCGAGGTTCTCCAGGGGATAGGTGCAATCGGCATCTGCCATGACGACGACTGTGCCGCGTGCCGCACCAATCCCGGCAGCCAACGCCGCTCCGTAGCCTCGGCGGCGCTCGAGCACGATCCGCGCTCCGGCGGCAACAGCGACCTCGGCCGACCCGTCGCTGCTGTTGTTGTCAACGACTATCACCTCACCGCGAAGCCCTGAGGTCGCGAAGGCCTCCTTTGCCTGACCAACACACAGGGCGACGGACTCTCGTTCGTTGAAGCACGGCAGCACGACGCTCACGTCGATACCATGAGCATCATCCGGTGCCGAGCGATGTGCGGCAACCTTGTCGGCGAGCATCGCCATATCGCGTGCAGATCCTCGCGGTGCTTACTTTTCGATGCCCCGAAGCAGAACCATCAGCGCTCGATGGCGTGGCGCTTGCGCCGCACGCTGAGCAGGAGGAAGCCTCCGAAGCCAACTGCGATGAACCCGACGGCTGCACCGAGGGCGATGTTGGCGCCGG
>JBOGFX010000110.1:0-4056 GCA_050743805.1 Acidimicrobiales bacterium
CGATGGCCTTGTCCGGCAAGAAGCGGCCCGAGACGTAACGATCCGAGAGCTCGGCGGCGGCCACCAAGGCGGCGTCTTGGATCCGCACCCGGTGGTGGTTCTCGTAGCGCTCCTTCAGGCCGCGCTGGATCCCGATCGTGTCGGCGACGGACGGTTCGCCCACGAAGACCTGCTGGAAACGACGCTCGAGGGCGGCGTCCTTCTCTATGTTCTCCCGGTACTCGTCGAGGGTCGTCGCGCCGACGAGCCGGAGCTCGCCGCGGGCAAGAAGCGGCTTGACCATGTTGCCGGCGTCCATGGCGCCTTCCGCCGCTCCGGCACCCACCAGGGTGTGAAGCTCGTCGATGAAGGTGATCACCTCGCCACCCGAGTCGCTTATCTCCTTGAGCACTGCCTTCAACCGCTCTTCGAACTCGCCTCGGTACTTGGCCCCGGCCACCATGGAGCCCAGGTCCAAGGCGATGACCCGCCTGTTCTTCAAGCTCGTCGGCACGTCCCCTTCGACGATCCTGTTCGCCAGGCCCTCCACTATGGCCGTCTTGCCCACACCGGGCTCTCCGATGAGAACGGGATTGTTCTTGGTCCGCCGAGACAGCACCTGGATGACCCTGGCGATCTCTTCGTCGCGCCCGATCACCGGGTCCAAGCGCCCGCGCCGGGCCGCCTCGGTCAGGTCACGGCCGTAGCGCTCGAGCGCCTGGAAGGTCTCTTCGGGGTTGGGAGACGTAACCCGGTGCGCTCCTCGGATGTCGCGCAACGCGTTGAGCATGGAGTCCCGGTCGCTGCCGAGGTCTTTGGCGAGCGCCACGAGCAGGTGCTCGACCGACAGGTAATCGTCGCTCAAGGTGGCCCGGACCCGGTCTGCCTCGGCCAGGGCATCGCGAGCGGCCCGCCCGAGGGAGGGTGCCGATCCCCCGACCGCCCTCGGCAAGCCCTCGAGGGCTCGCTCGATGTGTGACCTCAGCTCGTCGACCGACACGCCCAACTTCGCGAGGATTGGATGGGCCAGGGACGTCGGGTCACCGAGCAGCGCCGCTATGAGGTGCTCGGGGACGAGCTCGGGGTTGGACGCCTCGGCCGCCAAGGCGGTCGCAGCGTTGAAGGCCTCCTTGGTCTTCTCCGTCCAGCGACGCGGGTCCAAGGGGAGCTGGCTCATCTCAACGTCTCCTACCCTGAGGGGGCGCCCAACCTAACGGCACCGGTGCCTGATCGAAGGGGACCAGCTCCCGGCGGTAGAGGCGATGTGCGTGCTCCACGGCCTCGGCGGCGTCTTGATGCGCTCGTTGGAGCTCCGCTTTGAGGGCGGCCACCTCGGACTCGAGCTCTAACACCCGCCGAACCCCCTCCAAGTTCAACCCTTGGGCGGTGAGCTCTTGGATCCGCGACAGACGGGCAAGATCGACATCGCTGAAACGGCGCGAGCCCCCTGGAGTACGGATGGGCTCCAGCAAACCTCTGCGCTCGTAGATCCGCAACGTCTGGGGATGCACGCCCCCCAGCTCGGCGGCCACCGATATCACGTAGACAGCCCTAGCTCCAGGCTTGGCCACCCCTGGACGTCTTGCATCGTTCAACTTCTCAACCCTCCTCCGCTGACCCCGGACGAACCGCGGGTCCGACGCGCGCGAGCTCCTCGATCGCAGCGCGCTCCTCGTCGCTCACTGTGGTCGGAACGACCACCTCCACCTTCACGAGAAGGTCACCGGGCTTGGTGCCGTTCTTGGTCGAAGGCACGCCGCGCCCCCGGACGCGCAGCACAGTTCCCGACGCGGTCCCCGGTGCCACCCGAACCTTCACCGGCGCCTCCAGGGTCGGGACGGTGACCACGGATCCGAGGACGGCCTCGGGAAATGTGATCGGGACCGTGTAGGTCAAGTTGGCACCGCGCCTCGCGAAGATGGGGTGGGCGGCTACGTCGACCGTCACATACAGGTCTCCCGGAGGCGCCACGCCCTGGCCCGGCGCTCCCCGACCCTTGACCCGGATCCTCTGGCGGTTCTCCACGCCCGAGGGCACCCGCACCTTGACCTGGCGGTCCCTGCGCTCGGTTCCGGTCCCGTTGCAGGTCGGACAGGCGACGTCGACCACGGTGCCGCGGCCGTTGCACCGTGGGCACACGGTCGAGAGGGAGAACAGCCCCTGGTTGTCATCCAGGGTCCCTCGTCCCTTGCAGCGGTCGCAAACGTGGGTGGAGGTGCCTGGTGCTGCACCGGTGCCCTTGCAAGTCCTGCAGCGGACATCCTGAGGGACGTTGACCGAGGTGGTCACCCCTCGAACTGCCTCTTCGAAAGAGAGATGGAGCTGGGCTTCCACGTCGGCGCCCCGATGCGGACCTTGCGCTCGCCGACGCCCGCGCCCGAAGAGCCCTCCGAAGAGGTCGCCCAGGTCACCGAGGTCTTCCACCCGGAAGGTCCCCCCGGGTGCGCCCCCGCCGAAACCGCCCGCGATCGGGCCGAGACGTCTCGCCTCGTCGTACTCCTTGCGCGTCGACGAGTCGCCCAACACGTCGTGGGCGGCGGAGATCTCCTTGAAACGGTCCTCCGAACCGGGGTTGGCGTCGGGGTGGTACTGCTTGGCCAGCTTGCGATACGCGCGCTGTATGTCCTTGTCGCTGGCGGTCGAGGGGACCCCGAGCACCGAGTAGTAGTCCTTCTCGAACCACTCGCGCTGTGCGGGCAACTCAGCCCCTCACTTTGACCATGGCCGGCCGCAGGGTCTGTCCTCGCCACCTGTACCCAGAACGCAAGACCTCGTCGACCCGAGGCCCCTGGGCCTGATCTTCATCAGATTCCGTGGGGACGTGTGCGACCGCTTCGTGGACCGAGGGGTCGAACTCCACGCCCTGTGTATCCACGCGCTCCAGCCCCTCCTTGGTGAGGATCTCGACCAACTGACCACGCGCCTGACCCAGGGCGTCGCCCTGTTGGTGATCGTCAGTGCCGTGCAGATGTGAGATCGCAAGATCGAAGGTGTCGAGCACCGGAAGCAGCTTCGAGACGATCTCGAGTGCTCCCTTCGAAGCCTGCTCTTCGTGCTGGCGCAGGACGCGCTTGCGGTAATTGGCGAAATCCGCCTGGGCTCTCTGGAGCGCGGCAAGGTACTCATCGCGCTGGGCTTCGATCGCCGCGACATCGGTCAGGATCTGCTGTGCCGCCTCCTCGAGCTGATCTTCGCGAGGCTCGCTCCCTTGGGGGGTCGGAGCCCTTTCGCCTCCCCCACCGGGCTCTTCGCCCAGGGGCTCCAACGGTGCTTCGAGGTCGTCTCGTGGCTCACGGCTCATTGCTCGTCGACGATCTCCGCGTCCACTACCTCCTCATCACTACTCCCCGAGGCGTCCGAGTCTGAAGCACCCGACGTGGCTGAGGTAGACGATTGCGACGCCTGTTCGTAGAGACGCTGCGAAAAGCTCTGGCTGGCCGTCATCAACGAGTCAGTTGCGTTCTTGATCGCATCTATGTCGCTGGCCGACAGTGCGTCCTTCACTCCCTTGAGAGCGTTCTCGACGGCTTCCTTCTCCGAACCCTCGATCTTGTCGCCCTGCTCTCGCAGAAGCTTCTCCGTCTGGTAAACGAGGGTGTCGGCCGTGTTACGAACCTCGGCTTCCTCGCGACGACGTCTGTCGTCCTCGGCGTGGCCCTCGGCGTCACGCACCATCCGCTCGATGTCGTCCCTGCCGAGAGCAGATTGGCCAGTGATGGTCATGGACTGCTCCTTGCCGGTCGCTTTGTCCTGTGCGGCCACGTGCACGATGCCGTTGGCATCGATGTCGAAGGTGACCTCGATCTGGGGGATCCCCCGCGGCGCTGGTGGAAGGTCCACGAGCTGGAACTTGCCAAGCGTCTTGTTGTAGCTGGCCATCTCCCTCTCGCCCTGAAGAACATGGATCTCGACTGAGGGCTGGGAGTCCTCGGCCGTCGTGAAGATCTCGGAGCGCTTGGTCGGGATAGTGGTGTTGCGCTCGATGAGCTTGGTCATCACCCCGCCCTTGGTCTCGATGCCCAGCGACAGCGGGGTGACATCGAGCAGCAGGACGTCCTTGACCTCGCCCTTCAGGAC
>JBOGFX010000111.1:0-1546 GCA_050743805.1 Acidimicrobiales bacterium
GGATAGAGCGCCGGCCTCCGGAGCCGGGTGCGCAGGTTCGAGTCCTGTCTGGGGCGCCCTGTGATGTCTCAGGACATCGTGGACAGACGAACCTGCACAAGGTAGCCGATCACGTCCCGGGACCGAGCGGCTCGTAGTCCTTGGAGGGGTCCACGGTGAGATGGCGGAGCAGCTCGCCGTCCTCGCTCAGGACCCGGACCTTGAGGTCGCAGACCAAGACGATGACGCGGCGTCCCTTGTGCGCTCCGCCCCGCACCCCGTTCGCGCGCGGCCACATCCATCCAGTGGGGTGCAGTTATTTTCCGATCAGTCAAAGGCTTGCCGGGGAGGGATCATCCCCCGAATCCTCGTGCCACCGGCCGATGAGCACGCGGATCCCGGGTGCAAACAGCTTGAATGTCAGTCAGCATCGACGTGGGGAACCCCTGGGAAGAGGCCCCCTTGTAGAAGGCGGCGACCACGTCGGCGCCAGTTGCTACAGGGACCACGATGGCCGCCACCACCATGCGAGTGGTCGTCCACGAAGTCGAGGATCTCGGCGCCCGTCCCGTCCGCCAGGGCGCAGTGGGTCATGTCGGCCTGCCAGGTCTCGTTGGGTAGCTTCGCTTCGAAGCGCTGCCAGGAGGTCCGCGGCCGCTTCTGGGGCTGGGGGTTCACGAAGCCACGCCGGACGAGCGCCCGATAGCTGGTGGAGCGCGAAGGGGCCGTCCCGTGCCGCTTCTCCAGGTGGTAGCCGATCGTGATTGAGTCGGCGTCAAGGCCCTCTTCGTCGAGGTGCTTTCGGATGGTGACGATCTCGTTCTCGAGCTCGACTGACATCTGGGTGGGTCGGTGCTTGGGCGCTCTCGACTCGAGGACCAGGGCCTCATAGCCACCTGAGCGGTGGCGGGAGACCTGCTTGGCCACCCAGGACTTCGACATGTCGATCGACGAGGCAACCCAGCGGATCGAAACGCTCTCGGAGCCGCCGCTCATTTGAGAGTCGAAAGCGGGCGAGGAGACCAGCGCCACCGCGGTCGGAAGCAGTTGGCGGATCTACCGCCGAGGACGCCGCTCGATGGGCAGTGCCTCGGGTGGGGTGGCGCTGGCAGCCCTGGGCCATCTGTGGCCCTCCGGCTTGCGTTCTCCTTATCGCTACTGCGTCACCTCGGTGGCGTACTTCGCCATCGTCGCTGCGATGTCGGCCGGGTTGGGGAAGCCCCGCTGGTCGACCGAGAGTTTGCTCAGATCTCGGAAGTACTCGACATAGAGATCCGGAGTGAGCGTGCAGATGAACTTGGCTGGTTGGTCGAATGGGTTGGAGAACGTGTGCGGCGTACCGGCCGGGACAACCACGCACGACCCCGTTTCGACGTCGACGTCGTTGTCTCCGGAGGTGAACCTGAGCCTGCCCTGGGTCACGATGAAGGTCTCGTCGTGCTCACGGTGCACGTGCTTAGGAGGGGCGCCGGGGGTCGGCGGTACTGTCGACTCGACGAGGCCGAGGCGGTGCTCGGTGTGCGACCCGTCCTCGATGATGCGGCAGCGGATCGGCCCGACGCCCGAC
>JBOGFX010000112.1:0-1999 GCA_050743805.1 Acidimicrobiales bacterium
CTCCAGGGGACCGCCCTGGAGCCCGGGGAACACGGCCGAGTCCACCTTGCGGGCGAGCTCGGGCCGAGCGAGCACCGCGCCACCCCTCGGTCCCCGCAAGGTCTTGTGCGTGGTCAAGGTGACCACATCGGCGATCCCAACCGGGGAAGGATGCACGCCTGCCGCAATGAGGCCGGCCGGGTGGGCGGCATCGAACATGAGAAGGGCCCCGACCTCATCGGCGATCTGGCGAAAGGGCTCGGCTTCTATCACCCGGGAGTACGCAGTCGACCCGGCGACGATGAGCTTGGGTTGGTGCGATTTCGCCTGGTCCCTCACCTGGTCGAAGTCGATCACCTCGCCCGGGGCGCCATCTTGGTGGGACGGGGGGGTCACCCCGTAGTAGACGAAGCGCCAGATCTTTGATGTGATCGAAGCGGGAGAGCCGTGGGTGAGATGGCCGCCGTGGTCGAGCCTCATGGCCAGCACCGTGTCGCCGGGCTCGAGCAAGGCCTGGTAAACCGCGAGGTTGGCATTGGCACCCGAATGTGGCTGGACGTTGGCGTGCTCGGCGCCGAAGAGGCTCTTGGCTCTCTGTCGTGCCAGGTCCTCCACCTCGTCGATCACGTGGTTCCCTCCGTAGTACCGGCGGCCCGGGTACCCCTCTGCGTACTTGTTGGTGAGCACCGATCCCGTTGCCTCGAGAACGGCGCGAGAGGTGAAGTTCTCCGACGCGATCAGCTGCAACGTGAAGCTTTGACGGCGCGCCTCGTCCAGGAGCAGGGACGCGATTTGCGGGTCCGATGAGGCGAGGCTTTCATCCTTTGTGAAAGAGCTGCTCACGCCGAGATCTCCGTTGCTAGGGGGTTGAGAGGGGTCCAGCCAGCGCGGCCCACCGCTCCACTGTACCCAGCGGGGTGCGGCCCCCCGGGGCCAGCTAGGCCAGGACGTCGACGACCTCTTCCCAGTCCACTTCGCCCTCCCTCAGGCAACGCGGGGTCACCCCGCACAGGTCGACGACGGTGGACACGAGACCCTGGCAGGGGCCGCCGTCGAGGACCGCTGCGACCTGGGCGCCGGAGAAGGCGGCGCGCAGCTCCTCGGCCGTGGTGCAAGGAGGATCGCCGTGGCGGTTGGCGCTGGTCACCGCCAGGGGGCCGGCGGCCCTCAAAAGTGCCTGGAGCGGTGCATGGTCGGGGAGCCGCACCCCGACGCCCCCGCCATCCCCGCCGACGATCCGGGCGATCTCCGGGCGGGCCGGGACCACGATGGTGAGCGCGCCGGGCCAGAACCTTGCGGCGAGCGCGACGGCTTCGTCCTCGAAGACCGCGGCCACCGCGGCCAGCTGCTCGGGCGCGCCTATTAGCACCGGCAGCGCGAGGGCCTGCGGCCGACCTTTCGCCACAAAGATCCGCTGGGTGGCCGCCTCGGTAAGTCGAGCTGCGAGCCCGTAGACCGTGTCCGTGGGCACGCCCACGACCTTGTCGTCGCCCAAAAGGGTGACGAGGCCCGCGAGGTCTCCTTCCCTCAAGGCACGCGGCGCGCTCAAGCGAAACGCGCGACCAGCGCTCGGGGTCGCCCCGCAAGGTCGTTCATCACCACACCACGAGCGCCACAGCGTCGAGCCACTTCGAGGGCGGGCTCTGCCAGCGCGGGTGCGATCTCGACGACCGCGGCAGCCGGCCGGCCCAGCCAGATCGGCGCGCCGATGAGGATCTTCTCGATCTCAGAGAAGCCGGGCTCGCCCCCACGGCCGTCCTGGGCAACGAGCGCCACCATCGGATCATGGTCCTTCACCAGTGGGTCGAGGGTTTCCCAGTCGGCTCGTGACACATACGGAGGGTTCGACACCACCAGAGTGATCCTGCCAGCCTCGGTCGGGTCGAGGGCCTCCCACCAGGATCCTTGGCGCAGCTCCAACGTTGCGCGGCATTCGATGCGCCCCCGGTTCTGCGCCGCCAGCTCGAGCGCTAGATCCGAGATGTCGGTCGCGACGACCACCGGGCTGGAGTCGGAGCGC
>JBOGFX010000113.1:0-14824 GCA_050743805.1 Acidimicrobiales bacterium
GCCCTGGGGGTCGATCGGCGCGTTGGCCTGGGCTATGACGTGCTCCTCCTCCTCGTCGGCAGCGAGGTAGACGATCTCGCCGGTGACCCTGCCTTCTTTCACCGTCCGGTACGGGGTCTCGATGAAGCCGTACTCGTTGACCCGGGCATAGGTCGCAAGAGCACCGATGAGGCCGATGTTGGGGCCCTCCGGCGTCTCGATGGGGCACATACGGCCGTAATGGGAGCTGTGGACGTCACGCACCTCGAACCCCGCCCGCTCCCGCGAAAGGCCGCCCGGGCCCAGCGCGGAGAGCCGGCGCTTGTGCGCCAGCCCTGACAGCGGGTTGTTCTGGTCCATGAACTGGCTGAGCTGGCTCGTGCCGAAGAACTCCTTCACGGCGGCGACGACGGGGCGAATGTTGATGAGCGTCTGCGGCGTGATGGCCTCGACGTCCTGGGTCGTCATGCGCTCGCGGACGACCCTCTCCATCCTCGACAGCCCGACCCGCACCTGGTTCTGGATCAGCTCGCCCACCGAGCGCACACGCCTGTTGGCAAAGTGGTCCTGGTCGTCGATGCGATAGGTGGAATCGCCGTCCGCCATGTGCAACGCGAGATGCAGCATGTAGGTGGCAGACGCCAGGATCTCCGAGGGGCTGAGAACGCTCTGGTTCGGAGCTGGACGCTCCACCTCGATGCCGAAAAGCTCGGGGATCCGCTCGATCTCGGGACCCAGCTTGCGGTTGAGCTTGTAACGCCCGACGCGCGTCAGGTCGTAGCGCTTCGGGTTGAAGAAGGCATTCTCAAAGTACTGCCGCGCCGCCTCGACCGATAGGGGCTCCCCGGGACGGGCGCGCTTGTAGATCTCCAGGAGCGCCTCTTCTCTTGAGGGAGCAAGGGTGCGCTCCTTCTCCCATTGGCCGTCGAGGAAGTCGAAGTGCCGGACGAAGCGTTCCAAGAACTCCTCGTCGCCATAGCCCAGCGCGCGCAACAGGGCGAAGAGGGAGAGCCGGCGCTTGCGAGCGACCCTCGCCCCGGCAGTCACGTCGCGTGAGGGCTTCGCCTCGATGTCGAGCTCGATCCATTCCCCTCGATAGGGGTGGATGGTGCCGGTGAAGATCGTCTTGGCATCCCGACCAGGTTGGAAGATGACGCCGGGCGAGCGCACCAGCTGGCTGACGACCACCCGCTCGGTCCCGTTCACGATGAAGGTGCCTCGCTCGGTCATCATGGGGAAGTCCCCCATGAACACCGTCTGCTCCTTTATCTCTCCGGTCGTCGCGTTCAAAAACCGGGCGCGGACGAACACCGGTGCTGCGTAGGTCATGTCCTTCTCTTTGCATTCCTCCACCGAGAACTTGGGCGGCGGACGCAGATCCGGGTCGGCCGGGTCGAACTCGAGCTCGAGGCTCAGCTGACCGGTGAAGTCCTCGATGGGGCTGATGTCGTTGAACGCCTCGGCCAACCCCTTGTCCAAGAACCAACGGAACGAGTCCCGCTGGACTGCGATCAGGTCGGGGAGGGGCAAAGCCTCCTCGATGTGGGCAAAAGAGACGCGTTCGGGACTGCGGGACCGTGAGGGCAACGGCCTACTCCTCTGGGATCAGGTGCTGCAAGCTAAGACGAGGATGCAAAACGTCTCCGGGGCGCGACGCCGGAGCGAAACTTGAGGACGCGTGGTGGTCAGGGCCGGGGCCGTGGCGCGCCAGAACCAGCTTTAACTTGAGAAGTGGACCCACGGCTGCGCACGGCAACCCGGTAGCCTACCCGGAGGCGGCAGAGAGCACAACCCCCGGATTGACCCGCCGGCCGGAAAAGGCTAGAGAACACAAGCCCCTGAGTCAAGGTTCTGGCTTCGCCTACTTGACCTCGACCGTGCCTCCCGCGCCCTCCAGGGCAGCCTTCGCCTTGTCGGCGTCGTCTTTGCTCACTTTCTCGAGCACGGGCTTGGGGGCGCCGTCCACCAGGTCTTTCGCCTCTTTGAGGCCCAGGCTGGTGAGCGAGCGGACCTCCTTGATCACCTGGATCTTCTTGTCGCCCGCCGAGGTCAGGATGACATCGAACTCGACCTGCTCCTCGGTGTCGGGACCGGCCGCCTCGCCTCCCGCCGCGGGCACCGCCGCCACGGCAACCGGCGCAGCCGCGCTGACCCCGAAGCGCTCCTCGAAATCCTTCAGGAGCTCGCTCAACTCCAAGACCGAGAGCGCCCCGATCGCGTCGAGGATCTGATCCTTTGTAATGGTCCCTGCCATGGTGCTTCCTTTCTGGTGCTCGGTTCTCGCTAGGTCCGCTGGCCGGCCTGCCACTGTTCGGCGGGCTTCTCGGCGTCGGTCTGAGCTTGGGATTCCTGTCCATCGACGGCAGCCTGGGCGACAACGCGGTCGCCCCCCTCGGACTCACGCTTTTCGAGGAGTGCCGACAGCCCGTACGCGAGGCCCCGCGGCAGCGCCGTCAGCAAGGCGCCCAGCTGAGACAACGGCGCCGACAGCCCCCCGGCCAGCCTGGCGAGCAGCACCTCACGAGAGGGCAGATCGGCCAGTCGCCCTAGATCAGAACTGGTCAACGGCCCCGAGGCGCTGAGCCCGCCCTTCACGATCAACGAGGGGTGACTGCGGGCGAAGTCGCGCAGTGCCTTCGCCGCCGCACCTACGTCACCTTTTACGAAGGTGATCGCCGACGGGCCACTCAACAGTTCGACCAGGTCCCCGTGTGGTCCGTCGGCAACGGCGATACGAACGAGGGTGTTCTTATAGATCTTGAAATCGGCGAGCCCAGCCAGGTTCTTGCGGAGCTCGGCCAGCTGGGTGACGCTCAAGCCCCGGTACTCGGCCACGACGGACGCGTTGGAGTCGGCCAGCCTCTGGCGGACCTCCTCGACCACAGCGACCTTTTCTGGCCTGGGCTTGTCCATCGTCCTCACTCCGCTCAGGAGAGCCGTGAGCCCAATGAGAGACGACGCCCGCGCTGCACAATCACGGCAGCGGGTCGCCTCGTCGGGCGGGCTTCGGCCCCTTGGGCACTCGCGTGCACCTGATGTCTATGGCGTCCATGCGCCCGCCATCGGGCGGACCCCGTCACTCTAGCCGAGCCCAGGGGGTCCACCCACCCCCGAGGTTGATGTGCGACCGAGGAACCGCGGGCTGCGGCGATCCGAAGGGACGCTCAGTGGGCCGCAGCCACCTCTTCTGTCTCTCTGGCCCGGGCGGGGTCTATTCGAATGCCGGGGCCCATCGTCGAGGACAGGGTGACGGACCGGAGGTACCGCCCCTTCGCGGCAGCCGGCTTCACTCGGACCAGCTCTTCGACGACCGCATGTACATTCGCGACCAGCGCGTCATTCGAGAAGGAAGCCTTGCCGACGGGAACGTGCACGTTGCCCACCTTGTCGGTTCTGTACTCGACACGCCCGGCCTTGAACTCACTCACCGCCCTGGCCACGTCGGTGGTCACGGTCCCCGTCTTGGGGTTGGGCATGAGGCCCCGCGGCCCCAGGGTCCTCCCCAGAGCGCCCACCTGACCCATGAGGTCAGGGGTAGCGATGGCCACGTCGAAATCCAAGAAACCCTCGTTCGCGATCCGAGCCACCAGGTCGTCGGCGCCGACCACGTCCGCTCCTGCCGCCCGCGCCTCGGTCGCCATCTCCCCCGCGGCAAAGACCGCCACCCGAACCCGGCGACCCGAACCCGAGGGCAGCGACAGGGTCCCACGCACGATCTGGTCAGCCTTTCGCGGATCAACCCCGAGTCGCAGTGCCAGCTCGACCGTCTCGTCGAATCGGGCGCTCGAGAGCTCTTTGACCATCTCGACCGCCTGGCCGACGCCGTGGTGGTCGTCGCGATTGGCCTTCCCCAACGCTTCTTTGTACTTACGTCCGTGCTCAGGCATATTGCTTCCTAAGTCCCCTCGATTGTCGTCAGCCGGAGATCTCGATGCCCATCGACCGGGCGGTCCCGGCAACCTGCAGCTTGGCCGCATCCAAGTCGTCGGTGTTCAAGTCTTGCAGCTTGGTCTTGGCGATCTCGTTGAGCTGGGCGTCGGTCACCGAGCCGGCACGCTCCCTCCCAGAGGCCGACGAGCCCTTTGAAAGCCCCGCGGCCTGTCGCAAGAGCACCGGGGTGGGTGGGGTCTTCAGTTCGAAACTGAAGGAACGGTCCTCGTAGATGGTGATGTTCACCGGTATGACGGTCCCTCGCTGGGACTCGGTCGCCGCGTTGTACTGCTTGCAGAACTCCATCGTCTGAACGCCGTGCGGCCCGAGCGCCGTACCCACAGGGGGCGCCGGCGTCGCTGAGCCGGCCTCGAGCTGAATCTTCACCTTGGCGAGCACCCGCTTGCGGGGAGGCATCTTGCTCCTTGTCCTGTTGTGTGTGTCTGTGTTCGTCTTATTTGTTCGTCTTGTGTGTTCCTATTGCAGGCTCGCCGCCGTCAGCACCTGAGCCCTGTTCACGTGGCGCTCAGAGCTTGGCGACCTGGCTGAACTCGAGCTCGACCGGGGTCTCCCGGCCGAAGATGTTGACGAGCACCTTCAGCTTGAGCTGGTCCTCGTTGATCTCCGCTATCTGGCCCGAGAAGTCGGCGAAGGGGCCCTCCCGTACGCGCACGGTCTCGTTGACCTCATACTCCAGACGCGGGCGCGTCCTTTTCTGCGAGGTCTCTGAGCCAACGCCTTTCACCTGAAGGATGTTCTCGACTTCCCCGCGGGACAGGGGGGTGGGCTTGGTTCCCGGTCCGACGAACCCCGTTACCCCGGGCGTGTTGCGGATCGCGCCCCAGACGTCGTCGTCAAGGTAGCAGCGGACCAGCAGGTAGCCGGGGAAGACCTTCTTCTGCACCGTGACCTTGCGCCCGGCCTTGAACTCGACCACGTCCTCCATGGGGATCACGATCTCGAAAACCTGGTCCTCCATGTTGCGCGCAGCCATGACGTTGAACAGGTTGGAACGGACCTTGTTCTCGTAGCCCGAGTAGGTGTGCACGACGTACCACCGCCCGGCCCGGTCGTACGGGCTGACCGGCGCCTCTTCTTCGTCTGTGTCCTCCTCCTCATCCGAAGAGCTCGTCGCATCGACGACCAGCTCCGGCTCTTCACCACCGGGCTGCTCGAGCTCGATCCGCCCTGGCGCCTCATCGGCGCCGAGCGGCAGCTCCGTGGAGAGGCCCTCTTCGAGGTTGTTCGGGTTGGCGTCGGTCATTTCTGGAACATGTAGAGGACGGCCTTGCCGAAGCCCAAGTTCAGCACGAAGATCAGCGACACCATGATCACAAGGGTGATCACGACGACGGCCGTGTAGTTGATGAGCTCGGGCCGCGTTGGCCAAGCAACCTGCCGAAGCTCGTCGCGGATCTCGCCGACGAACTGTGCCGGCGACGTGCGGCGCCGACGACGGGTGGTGGGAGGCGGCTGGCGGTCTCGCCTGAGCGCGGGGGAGCCGTCGGCCTCGATGTGCCCCTGACGGCGCATCATCCTCTTGGTCTCGCGGTTCATGAAATTCGCTCCGCCGGCCGGTGCCTGTACTTTCCACGCAGAGCAGGGCAGGAGGGACTCGAACCCCCAACCGCCGGTTTTGGAGACCGGTGCTCTACCAATTGAGCTACTGCCCTTGGCAGACCGCCCTCAGGGATCCCGGGGAGGCGCACCCGAGTCGGCCTGAGGTGGGCAGCGGACCAAGACATTATCACCGTGCCGGGGTCCGCCGGCCGGCGCAGCTGGACCAAGGGTTCCTCCGTGTGGCCAACGTCAGCCTTGTCGCAGACGGCAGCGATCATGCCCTTGGGGTTGGTTCTTGGTCATCTCGAAGTCGGTATCGCACCACTTTCGCCCTTGAACTGGAGCGAAGCGTCGATGGTGGGGGACCCACTGACAAGCTCCTGGGCGGCTCGCTCTAGCGGGTCTCCTTGTGCAGTGTGTGCTGGCGATCCCAGCGGCAGTACTTCTTCATCTCGATGCGCTCTCGGTCGTTGTTCCGGTTCTTCATCGTGATGTAATTCCGGCGCTTGCAGATCTCGCATGCCAGGGTCACCCGGACCCGCTTCTCGTTCTTGGGCACCCTCTTCTCCTCTCAAGCCGCTGGTCCTCGCGCCAGGCGGCCCTTGTAGCGGCGGCGGGACTCGAACCCGCGACCCCACGATTATGAGCCGTGTGCTCTGACCAACTGAGCTACGCCGCCGGGGAGCCCCCTGTCGGAATCGAACCGACGACACCAGCCTTACCATGGCTGTGCTCTGCCGACTGAGCTAAGGGGGCACGCCGAGCGTTCGGACCAAGAGCCATGTTATGCGACCTTGCCCCGGCGCTCCTGCGCCTCGCCAAGATGGAAGAGGCCCGGTTCGACCCGGCCCCACGTCACAGCGCAGCAGGCAGGGGGATAAGCCCTAGGGGACACAGCGCCAAGGCGCGGAGCTCGGTCGGTGTTCGGGCGCTCCAAGCCCTGGGATCGCGAAGTGGCGAACCAGGCCCTGGCGGACCAGGGCGCCAGCCGAAGACCACCAACAACTCGAGGACGGCCCCCTGAACGAGACGACACCGACAGGGGTTGCCCACCACCTGATGCACAGTCAGGCCTGAGCGGCAAGGCGACCCAAGACCCCCTAGAGCGAGCCAAAAGAACCTTACCCAGGACGCTCATCGGGTCCAGCCCCGCTCTCGCCCCAGGGCTGGGCCGCCTCGTGCCAGCCGGGGCAGGACCGGACCGCCGGCCCTCAGGGCCCGACGACGGTGCGCCGAGTACGCGATCCGCCCCAACAGACAGCGGGGTCCGCTACGATCGCCGGACCGCAGAACCGGAGAACAGGTACAAGCAAGAACGAGGAGCGGTGACGACGCCTCCACAAGCACTCGACGATCTCGATGTCGCTGCCCGATTGAGCCGGCAAATCGTTGGCCTGATCGGTCCCTCCGATTGGGCGCTGCCCACTCCGTGCACCAAGTGGTCTGTCCGAGCCCTGGTCTCGCACATGTTGGTCGGCAACCAGAGGTTCGCGTCGGCGGCCGGCACCCGACAGCCTCCACACGGCGACCACGAGCTGTCGGACGCCCAGCTGGCGAGCGCGTACCCCGACTCCCTCGAGGCTCTGCGGGAAGCCTTCGCAGCCCCGGGCGCACTGGACAAGACGGTGACGGTGCCCTTCGGCTCCGTGCCCGGCGCTGTCGCATTGAAGCTGCGAGTCACCGAACTGCTCGTGCACGGCTGGGACCTCGTGCAGGCCACCGGGAAGCACGTCGAGTTCCCCACGCAGACCTGCGAAGAGGCTCTCACCTTCTCGAAGGCGTTCCGGGGTCAGCTCCCGCCGGAGGGAGGACCCTTCGATGCACCCCAACCCGTAGACGACGACGCGCTGGCGATCGATCGACTCGCTGCCTACCTCGGTCGCCCGGTAGCTCGCGCTCGCTGAGCACAGCCTCCCCGACAGCTTCAATCACGGTATGGCGACAGCATCGCTAGCATCGCCACCCGGTTTGAAGGAGGCCCCTGATGCAGATCCGCGCCGCCTGCGATGAAGACATCGAGCAGATCACCGAGATCTACAACCGCGAGGTCACCGATAGCTTGGTCACCTTGGATCTCGTGCCCTGGACCGACCAGGAGGCCCGCGGCTGGCTTGACCGGCACAAGGGGGCTCATCCGGCCTTGGTGGCCCTGGGGGATCGGCCCGGTGTCCACGTCGTGGGCTTCGCAGCGCTGTCGGCCTTCAAAGATCGACCCGGTTACTCGACCACGGTCGAGAACTCCTTGTATGTGAGGGAGGGCAATCGCAGGCAGGGTGTGGGACGCGCCCTGTTGGGCGAGCTCGTGGAGATGGGGGCAAGGCACGGCTTCCACGCGGTCATCGCACGAATGGTGCGATCGAACCGGGCCTCCATCGCCTTGCACGAGTCATGCGGCTTCCAAGTCGTCGGCGTCGAGCACGAGGTCGCCCGCAAGCAGGGTCGCTGGGTGGACGTCTTGGAGATGGAGCGCCTGCTCTGATTTAGGCGCGAGCCGACTCCAGCTCAAAGTCGTCGTCATCCCCCCAGAGGTCGTCCGGAGAGGCTTCCCAACGCCAAGAGGTGGACCACCTTCCGATCGGCACGAGGAGGACCCCGAGGAGGACCACGAAGGAGAACGCCACCGACAACGGATCCGCGTGGATCAACTGGTCCAACAGCGTGCGACCGCCGGGCAGGCCGATGAAGGGAGAAAGCACCGACACCCCCACGATCAAAGTGCGCGTCCTGCCAACGGCGATGGGGGCTAGCATGACAAGGCCCCAGGTCAGGTACCAGGGCTGAACCACCGGGCCCAGCAAGACGAACGCGAGCAGTGTGAAGGAGAGGGCCTTGAGCCAACCGAGCCTGTCACTTGCTTTGAGAAGGTAGATGCCATAGCCAGCGGCACCCGCAAAACCGAGCAACCGGCATCCCGACAACACCGAGGTCGTGGACAAGCCGACCCCAAGGGAGTGCAGCACCCCGGAGAGTCCCAGCCCCAGAGCCGTGGTAGGTGCGAGCCAGCTCCGGACCGTACCGGGGGTCTCCAGGTTGGCAACCCAGCCCCATCCGAGCCCGCTCAGCACCGAGAGGGCGGCCAGCACTGCGAGGGCGATCAGCCCGGCGGTCACCACCGGCCGCACGCGCTGGCGCCAGGGGACACCTGTTCCGAGCCAGTCCCAACCGATATAGACGATGCCCAAGGCTGCGGGCACCTTGATGCCCGCAGCGAGAGCGCACAGCACCACCCCCGCCACCGGATGCTTGAGCTTGGCCGCCGTGATGCCGCATACGAGCAGGCCGAGCATGATCGCGTCGTTGTGCGCGGCACCTATGAGGGTGAGAAGCACCAGTGGGTTGAGCACCGCCAGGACGAACACGGGGCCGGGCTCACGGCCGTAGGCGCGGGCCAGCTTGGGGATGCACCAGGCGATCGCAACCACGCCGCCAACCGAGAGAAGTCGCAAGAGGATCACGGTCACCAGAACGTGGTGCAGGCTGGCCGACGCGAAGAACCCGTCGATGATCAAGAACAAGGGCCCGTAGGGAGCCGGCGAGTTCGCCCACAGGGAGTCGACCGGGTTGACGTAAGGACCAGCTCCGAGTGCGGCGGGGCCGTAATTGTAGGGATTTATGTGATGGCTGACCATCTCTCCCTGTGCCGCGTACGAGAACACATCTCGGCTGAAGATGGGGGCGATGACAAGCATGGGGATGGTCCACAAGGCGAAGATCCACCACAGATGCTTGATAGGCGTGCCTGGCCGACGGGTGAGGGCCTTGGTCATCCCGTACCAGACGCGCATGAGCAGAACAAGGCCTCCGTACACGGCCACGAGCCCAAACAACAGGTACGAAGTCGATGTCGCTCCCTGGGTCGCGGGCACGCCGAAGAACCAGGTCCCCGGCATCTCTAGCTTGAAGGGCGAGCTGGGGAACGACACGCCTACCCCGATGCACGTCAGAGCCACGAATCCGAGAAGCGCCGGGCGTCTGAGAAAGCGCCAGTCGTCCACTGCATCGCGGTCGGGATCGACGTTGTCCGCGAGCACTCCGACGGGGGCCACCTTCACCCTGACCACCTCGGCCAGAACCGAGACCCGCGAGCTGGCGCGCCCAAGGCGCTCGAGCACGCGCAGCGCGAACGCCGCCACGTGCTCGAGCGCCCCCCCGTTTGCCTTCTGCGCCTTGGTGGAGGCCCCTAAATCCACGTTCAGTTGGTCTCCCGGTCGACTCGGCTAGGTCCTAGGTCCGCGTGCAGCCGCCCGGCAGCACCCCGTTGCCAGCGACCACAAAATGCGAACGTGCCGGAAGGCAGCCACCTGCCCTCGACGCTTTCTCGTAATGCCATTGTAACGACACAGGCAGCCCACGTGAAGTGCCGGGGGCAGATATGCCCGCCAAAAGAGGAGTCAGTCAGGCGGGGAGGCGAACATGAACCGGATCTCGGCACGCTCGGCGAACCCGAGCCTCCGGTAGAGGGCTACCGCATCTTGATTGCCGCTCGAGACGTGGAGGAACGCCCGGTCTCCCCTCCCATTGACGTGGGCAACCATGGCTCGCACGAGACGCGTGGCGAGGCCCTCGCCCCTGGCGCTCGGATGCGTGCAAACGGCACTGATCTCGGTCCAGCCCGGGCATCGCATCCGCTCACCTGCCATGGCCACCAATCGCCCTTCCCTACGGAACCCCAGGTAGTGACCCAGATCGACCGCGCGCGCGCGGAAGGGTCCCGGGCGGGCCGTCACCACCAGGTCCATCATCTCGGCAACGTCGGCCCGGCTGAGCTCGACGGCGCGGGCATCCGGACAGGCATCGACATCGACTTGCACCATCTGGATGCCCGGTATCACCCGCACTACCTGCCAGGTGTCCGGTGGAGCGCTGGGAGGTGCCACGAAGACCGTCAGGCCCGAGCGATCCAGGGTCGATGCGTCTTGCCATCCATCGACGCCTGCGCCGGACTTCAATGCACCAAATGGCGCGACGGCGGCCCGGTAGCGAGCGGCCAGAGCGCGCCGCTGCGCGAATGGCCCGTGCGGGCCATCAAGTGCATGCCAGACCGGGTTGTCGAGGCAACCGTCGGAGAGGTTGGGCGTCCCCTCGGCACCGCCGAGGGCGGGTGGTGTACAGCGGCTCATCGCAGCTCCCGCCATAGGGCGGGTCCAACCTGACGCGTCACCCGCGACACCTCGCTGGTCGCCGCCCTCATCGGAGATCTCACCACCGCTTCGGACCACTGCGGCCAATGGGCCGTCGATCCCTCGTCAGCCCGGGTCGAACCGTGCTCAAAACGGCCTGGGGAACGACGAGAAATCGGGGTCACGCTTCGCGTTGAAGGCATCGCGACCCTCAACCGCCTCTTGGGTGCCGTACGCGAGCCGTGTCGCCTCGCCCGCGAATATCTGTTGACCCACCAGACCATCGTCGACCAGGTTGAACGCGAACTTGAGCATTCTGATGGAGGTCGGGCTCTTGCGGTTGATCTCGACGGCCCATCGGAGGGCGACCTTTTCGAGATCGCGGTGTGGAACGACCGCGTTCACCGCGCCCATGGCCATGGCCTCGGTCGCATCGTAGGCGTGCCCCAGAAAGAAGACCTCACGAGCCCGCTTTTGGCCGATCTGGCGCGCGAGGTACGCAGACCCGAACCCGCCGTCGAAGCTGGCGACATCGGCATCGGTTTGCTTAAAGCGAGCGTGCTCTTTGCTCGCGATGGTGAGGTCGCACACCACGTGAAGGCTGTGGCCGCCCCCAACCGCCCAACCGGGTACCGCGCATATGACCACCTTGGGCATGAACCGGATCAAACGCTGCACCTCGAGGATGTGCAGACGGCCGCTCGCCTTGGGGTCTGACGGATCATGGAGGTAGCCGTCGGCGGCCCGTGTCGTTTGGTCTCCACCCGAGCAGAAAGCGCGAACGCCGTCTTTTGGAGACGGGCCGTTCCCGGTGAGGATGACGCAGCCCACGTCGGGCGTCTGGCGGGCATGATCGAAGGCGACCAGCAGCTCGTCGACGGTCTGGGGCCTGAAGGCGTTCCGCACCTCCGGGCGGTCGAATGCGATGCGCACCGTCGCATCATCCACCGCCCTGTGGTAGGTGATGTCCGCGAAGTCCAAGCCCGTCACCTTGTGCCAGGCGGCAGTGTCGAACAGCTCCGAGATCACCCAGGCAACACTATGGCCCTGCGTCCCCTCGGGTGGCAGAGACCGGTTCCAAGGCCTGCGGCCGGCACCGGGCGGTCAGCTTTCAGGGCGACTCGGGATCCTCTTTGGAGGTTTCGATTGCTCCGTTGTGCGGTCGCACCCGTAGAAGGGTCAGCACCCTCTCGGCATGGCGCTCCTCCTCCAAGAGCTTCTGGCGCGCCTCTAGGAGGTCGAACTGCGTCACTATGCCGTCAAGCCGGCGCCCGTCGAGCCTGCTAACTACGGGCAGGACTCCCAGGCCCATGGCCGCCATCCGCTCGGCGACACCCCGAAGGATCTCGTCGGGGTATGCGACGGCGCTCGGTGGGATCATGACGTCCCCCACCTCCTGGGAACCGTCGTCCCTGGCCGCGAGCACCCTGGACCAGGGAAGCACGCCTACCAGATCTCCGTCGGCGTCGAGCACTGGATAGAGACGTTGGCGCCGTCCTATGGATCCCTCGGGCAGGGTGCCGTAAAGGTCCGAAAGCCTTCTCGTCGGCTCGACCGTGAAGACGTCGGTGCTCATGACTTCGCGAACGAAGGTCGCCTCGAGCGGGTCGACCGCGTACTCGCGCATGACGTGGAACCCCCTGCGAGCTACCTTCTCGGTCAAGATCGACCGCTTCAATACGAGGACGCTGACCAGATGGGACAGCGTCGCCGCGACGAGAAGCGCAAGAAGGCTGTTCGAATCGTGCGTCAGCTCGAAGGAGAACACGATCGCGGTGAACGGCGAACGCGTCACTCCGCCGAGCGAGCCGGCCATCCCGATGAGGGCGTAAACCTCGGGTGATGCTCCGGGCAGCCCATGGCCGAGCACGCCGCCGATCGCTGCCCCCATCATGAGGATGGGAGCCAGGATCCCCCCGCTCGTGCCACCGCCGAGGCCCCCGGCCCAGATCACCATCTTGACGAAGAACAGCAATATCAACGCCCCGATGCCGAGGCGCCCGAGGAGCTCGGCGTGGATGGTGTTGTAGCCGACACCGAGCGCTCTGGGGTCGATTAGGCCACCGATGCCGATGATGAGGCCACCGATGATCGGCCACCACATCCAGTGCAGGTGTCCGGTCAGCTTCTTGAAAAGGTCCTCCATCTGGTAAACGGCCTGGGTCATCAGCCAGGCCGCGGCACCGGTGGCGAGGCCGACCACCGCGGCGCCGACCAAGACGATCCCCCCCATTGCCACGTGGTTGTGAACGGGGAAGAGCGGCTGAGGCGACACGAGGCCGGCGCTCGCCATCCACATGCGCAACCCATCGGCGGTCGCCGATGCGAGCCCGATCAGCACCATGGATCGGGGCTTGAACTCGAACGCAAGGAGCTCAACCCCGAACAGGGTCGCCGCGACCGGCGTGCCGAACACGGCGCTCATCCCGGCTGCCGCGCCAGCGACCAGCAACGCTCTGCGCTGGGCAGCCGTCAGACGGAACAGCTGCCCTGTGATGGACCCGACCGCCCCCCCGGTCAAGATGATCGGGCCCTCTGCACCGAAAGGGCCCCCGGTCCCGATGCTGATCGCGCTCGAGATCGGTTTCAAGATGGCGAGGCGCGGGAGGACACGGCTGCCGTTGATAAGGATGTTCTCCATTGCCTCGGGGATGCCGTGGCCCCGGATTTGTTCTGTCCCAAAGCGCGCTATGAGGCCCACGATCAAGCCCCCGCCGATCGGGATGACGATCGCAAGAGCGCCCAGGGTGTTCGCGTTCGGAGAAACAAGATGAACGCTCAAGCGCTGGTAGTAGAAGAAGTTTGTGAAAAACCCGATCATGTCGAGCAGGCCGAGGGAGATGCCGGCGCCGAGCGCACCTACCAGGATCCCGAGCGGCACCAACTTGAGAATCCGAGGCTCGGTAGTGAAATCGCCCAGGGCGCGTTCGGAGGTTTGCTGTGGGCGCCGATCGATCCCAAGATAGGTGGCGTCGTCCTTCTTGGACTCGTCTGGGACGTCCTCGATCTTGGCTGTCTCGACCTCGGTGCCGGCCGGCACCTCCCCGAGGCTCCCGAGTTCTTGGCGTTCCGTAGGCTCCTCTTGGCGATGACCCTCCTCCGAAGGATCGGGGACGGACTCGCTCATGCCCACCACGCCTTGGTCTGAAGCAGGAATCGGCACGGTCGAGGCGACTTCATCGTGATCAGATGTTATCGTAACAAGAGTGCCTTTAAGCGACGCGGCCTACGCCCGACTACTTGCCTTGCGGACGGGGCTCCGACACTTCGAGCGCTGGAGCGCTCAGAAAGCCCAAGAGGCGGGGCTCACCTCCGCGCATCACCAGTTGTTGCTCGCGATTCGAGGCCACGACGGCCCAGACGGCCCCACGATCGGAGAGGTGGCTGACTACCTGCTCCTGAGACACCACAGCGCGGTGGGGCTGGTCGACCGAGCCGAGGCGGCCGGCTTGGTACGACGCGTGAGAAGTCAGGCGGACCACAGGGTCGTGCGCCTGCGGCTCACCGATGAGGGATCTCGCCGCATCGAGGCGCTCTCCGCCTTGCATCTCGAGGAGCTGGGCCGCCTTGCCTTGGACGTTCCGGCGGCATGGGCCGGGCTTGCGCCCGTTCAGAGACAACACGGCTTCCCAGGACCCCCGGAGACAGACGCCAGCACCCAGGAGCGCTGAGCGCACGGGCCATCTCACATTGACCACGTGGGGCAGCCGTTGGCACCTTGATGCTTGGGCTGCGAGACAGAATCGGGCGATGATGTTGTCGCCGCCAAGAATTGCACGAGGGCCGTCCATCGGAGGCAATCTTGGGTAGTAGAAGATGAGCCGGCACACTAGAAGGACCGAGCCAGCTCAAGGAGAAAGGCGCGCTCGGCGATTTTCCTTTCCGACGGGTGCACCCCGCGTGCGGAACCCGTCTCCGCTCCTCGCCTCCCGGCTCCCCTCGGGTCGCGGCGCCACCGAGCAACCCAACGCCACCGATGACTTAGTTCCGCTCTCAGCGCGCTTTTGGATCGCCATCGTGGCGACCGGAGTGGCGACCGGCCTCTTGGGCGACCTCATGATGTACGTCCTGTTCAGTGTCGAGCACCTCACCTACGACCATTCCCATGCAAGCTTCGAATTCGCAGTCGGCCAAGCCGGGGCTGTCCACCGCGTGGTGGCACTAGCGATCGCGGGCGCGGTCGGCGGTGTGGCCTGGTACGTGTGGAGACGCGTGACAGCCAAGGAGCGCTCGGA
>JBOGFX010000114.1:0-2178 GCA_050743805.1 Acidimicrobiales bacterium
GCGTTGGCCAATGCGCTGGTGGCCGCCTATAAGCGGCGTCCCGACGCGGCCGAGGAAGCGGTCGTCACCATCGATCCCGATTCGGGCGAAATCCGGGTGTACGGACAGGAGCTCGACGAGGAGGGCGCCGTCGTCCGGGAGTGGGACGACACCCCCGACGACTTCGGGCGCATCGCCGCGCAGACGGCCAAGCAGGTGATCCTCCAGCGGATCCGCGAGGTCGAGCGGGACATGAAGTACGAGGAGTACGCCGGTCGAGAGGGGGACATCGTCACCGGCATCGTCCAGCAGACCGACAACCGCTACACCCTCTTGGACCTGGGCAAGGTCGAGGCGCTCCTACCCCAGGCCGAGCAGGTCTCCTACGAACGCTACGAGCACGGAGCACGTCTCAAGGCCTACATAGTCGAGGTGCGCAAGACCACCAAGGGACCCCAGATAGTCGTGAGCCGCACCCACCCCGGGCTCATCAAGCGCCTGTTCGAGCTGGAGGTCCCCGAGATCTCCGCCGGCATCGTGGAGCTCAAGGCCGTCGCCCGTGAGCCCGGGCACCGCACCAAGATCGCGGTTTGGTCCAACGACCTGAGCGTGGACCCGGTGGGAGCGTGCGTCGGCGCGCGTGGCTCGAGGGTCCGGATGGTCACCAACGAGCTCCGCGGCGAGCGGGTGGATGTGGTTCCCTTCTCGAACGACCCTGTCGAGCTCATCCAGAACGCTCTCGCCCCCGCGCGCGTCCGCGAGGTCCATCTGGACGACGCGACCGGGACGGCGACGGTGATCGTGAGCGACTACCAGCTCTCGCTCGCCATCGGCAAGGAGGGACAGAACGCACGGCTTGCGGCTCGCCTCACGGGCTGGCGCATCGACATCAAGAGCGAGACCCAGCTGGAAGAGGAGGCCGCTTACGAGGGCCAGGACTGGGCCGAGGGGGAATGGGTCGAAGACGAGGCCGGCGAGATGGTCTGGAAGCCGGCGGAGGGAGGCGAGGCGATCTCGGCCGAGGAGTGGAGCAACGCGGCCGCAGAGCCTGCTCAAGGCCCGGCTGTGCCGCCTGAGGCCCCGGCCGCTGGGACATCTCAGTTGAGAAGCGCCCCGGCTGCTCCCAAGGAGTCCCGGCCAAAGGAGGCGGGCTGAGCCCCGAACGCACCTGCGTGGGCTGTCGACGTCGTGGGGAGATGGGCGAGCTCATGAGGGTGTTCGCGACCGATCAAGGTCCCGCTTTGGGCAAGGGGCCCGGGCGCGGTGCGTGGCTCCACGCCACGAGCCGCGAGTGCTTCGAGCGGGCGTCGCTGCGCAAGGCCTTCGCGGTGGCGCTGAGACGCCCGATCTCAACCGCATGGTTGGAGGCTGCGTGCGCCAGGCTGTTCGAGGGCACCACCTGAGGGAGCCGATGCCCCACCGCACACAACGCCGGCCCTCGTCGTGTTGTGGGTGTGGGACAATGGCATGTCTGTGGCCTCGGGCGGCAGTGCCCGGTGACCTAGGTGCAAGACCGGAGAACAAAACAAGACTTTGGCTTCCAAGATCCGCGTTTACGAGCTGGCCCGCGAGCTAGGCCTCAGCAACTCAGAGGCCTTGGACCTCTGCGCGCAGCTCGGCATCGGGGTGAAGAGCCACTCCTCTTCGATCGAGGACGCTCAGGCCGACCGGGTCCGTCGAAAGGCACAGGCCGAAGGGCTCGGAAAGCGCCCGGAGCCGGCCGCCCCCCTCGCCGACGAGGCACCCAGGACCCGCGCTTCAACAGCTGGCACCGAGGCTCAACGTGGCCAGAGGCTCGTCAGCAGCTCGCGGGGACCGCTGCCTGCTGTCGCACCCCTCAAGCCCCGGGTCGAGCGACCCACCCGGCCCGAGAGGCAGCAGAACCCCACAGCTCCACCGGCCGCCCCGGGCCACCCTGGTGGCCCTCCGGCAGCCCCAGATCTGGGGGCTCGCCCAGAGCAGAGGCCCCGCCCGCTCCGTCCGCCGATGTCGGCCTCTGGGCGTCCGATCCCGCCTCCACCCGCCAGGCCGCCGATGTCGGCCTCTGGGCGTCCGATCCCGCCCCCACCGGGCCGTAGGGCCGCCGGCCCAGCGCCGGGCTCCCGGAGCTACGGACCGCGAACCGGTCAGAGATCAGGGGGCCCGTCGGGGCGTCCCGCGCCGGGGTTCGGCGGCGGGGTGCCCCGAGCGATCCCCGGG
>JBOGFX010000115.1:0-5238 GCA_050743805.1 Acidimicrobiales bacterium
GCTCTGGGAACCGTTGCTCAGCCGGCCGCCTCGGGGTTCGGGCGCCGGGGCAGGCCAAGCTCTGCGTTGCATACGACCCTGTCTGGGTCCAAGACGAGCACCTGGACGGCCTGTTGCGCCTCGACCCCTTGACCGTCGGGCAACAGAGCGAGCGCGTTGGCGTCAGCCATGGCGCGTAGCTGGTGGGAGTGTTGGCCGCCCGAGGGGCGCACCCACAGTGCTCCCGCGGCATCGACCTCGGCCACAACGCGGACCAGGTGCAGCCTGCCATCGACCTCTCGCCTCATGGCGACGACGGCCCTGGCCTCGATGCTCGGGCGGACGGGGTGGCGGCTCCCGGCCATCTTGTTGAGCGCAGGTCGGGCGAACAACTCGAAGGAGACCGCCGAGGACACCGGGTTGCCGGGCAGGCCAAGGATCGGAGTGCCGTCCACGCGTCCGAACGCGAGCGGCTTCGCCGGCCTGATGGCCACCTGCATCCAGCGCAACCCCTCACCGCACATCTCGGCGAGCGCCATCCGCACGACGTCGGCGTCACCGACGCTCACCCCCCCGCTGGTCACGAGTGCGTCGCAATGGGAACAGGCATCGCGCACCTTCTGGCTCAGCGTCGAGACGTCGTCGGGCGCGACCCCCAAGTCGACGGCCTCAAAATGTGACCGGGCCAGCAATGAAAGGAGCATCGGCCGGTTTCCGTCGCGTAGCTGCCCTCGTCGGAGCGGACCAGGGCCGACAGCGAGCTCGTCACCGGTCGAGATGACGCCCACCACCGGTCGCCTCTGCACCCGTACCGACTCGATCCCCAGGGAGCTGAGCACCCCGACGTGGGCGGGTGTGATCTGGGTCCGCGGCCCGAAGACCTCGGTGCCCGATCGGATGTCCTCGCCCGGGTGGCGAACCGAGGTTCCCCTTTCCACCTCCACCCCTACGGTGACCCAGGTGCCCGAGACATCCGTCGTGGTCAACTCGACCATGCACACCGCGTCGGAATGCAAAGGAAGCGGGGCGCCGGTCATGATCCGCACGGCCTCACCGGGGCCGACCTCGACCTCCCTGCCGTCGCCGGCCAAGACCGTGTCGATCACCTTCAGACGAGCCGGTGCCGGTGACGTGTCGACCGAGCGCAGCGCGTAGCCATCCATCGCCGAGTTGGCAAAGGCCGGGATGTCCTCGTTCGCACGGACGGGCTCGGCCAGGAGGTGGCCGAGGGCCTCGCCGACCGAGCGGGTCTCCACCCCGAGCTCCTCGCAGGCGTCGAGGATGACCGATCTGGCGTCCTCGAGGGAGATCATCGGCTCCCGGACGCTCAGCGCCGTCGCAGGCGGCGGATGATGAGCAGCACCGCGAGGCCGAGAGCGATGGGCCAGGAACGCTTGAGCACAGAACCCCTCGCAGCCGCCAACAGGTCGACCGGCTCCACCTCGGGGTTGGAGGCCCGCTGTGGGTCCCCCTCGTCGGCAGGGCGTCCACCGCCCGGCCCGCTCTCGGTCGTCTTGGCACCGCGGGCCAGATCCTCTTCGAGCGCCGCGACGAACTGGGCGAGGATCTTCTCGGAGACATCCCCCAGCACACCACGTCCGAACTGGGCGACTTTTCCCGATATGTCGAGGTCCGTAGAGATCCGAACCTGTGTAGCGGGCCCCGATTCGTGCAAGGTGGCGGTGACCGTCGCCGACGCGGCGCCCTGTCCTCGGGTGTCTCTTCCTTCTGCTCGCAGCACGGCGGTGTGGGTGGACCGGTCGGCCTCGAGCAGCCGGGCCGTGCCGCGGTACTGGGCGGTGATGGGTCCAACCTTCACCTTGACCGTTCCTCTGTACTCATCGCCCTGCACCTGTGTGAGCTGAGCGCCGGGCATGCACGGGGCGATGCGCTCGAGGTCGGTCAGCGCCGCCCAGGCCTGGTCGATGTCGACCGAAACCGTGAAATCGTGGTTCAGCTCCATCGTCCCATGTCCTCCAGCGTGTCGATGTCGATCGGCTGACCGGGACACGCTATCTCTTCGACCATCTCGGGATGGTCGGCCATGACCGAACGGGCGCCGACGTCGCCTTCCTGGGCCAACAGGTGCCAGACGTCGGCGGAAAGGCGAGCCGGCGGCATCCTGGCACCCTGGAAGCTGGCGATCGCAAGGGGGAACCTCGACGCGGCGACCAGGCGCCAGGCCTCCGACGGCACAAGGGGCTGGTCGCCCAGCCCGACCACGGCGGCATCGAAGCCGCCCGAACGGGCCCAGCCGATACCAGCCTGCAGGGAGGTCGCCTGTCCCTCCCGCCAGCGCTCGTTGACCACAACGGTCACCTCGGCGGGAAGGAGTCGGGACAGCTCGACCGCCCCCACCACCACGATCGTGGCGCCGAGCCCAGCTCCCAGTGCGCCATCGAGCGCCCAGGTGATGAGCGGTCTGCCACGAAACTGGCTCAGGAGCTTGTGTTGAGGACCCGAGAAGCGCTCACCACCGCCGGCCGCGAGGACCACGGCGACCGATCTCATGCAAGACGGCCCGCGTGGTGGATCGCGCCCTTGCCTTGACTGAGTGGGACGACCGATGAGGTCGCTGTTTGGCGAGCGATGATCTCAGCAATGATCGAGACCGCTGTCTCGGCCGGTGTGCGAGCCCCGAGGTCGAGCCCGATCGGAGCCAGTACACGGTCCAAGTCGCCCGGGCTCACGCCGGCGTCTGCCAGGAGGCGATCACGCCGCTCTTTTGTGGTCCTCGATCCCATCGCGCCGATGTACCCGGCGTTTGTCTCCAGGGCTGCGACGATCGCTGCGACATCGAACTTGTTGTCGTGCGTCAAGACACATATCGCGTCGCGTCCCCCGAGGTCTTGGCCGACTCTGGAGAGGTAACGGTCTGGCCACTCCACGACTATCTCGTCGGCGAACGCAAAGCGCGCCTTGGTTGCGAACACGCTTCGGGCGTCGCATATGACCACTCGATAGCCCAGCACCTTGGCTATCGAGCCGAGCGCAGAGCTGAAGTCCATCGCGCCCAGGATGATCATCGTCGGAGGTGGCGCGAATATGGACACGAAGAGCGTCACCTCTGTTCTCCTGGTCTCGCCGTGGGCGCCGTAGCGTCGCAGGCCGCTCCGTCCCGAGGACAAGGCACCCAGCGCATCGCGCTTGACGGCGGCATCGAGAGCCGGGTCGCCGAGGCTTCCCAATGCGTCTCGATCCCGGCTGACGAGGAGCTTTGCGCCGAGCCTTCGGCCGTCTTCGGCCGCGATGAGAGTCGCGAGTGCCACAGGTTCCTCGCGCCTCAGACGCTGCTTGAGAGCGTCCGAGATGAACCCAGCGTTGTTCGGTGACCGCCCTACCATTCCAACGGTTCTACAAAGACCGAGATGGTTCCGCCGCAGGTCAGTCCCACAGCGAAGCCCTCTTCGTCTGAGTAACCGAAGGTGCAGATTTGAGGCTCGCCCTTCTCCAAGACCTCCAAGGCCTTGGAGACGATGGCTCCCTCCACGCAGCCACCGGACACCGATCCGGCAACCTCACCGTGCTCGCTCACCGCCATCGAGGCGCCGGGGCCCCGTGGAGCCGAACCCTGGACCTCGACCACGGTCGCGATCGCGACGCCCTGGCCCGAGCCCTGCCACCGCTCGATGTCCGCCAGGAGCTCCCTCATGACAGCTCTCCAATCATGCGATCACCTCCAGAAGAGCGCGCAGTGACGTCAGATTGTGTCCTTCCAAGAAGCGATCGACGTGCGGCAGGGCGGCGGCCATGCCTTGAGCGAGTGGCTCGTAGTCCAAGGTTCCCTTGAGTGGGTTGACCCAGACGACCTGGTGTGCCACGTTGTGAAGTCGGGCCATCTCAGCCGCCAGGAGTCCCGGATCGCCCGTGTCCCATCCGTCGGAGCAGATGACCACTTGTGCTGCGCGTGCGACGCCAGCGATCCCGAAGGCGTTGTTGAAGGCTCGGATCCCCTCGCCCAGTCGCGTGCCTCCTGCCCAGTCGACAACGGCGCAAGCCGCTGCCGCAAGCGCGGCATCCGGATCGCGTGAGGAGAGCTCTCTCGTGAGTCTGGTCAGCCGAGTCCCGATCGCGAAGGCCTCGACCCGGCGGCGACCGGCGACGAGAATGTGCGCAAAGCGCAGGAGGGCCCGAGTGTAGGGCTCCATCGACCCGCTCACATCACACAGCACGACGAGTCGGCGAAGGCGCGCAAGCCTTCCAACCTCGTCTATGACGACCAGCTCGCCACCGAGGCGCATCGAACGTCTGAAGCTCGAACGCAGGTCAGGTCGCTCGCCTGGACGCCTTTTCGCCCACCTCCGGGAGCGGCGAGAGTCAACGCGGACACGCAGGGATCTCATGGCCTCGAGTGCCTGCGCCAGCTCGGCGCTCGTGCAAAGGGCGAAGTCCTTGTCTGCGAGTCGCTCGAGGCTGCTGTAGCGCACGGCCTTGCCCTCGAGCCCCTCGGGACCGCTGGATTCTTGTGGGTCAGAGGGGTCCCTCACCACGGGGATGGTGACCACCGGTTCGGGACCCATGTCGCGGTCCCCCCAGAAAGCGACGAAGGCCTTGTCGTAGACCGCTATGTCTTCGGGGCGGGTAACAAGTGTCGTCCGGCCTGCCCAGTAGACCGCGTCGGTCGTCGTGAACCCGAGCGTGGCGACCGCGTCGACATAGTCGCAGACAGAGGAGACAGGAACGCTCAGACCCCTGTTTCGGAGGGCTATGCCAAAGTTGACCAACAGCCGTGTCGCCTCGAAGGGCTCGTAGCCGGCCACTTCAAGCACCACTTGCTTCTCCGACGATCGAGGGGATCTCGAGGCGAGCGCGCTCCAAGTCCTCGCGGTATTTGAGGACAGCACCGAGCGTCTTGGCCGCGCTCAGCTCGTCGAGCCTCTCCGCCTTCATCGCGCTGAGTGCCCGAGTCCAATCGATCGCTTCCGCGACGCCTGGAGACTTGTAGAGCCCCATCGCACGCAACCCCTTGATAGCGAGCGCTACCTGGCGGGCGAGTCGATCGTCGGCGTCGGGCACGTGGACCCTGATGATCGCGATCTCTTGATCAAGCTCGGGGTGATCGACCCAGTGGTAGAGGGCTCGCCTCTTGAGTGCATCGTGGACATCACGGGTCCGGTTGGAGGTGAGGATGACGATCGGGGCCACAGCGGCTCGGAACGTTCCGACCTCGGGGATGGTAACGCTGAAGTCGGCGAGGATCTCCAAGAGGAACGCCTCGAACTCATCGTCCGCTCGGTCGATCTCGTCGATCAGGAGCAC
>JBOGFX010000116.1:0-1809 GCA_050743805.1 Acidimicrobiales bacterium
GGCCGGCGGTCTCGCAGCATCTAAAGGTGCTGAAGGATGTCGGGCTCGTCACCGAGCAGGCGTCGGGCACCCGCCGGATCTATCGACTGAACCCGGCTGGGGTCGCCGCGCTGCGCGATCAGCTCGATGCGTTGTGGAGCCGGACATTGTCGGGCTATCAGGACGTGGTCGAACAATTGACGAAGGAGGGCGAATGAGCGACATCATCGCCGCGACCGTGCAGCGGCAAATCGTCGTCGAAGCGCCGCTCGAAGCGGCCTTCGCGGTGTTCACGGAGCGCTTTGGTGACTTCAAGCCGCCCGAGCACAACATGCTCGCCGTAGCGATAGCCGAGACCGTCTTCGAACCGCGCGTCGGCGGCCATATCTATGACCGCGGCGTCGATGGCAGCGAATGCCGCTGGGCTCGCGTGCTCGTCTACGAGCCACCGCACCGAGTCGTCTTCAGCTGGGACATCAGCCCGCAGTGGCAGATCGAAACAGAGTCGGACAACGCGAGCGAGGTCGAGGTCCGATTCGTTGCTGAGAGCGCGAGCCGCACCCGCGTAGAACTCGAGCATCGCAATATCGACCGGCACGGACCCGGCTGGGAGGCCGTCCGAGACGGGATTGCCGACGACGCCGGATGGCCGCTCTACCTTGCCCGGTACGGTGCCCTGTTTTCGGGCGGCCGCTGAATGTCAGCGATCACCGTCAGCACCGAGGTCAATCGAAGCGCATCCGACGTGTTCGGCTACGCCACCGATCCGAGCCGGTTCAGCGAGTGGCAGAAGGGGTTAGTCGACGGGCATCTGGAGGGGACGAGCGCGCCAACGGTTGGCACGAAATGTTTGACCACCCGCCGGATCGGCTTCAGCAATCGACGGGTCACCTCGGAGCTCACCCATATCGATCCACCAAAGACGTGGGGCGTTCGTGGCATCGACGGACCGATACGCGCCACTGTCGACCTCACCGTCGAGCCTCTTGCCGATGCGCGTTCGCGCCTGACAATCGCAGTCAGCTTTGAAGGACGTGGCATCGGCAGAGTGCTCGTCCCGCTCGTCGTCCAGCGTCAGGCAATCCAGGAGATGCCGGACAACCTCGCGGCCCTGAAGACGCAGCTAGAGCAGGGTAGTTACCGGCCCGCTTAACGAGTCGCTTCGAGCTTGTCCTCTCATTTGCAAGAAGCACCTGTTCTCAATCCAACGAGCAAGCTACGCTTCTCCATAGTTCACTGGAATAGTGGAGAATGAGTATGGCGATGGAGGGCCGAGAGGCCAAGGACCGCCTCTACGAGGCGTTCGCTCGAACAGCCAAGGCAGTCGCGAACCCGAAGAGAATCGAGCTGCTGGAGTTGCTCGCCCAAGGTGAGCGGACCGTTGAGTCCCTTGCCGAAGCCACTGGCATGGGGGTGACGAACACGTCGGCCCATCTCCAGGTCCTCGCCCGCTCCGGATTCGCCGAGACGCGCAAGGAGGGAACGAAGGTCTTCTACAGCGTCTCAGGCGAGGATGTCCCCGCCTTCGTCGTCGCCTTGCGGGACTTGGCGCGAGGTCGTGCTGTTGAAGTGGATCGGGTCGTGCGCGATTACTTCGTCGCCCGCGATGCACTGGAACCCGTTGGACCTGACGAGCTCATCAAGCGAGTTGAGCGTGGCGATGTCGACATCCTCGATGTGCGTCCCGCGCAGGAATACCTCGCAGGTCACATCCCCGGCGCGTTGTCTGTCCCGCTCGATCAGCTGGAAACCAGCTTGTCCCGACTTCGCAAGCGCACGGAGATCGTCGCTTATTGCCGAGGCCCCTACTGCGTGCTTGCTCCCCAAGCC
>JBOGFX010000117.1:0-1691 GCA_050743805.1 Acidimicrobiales bacterium
ACCGCGACCCACACCCGTTCGCCGAGGCGACCAAGCACCTCGCACCCGAAACGACGGTGCGGATCGTCGACCCCGGAGAGACCGTCGTCCTGTGACGTCCGGTCGAGCTCGGCCGAGGCGTTCCGAGCCCTTCGACGCTCACGTTGCGGACGAGTTCGTCGCCTACGACGCGGACACAACGCCGGCGACAGTGGCCGAGAGTTCGACAGTCGCTCTCCCCGACCGCTCCCGGCTTCACCAGCGGACTACCAAGCGACTGAGTCCGGGCTCTCACCGTCCCATAACCGCGCAGCCATCGAGCAGCCGGACTCGCTCCGAACGCCGGATGTGCGCGCTACCGGGTCACCGTGGCGCCAGACGACAGTTGAAGTTCGATGAGCTCGGCTCCCTCTTCGCAAAGGACGTCAGCAAGCTGTCTGGAGTGCGTGGTGATGATCACCTGCGTGTCCCGCTCGCGGGCCGCCGCGACGAGTCGTGCCAGTCCGACCAAGAGGTCAGCGTGAAGGCTGGATTCAGGTTCGTTTAATACCAGGACGTCTGGCGGTCGTACCGCAAGCAACGCCGCTGCAAGGAAAAGGAACCGGAGCTGTCCATCGGATAACTCCGAAGAGCGCATCGGACGGAACAGGGTCCCGGCGGCATTGAGCTGGATCTCGAGTCTGCCGGTCGTCGATTCCTCAACGATTTCAAGTTTCGCTCCTCCAAGGGCGACGGCGAGACAGTGATCGAGAGCGGCCCGGTCACCTTCCGCTTGGATCGTCTTCAGTGCCGCTGCGAGGTTCGGCCCCTCGTCGTCGACCGCGAACGTCCGCGTCCCAGGGGTCGGCTGCCGTGCCGGGGCGGCATCATCGGTTCGCAGCTGGTGATGAAAGCGCATCCGCCCGAGCGCCTCGCGTGCCAGGACGAGCTCAGGGAAACTCACGGGATCAATCAACTGCGACAACACCGGCTCAGACTCACGAAAGGCCGCAGGGAAGGTGACGCGATGACCCTCGTCGTCGCGAAGAAAAGCCGTGGTTCCGAAGCGGTCCAGCATCTCTGCCGGCGGACCATCGGGAAGGTGCCTCAACAGCCGTTCCGTGGTGATGACAGGGTCGAGCGGGAAGGTCAGGTAGCCGCCCGAAGCGCCGCGAGCCATCGTGGCCAGGCAGATATCGTAGGTGAGGTGGTCGAGCTGGACCGACAGCTGCACCTTCGGCTCCCCTTTGCGCCGTCCCGCCCACAAGATGGAGAGCATGCCGCCTTCCAAGGCGATGCGCCTGGCCAGCTCCCCAGTACCACAGCTGTGTGCCAGCTGGAGGGCGCGATAGAGATTCGACTTCCCGGATCCGTTCGGTCCAGCGATGACGGTCAGCGGGGCCAGATCAAGGGCCACGTCCTGGAGCGATCGGTAGCCAGCGACTTCCAGCCGCGAGACAGCCACGTCCAGCAAAGTACCAACGCGTACCGCTGCCGGTGCCCCCTACCGTTCATCTGCTTCAGAACCGCTAGACGCCATAGTGCCGGCTCGGGGGCGCCCTTTGACCGGGCGTTCGGCGCACGAGCTGTGTTCACGCAGGTACTTATGTGAGGGAAAGCAGCGCGACGTCGTAGAGGTTGAACCTGCCGTCGACCGTGATGAGGGTGAGGTCCTCGGCTGTCGCCTGGGCGATCAACATGCGGTCGAACGGGTCCGTGTGGTGGGGTGGCAA
>JBOGFX010000118.1:0-1883 GCA_050743805.1 Acidimicrobiales bacterium
ATGCCGGCCTGGTGCCGGCCTACCGCGAGACGGTCGAGGAGTGCTTCTCTTCGGGTCTGCTCAAAGCGGTCTTCGCAACCGAGACACTCTCCTTGGGCATCAACATGCCGGCGAGAACCGTGGTGATCGAGCGCTTCACGAAGTTCGGTTCGGCCGGCAAGGCGGCGCTCACCTCAGGCGAGTACGCACAGCTAACCGGGCGGGCGGGTCGCAGGGGGCACGACGCCGAGGGCCACGCAGTCGTGGTATTCGGTGCCGAGACGCCACTTGGTGAGGCGGCCCGTGTCGCGCTGGCGCCGCCACCGGACCTGCGGTCGAGCTTCCGACCTACCTACAACCTCGCCGTCAACTTGGTCGCGCGCTTCGACCGTTCCAGGGCTCACCGGGTGCTGCGAAGCTCCTTCGCCCAGTGGCAGGCCAGGGGCGGGGAGCGAAGCGAGCTGCTGACCGATGCCTTGGACAAGCGACTGGGCGTGCTCGAGGATCTCGGTTATGTCGTCGACTGGTCACTGAGCGATGGCGGCCGCCGTCTCTCGCGCATCTACCACGAGCGCGACCTTCTCGTCGCAGAGGCGTTGAGAGCCGGGGTGCTCGACGGTGCGGAGCCAGCGATCTTGGCGGGCGTGCTCTCGGCCGTCGTTTTCGAGCGGCGCCGGGCAAGGCGGGGCACCGCCGCCCTCCGGCGGACGGCCACCTCCTCTGTCCGGAGGCGGCACGGTGATCGTCTGGGGGAGGCGAGGCGTGCCGAGCTGAGCGAGCGTCTGAAGGCGCTTCGGGACCACTACGACCGCCTCCGCGGGCTCGAGGAGCTCCATCAGGTCCCCAAGACCCCCGAGCCCGAGGCCGGAGCGGCCACCTCGGTCGCCGCATGGGCCCGCGGCGCGCCGTTTGGCCTCGCCTTGGAGGTGGCTGCCGCCGAGGTCGGCGAGATCGCACCGGGCGACTTCGTGCGCACGATCCGCCAACTGGCCGACCTGGTGCACCAGGTCGGCCTGGTCGCCTCTGACGCCAGCACCGTCGGTTCGGCGCGCTCCGCGCGAGACCTCCTGCTCAGAGATGTCGTAGCTGCCGGAACCCCCACCGCATCCGCCATTGGCCGAGGGGTATAGCCCTAAGGTTGCCCGGGTCATGTTCGCCTATGTCGAAGAGCGTTTCAGCGAGGACGAGGTAGCCATTCTCCAGCGCTACTTCACGAACGTCTACGGACCGGTCTTCGCCCTCGTGAACCTTCCAGAGGTGGTGAAGGGCGCCCTGTTCGCCCGTTACTCGCGCTCGTCCAAGAGCCTTCGGAGGCTCTTCTTGGACGAGTTCGTCTGTGACTTGGAGATCTCAGGTGACGCCACCTTGGACGCGACCGTCGGGATGAAGAGGGCCGAAGAGCTCTACGAGCGGTTCTTCTACGAGTACGGCGACGACTCGGTGGCCCAGATCGGCGGGGTCCACCTCGCATGCGAGCAGGCGTCGAACATCCTTACCAAGATCTTGGAGTGGGGCCGCCTCATGGCCTACCTCGAGCAATCCACGCGCTACATAGGCTACGACGCCCGCATGCCCAACGGGCACTACCGCTATCACCGGCCTACCGCGGTCCTCGAATCGCCTCTGGGTGCGCGCTATGTGGGCGAGATGGACAGGATGTTCGACACCTATGCCGAGCTCATGCCGGCACTTTCGACCTGGCTGTCGGCGAGGTTCCCGCGCCAGATCGGCGACTCGGACTTCGTTCACCGTCAGGCGGTGAGGGCCAAGGCGCTCGACGCGCTGCGGGGCCTCCTGCCCGCAGCCTCGCTGTCCAACGTGGGCATCTACGGCTCGGGCCAGTCATACGAGTCGCTTCTGTTGAAGATGCGCTCCCACCCGCTGCCCGAGGCACGCTTCTACGC
>JBOGFX010000119.1:0-16812 GCA_050743805.1 Acidimicrobiales bacterium
GTTCTCCACGAGGTCGTGCGGAGACTCGGCCCGGTTTGGGTACCCCGAGAGTCCGCCCTCCTGGCGCAGGGAGCCGAAAGCTTCCAGCCTGCCCGTGAGCATCTTGTGCACGTAGGCCTGGTGACCGGTGTCCCAGACGATTCGATCGAAGGGAGAATGGAACACCCGATGCAGGGCCAAGGTCAGCTCGACCACGCCCAGGTTCGATCCCAGGTGCCCCCCTGTGCGCGAGACCGCGTCGACCAGCGCCTCCCGGAGGGCTGTAGCGAGCTCTTCGAGCTCAGGGATCGACATCGATCCGAGGGAATCCAGGGTTGCCGCCTCCAAGGTCATTGGCTTGGTCGGCTCCACTACGAGTTGGTCTGCACCAGGGCACGCAGTGACTGGCGCAGGGAGCCGAGGCTGGCGATCACAGCAGTCGGCTCATAGCCGCAGTGAGCCATGCAGTTGCCACAACGCGGATCCCGGCCCCGCCCGTACTTGGACCAGTCGGTGGTCTCGACAAGCTCCTTGTAGCTCGACGCATAGCCATCCGCCATGAGGTAGCAGGGACGCTGCCAACCGAGCACGGAGTAGCTCGGGATCCCCCACGCAGTGCAACCGAAGTCGACCTTTCCCTCCAAGAAGTCGAGGAACAGAGGAGAGTGGTTCAGACGCCAGCGCTTGCGGCGTTTCTCGGCGAAGGCCTCTGAGAACAACTTGCGAGTCTGGGCGACCCCCATGAAGTGCTCCTGGTCTGGGGCCTTCTCGTACGCGAAGGCAGGCGAGATCATCATGGCGTCCACCTGCAGATCGTCGTTCAGAAAGTCGAGGACATCTCTCACGGTCTTGGGCGAGTCGGTATTGAAGAAGGTCGAGTTAGTGGTGACCCGGAAGCCCTTCGCCTTTGCTTCTTTGATCGCCGCGACGACCTCGTCGAAGACACCCACGCGATCAACGGCCTCATCGTGGCGCTCCCCCAGTCCGTCGACGTGGACCACCCAGGAAAAGAAGTGCGACGGCTGGAAGCGATCGAGCCTCCGGCGCAGGAGGACCGCGTTGGTGCACAGATAGACGTAGATCTTGCGCTTTATGAGCGCCTCTACGATCTTGTCAATCTGGGGGTGAAGCAACGGCTCCCCGCCCGCGATGGACACCATCGGCGTGCCGCTCTCCTCGACGGCACCGACGATGTCGTCGACCGAAAGCCGTTTGCGCAAGATGTCAGTGGGGTGCTGGATCTTCCCGCACCCCGGGCAGGCAAGGTTGCAGGCGAACAGCGGCTCCACCTCCACCAAGAACGGGTAGTACTTCTTTCGAGCCAACTTGTTGCGGAGCAAATGCGCTCCGATTCTCATGTTCTGTCTGAGCGGTATAGGCATCAACGCACCTTTTGGGGAAGTGTGAAATGGACGGTTTCTTCTTTCGCTGCCAGTTCCTCGACCGAGTTTGCCCCGAGCGAGCGGAGCACCTCGACCAAGTCTTTGACCAGGGACTCAGGCGCGGACGCGCCGGCGGTCACTCCTACAACCCTTGCGCTGTTCAACCACGAGAGGCGCAGGTCTCCCGCGTCCTCCACCAGCTCGGCGCGGGTCCCCTCGCGCCGAGCGACCTCCACGAGACGGGCGGTGTTAGACGAATTAGCCGACCCCACCACGAGCACGAGGTCCGTGCAACCCGCCAGCTCGCGCACCGCGTCCTGGCGGTTCTGGCTGGCGTAACAGATGTCGTCGGCGCTAGGACCAACAAGGTCGTCGAAGCGATCGCCGAGAGCGTCGATGATCTGGGCCGTCTCGTCGACCGCCAGAGTGGTCTGGGTGAGGTATGCGACCTTGGAGCCCGGCGGGTAGTCGAGACCAGCGACGTCTGACAAGCCCTGAACCAGATCGATACCGCCAGGCACCTCCCCCATCGTGCCCACTACCTCCTCGTGGCCCGCGTGACCGATGAGCACGATGCGCCGAGCTTGAGATGCGAATCGCCGGGCCTCGTGGTGCACCTTGGCAACCAGGGGGCACGTCGCGTCGATCACCGAAAGACTCGGACGGCGCTCCGCTTGCATTCTCACCTCCGGGGAGACGCCGTGAGCCGCGAGCACCACGGTGGCCCCCTCTGGAACCTCGTCGAGCTCGTTAACGAACACCGCCCCGCGCTCTTCGAGCTCTGACACCACATGCGCGTTGTGGACGATCTGTCGCCTCACATAGACAGGCGGACCGAACCGACCGATCGCTCGCTCGACGATCTCGATCGCTCTCTCCACGCCCGCGCAGAACGAACGTGGCGATGCGAGCATCACTCGAAGAGGCCCAATGGTGCGCGCCCAGGCCTCAAGCGCTGGGCGCACCCTTCGCAACGCGCGCAGAGAAGGCAGCGCACCGGACACAGGCCCGTTGTCGAGACAGTCCGCGATCGTCCTGACGACCGCCAACGGGTGATCACCGAGGCGCTCTGCCAACCAAAACGACTCCATGTCGACCGCCAGGGCACCTCGCTCGCCAAGAGCCGAGCGCTCTCGTGCATTGGCGAAGTGAGAGATGGACACCAAGGGGCCGACGTGGACCTTGAGACCGGCCTGTGACAACTCGGAGGCGACCAGCCGGGCTGAGGGGAGCCGCCGGACCTGGCCGTCTTCGTTCCTGAGCTCATCGGCCACCACGACATCGCCCGCCGACACCCCGACCCTCAACCCGCCCGACACCCCGCAGACAGCGTATGCCGCACCATCCTCGAGCCGGCCGAGCGATGCGCGCTTCGCGCGCTCGGGACCCATCCCGACCAGCGTCGCCCGACCGAGTGCGAGGCGCTCGATGCGGAGGGCGCAGAAGATCGAGAGCTCAGCCATCGTCGCCTTGCGTTCTCAAATAGCGACCCAGCGCGGAAACGGGGAAGACCTGCCGGTAAAGGTGGTAATTGATGTAAAAGGCGCCCGGGAACCCCGTGCCGGTGAACAACGGCTCCTCCCAGGTGCCGTCGGGCATCTGGGATTCGACCAAGAACCCGGCAGCTGCCTTTGAGACCTCGCGCTCGCCGGCGGCCTCAAGGCCTTGAAGAGCCCAGGCCGTCTGCGATGGAGTGGAGGTGCCACGTCCGCGCCAGGCGGGGTCCTCGTAGGAGCGCAGGTCCTCGCCAAAGCCACCATCGGGGTTCTGGTGTCGAGCGAGCCATGCGACCGCCCGGGTGATGGCGGGATCCTCGCGACCGAGCCCGGACGCGACTAAGGCCACGATCGCGGCCCCGGTGCCATAGACGTAGTTTGCGCCCCAGCGACCGAACCACGAGCCGTCCTCTTCTTGGGCGTTCAAAAGCCAGCGCACCCCGCGTTCGGTCGCCTGGGAGCGGTGTCCCAAGGCCGCGAGCATCTCCAAGACATGCGCGGTCACGTCCGCGCTGGGTGGGTCAATCAGTTCGCCGAAGTCGCAGAACGGAAGCTCTCTGCACAGGGCCCGTGTGTTATCCGCGTCGAAGGCCGCCCAACCCCCGTCGGCGCATTGCATGCCAAGCACCCAGTCCACTCCACGCGACACCGATGGGTGATCGGCTCGATCACTGCGGAGGAGGGCGAGAACCACCTCGGCGGTGTCGTCGATGTCTGGGTACCAGTCGTTCTCGAACTCGAACGCCCATCCACCCGGCTCGAGGTTTTCTCGTCGGATGCTCCAATCGCCGCGTTTTGAGACCTCCTCTTCCACCAACCACGCCGCAGAGCTCGACAGGGCGTCCTCATCGGGTGGCGCTCCGGCATCGGCCAGAGCGATCATCGCGAGGGCCGTGTCCCAGACTGGTGATTGGCAGGCCTCCAGCCGACGCGAGAACGAGTCGGTGACGGTGAAGCTGTCGATTCCCTTGATACCTGCTTCTATCACAGGGTGTTCGAGGGAATAGCCCCTGAGAGACAAAGCGATGAGTGAGTACACCCAAGGTGGTTGGATCCCACCCCAGCAGCCGTCGTTCTCCTGGTGCGCGACTATCCAGCGCTCTGCCTTCACCATCGCCATGCGCCTCAGCCAGGCGATAGGGCGCCGCTCATAGCGGTGCAGCAACCGGTCCAAGGCTGCAAAGCGTCCCCTCCAGCTGGAGAGAGAGGGCTGCAGTGGCCTCGGCACCCCGCTCTTGAGCTCGTCGATCGAGATGTCGATGGGGTGCGCAGGGCGGTACGCGGAGACGATGCTCAAGGCGACGACCGTCTGACGCGCCCAGCAGGCGAAGTCATAGATGTTGAGGGGGAACCATCGCGGAAGGAGCACCATCTCCACCGGGATGACGGGGAGCTCCCCCCACTCCCATAGACCGAAGAGTGCCAGCCAGATGCGGGTGAACGCTCTGGTGGCCTCGAGTCCCCCTTGGGACCGCACGTATCGGGACGCCCGCTCCATGTGAGGTGCGCTCGGCTCGTCCCCCGCCAGGCGGAGGGCGACATAGGCCTCGACGGTGGTGGAGAGCTCAGGAGGCCCCCCGAAGAAGTTCGCCCAGGTTCCGTCCTCTCGTTGTTTGGATCGGATCCACCTGGCCGACGCCGCGGTCACCTCTTCGTCTCGAACACCGAGGAACTCGCGCAGCAGAAGGTCCTCCGCGTCCATGGTCACGTTGGTCTCGAGCTCACCCTTCCAGTAGCCGTCCGCGTCGCGCATCTTGGTAAGAGCAAGGCTTCCGTTGATAACGGTGTCCCTCACCCTTTGGGCGAAACCGGCAGACGTGGCCTCGCGGACGGTCATCGATCCCTCTCGATCACGAAGCGCGCGATGGCCGCGAGTCGTTCCTGATGCTCGCCGACAAGATGCGCCGACTCCAGGGCGCCGAGTGCCTCGGCCAAAGCGCGCTCGGAGATCTGGGTCACCTCGGCGCGTGCACCGGTTGACTCGATACGAGCCGCGAGCTCGGCGACATCGGCCTCGGTCACGTTGCCTTGCAACCGAGCTTGCAGGTCTCCGTCGCCCATGCTGAGTGCGACAACAACCGGGAGGCTCTGCTTGTGGGCGAGCAAGTCGCTCCCGACCGGTTTTCCCGTCTTTTCGGGGTCCCCCCAGATCCCGAGCACATCGTCGATCGCCTGGAACGACACCCCCAAGTGCTTTCCGAAAGAAAAAAGGGCCTTGATGGTCGCATCGTCGGCCGTGGCCAGGATCCCGCCCATCCCGCACGCGCATGCCATCAAAGCCGCCGTCTTGGCCTCTTCCATCCTCAGGCAATCCTCCACGCTCACCGAGCGCTCGGACTCGAATGCCATGTCGGCCGCCTGACCCTCGATCATCTGACTGGTGGCCTCGGCGAGCGCCTGTGCTCCGCGCACGCGCTGCGGGCGGGGGTCTTCCAAGAGGACTTGGAGCGAGAGGGCCGCAAGCGCGTCGCCGACGACGATCGCCCTGCCCAGCCCGAAACGCCACCAGACCGTCGGTCGGTGCCTGCGCTCGGTGTCCTTGTCGATGATGTCGTCGTGTATCAGCGAGTAGTTGTGGACCAGCTCCACTGCGACGGCGCCGAGGACGGCGTCGTTCGGGGTCCCGCCCGATGCCTGGCAGGCCACGACCGTCAGGGCGCCCCGCACCCCCTTGCCCCCGCCTGCCAAATGGAAGAGCGCGGGCTCACCGAGCTGGGGCTCGAGCCGGCCCACGGCTGCCTCGAGCGTCGGGCGCACCACCTGATTGGCTGCCGCGATCGCCTCTTGAGCCCGGTCCCAATCGGCGGAGCTCACGAGGCGACCTCGGCTAGGAGATCGCGAGAGCCCCCCCCTGTGCCCAGGCGAGCGAGGGCGGCCGACCCCGCGGCGCGACCGCTGCGCACCGCCCCTTCCATGGTCGCAGGCCAGCCGGTGTCACACCACGCGCCGGCAACAAAGACGCGGTCGGCAGCAGTACCTGGGCGTGGGCGAAGCGAACCCGAACCTGGCGACGCGCGAAACGTCGCGGAGCGCTCTCGGGTGACTACAGCGTCGACGAGGCCAGCACGTCCCACCTCGGGAAGCACCTCTGACAGGGCCTCGCGGTAGGTCGAGATCAGCTCCTCGGGCCTCTGGCCTATCACCGCGTCAGCACCCGAGACCGAGATGGACAGGCACTGCTCGTCGGCGCGAGGCCCCTCCGACCCGAAATGCGCGGTCGCCGTCCGATCGAAGACGAACTGCACCGGTGATCGCACGCACGCGAACATCTCCAGGTCCGTCACCTTGCGGTCGAATACCAGGTGGACGTTCAAGATCGGGGATTGACCCAGAGCCTGCACATTGCCGAGCACGCCATCTCCGAGGAGGCCCTCGGCCTGCTCGGGGGGCGTGGCAATGACCACCGCCCCAGCCTCGACGAGGTCACCCGCGCCGACAGCGAAACGGCCGTTGGCCTCCTTGTCGACCGAGGTCACCTGAGTGGAGAGCAACACCTTGACGCCGGCTTTCTCCAGCGTGGTCGCAGCGTTGTCGCCATGGAGGACCGACAGTGGCACCCTGGACCACCCGATGTCACCCGCGTCGTTGCGATCGATCAGCCCGGTACGGAACACCATCGCGGCGAGCTGTAGGGAGGCCGAGTCGGCATCGATGTTCAGGGTGGGCAACGTGATCAGGTTCCACAAGTCCGCGATGGCCGCTGCGTTCTGTCCGTGGGCGGAAAGCCAGGACCCGAACGCCCCCTCGTCAAGCGAAGGGTCGTCCACCTTCAACCGCTTGAGGGCGACCGCAGCTCGACCCAGGCGGAGGCGTTCAATCACCGAGAGATGGCTGTAGCGCGCAAGCGAGCCAACCAGGTGTAGAGGCGCCGGGAGCGACGATCTAGAGATCCTCGCCATGCGCCCGCCCGGGGCCAACACGGGAATATCGAGATGCGGCTGAAGCTGCACCTGGTCGGCCGCACCGATCGCATCCAAGAATGCCAGATACGAGCTGCAGCAACGCAGGAACACATGCTGGCCGTTGTCAAACCAACGACCCTTGCGTTGGAAGGACCACGTGAGCCCACCGAGCCTCGCTCGGCGCTCGATCAACAGGACTCGCCCGCCACCTCTGGCGACACAGAGCGCTGTCTCGATCCCTGCCAGGCCCCCACCGATCACCACGACATCGGCCCGCCTCACGAAATCCGCCCCGCGATGGCCCTCGCCGCGAGGATGACCTTCTTGGGCGCGGGGACCGAGATCCGCCCAGCCAAGACCGATGCCGGGTCCGCTTCGATGCGCTGGAGCAAGCGCCGGTAGATGCCCGCCATCGCCCCGACGCAAGCGCGGCTGCGGTGGTCGAGCAGGGGCAGAAGCTGCATGCCCTTGGCAAACCACGAACGCGCTCGGGAGCATTCGAAGGAGACCAGGTCAGCAAGCGGTCCATGGGGACCGCTCAGGTCCTCGGGACACCCCACCGCCCTGGCGTCGGCCACTGGCAGATAGATCCGACCATTCGCGCGGTCCTCGACCAGATCACGCAGGATGTTGGTCAACTGAAGAGCGACGCCCAGGTCGTCTGCCATCGACACCGCTCCCTCGTGGGCGCCGGACCCGAAGACGCAAAGTGACAGGCGTCCGATCGTTCCGGCCACCCTGCGGCAGTAAACAACCAGATCATCGATGGTCTCGTACCTGGTCCCCGTCACGTCCATCTCGCAGCCATCTATCAGCTCGCAGAACGCCAGCATTGGGAGCCCGTAGCGGGCTGCAGAATCGCGAACTGCGACCAGCACGGGGTCACTCGAAGTTTCGATCGCGGTGACGTCCGCACGCACTCGCTCCAGGGCCAAGAGCTTGTCGTCACCGCTTGCAGAACCGTCACCGATGTCGTCAATGCGCCTCGCCAACGCGTAAACCGCTGACAGCGCCCGGCGCTCAGGGCCTCGAAGCAACCGGATCCCATATGCGAAGTTCCTCGCCTCTCGGCGCGTGATCGCCTCGCACTCGTCATATGCCTGAGCAACAGTCATCGGTGGCCTCGGTAGGCGAGCGCTTGCAGCCAACGATAAGCGAAGCGCCGGGAGCTTGACTTGCATCGCTTCGAGATCACGTCGAAGGAAGCGGCCTCGACGGCATCCAAGGCCGACTCACCCCCGGCACCAAATGCAGCTACTGCGACGCGCGCTCGCAGGGGCAGGGTCGCTGCGAGCGAAGGCCCAGATGCCAGAAGCTCCCTGGCGCGCTGCACTTCGATCTGAACGGCGCGGCAAAGAGCTTGCCTGTTGCCGAGCTGGGTCAATCCTTCGGGAGAACAGCCGGCGCTGGTGAGGTCGGCTAAAGGAATGTAGACGCGACCCATAGAAAAGTCCTCGCCCACGTCCTGAATGTGCTCGACCACTTGGAGACCTATGCAGACCCGGTCAGACAAGGCCACTCGTTCATCGTCGTCACGACCTAGCACTCTCAAGACAAGACGCCCGACGGGCGCCGCGGACTTCATGCAGTAACCGACGAGATCCTCGAATGTCTCGTAGCGGGTGACCACCTGATCCATGCGGTTCGCCTCGATCAGGTCCAAGAATGGGCGAAGATCCATGTCGAAGGTCGCTATGGTTCGCCCAAGAGGCAAGAACAACGGATGACGAGACCGCTGCTCCGCACATAGACGTAACTCGGTCACCGCCCAGTCGAGCTGATTGTTTCGATCGCCCGGAGCCTCGTCACCGATGTCGTCGATCAGTCGCGCAAATCCGTAGATGTTGAGCAGATGCTGTCTCAGCGCGCGAGGCAAGACGCGCGAAGCGACCGGAAAGTTCTCGGAGGCTGCTTGACCCGTGATGTCCGCGACGGCGAACGGTGGCGCGCTTGCGTCTCGCGTAACTGGTGATGCCAACCCCAAACGCTCCTCACGTATAGCTCCGGTGACCAGTGGTCTACCTTGTTATACGTGCTGGGGAACGCAGTCAAGGACAGCTCGAGCAAACAGCCCCCGAACGATCGCTTGCACGGGTCGCCTCACCCCGAGGGCGACGCAGCCTTCCAGCCCACGCCAAGCTCAAACAGGGCCGCAGGTACCTAGCTCTTTTGGGACTGCCACGAGACCCCCGGCAGGCAGGAGAACGATGTCGGCGAGGATCGCCGACAAGAGCCTTGCGCTCAGAACGACCGAAGGCCCAGCGCCGGGCGCACCAGCGTCAGGATGACCCGCTCGACCACCCGGGCCGCCGAAGACACCGTCCGGGACCCCTGAGACCCCAAGCGCGGGACCAGCCTCGCAGCGAGACCCTGAGCGACCGAAGCCACTACCCCTGGAGAAGGCTCCTCTCGAAGCTCTCGGGTTGCGGCCTCCAAAAGCAGGGGCACGAAGGGGGCCAGGAACCTCTCCAGCTCACAGAGGGCCTCGGTCTCGCTCAAGGCTCCCTTGCCCCGATCCAGCTGGCGCCCGACAGCCTCGACGGTGGACCGGGCAGCAGCCATGAAGACGGCGTCCTTGGAGTCGAAGTAGCGGTAGAAGGTGCCCTTGGCAACCCCGGCCGTGTCGCAGATCTGCCCTACCGATACGGCGTCATAGCCCTCGGCCGCGAACAGATCGCGAGCCGAGTCGAGCAGGCTGGCGAGCGCCAGCTGGCCGTCTCGCCCGGGCCCGTCCGCGATCAGCTCCTGCCAGCGCTCTCCGGAGAACAGCTCACCTGGGCTTTCCAAGAGCCCGGGGAGGACGCGGCCAACGGTGACCAGGGGGACGTGGTGAGCTCGCAGCGCCCGGATGGCCCCCAGGGCCGCGACATGGCGCTCGTCGTAGGCGAAGCGGTTCCCTGCGAACCGGCCTATCCCTGGCAGCAGACCCAGCTTGCGGTAATGGTGGATCGTGGGAACGGGCACCCCGCTTCGGGCGGACAGCTCTGTCAGGCCGAACGTCGAGCCCGAGGGAACGCTCACGAGGTTGTTCTACCACCCGAACGTTTGCTTGGGAACTCAAATGGCCAAGAAATGTGACCTAGGTGCGCCCCAAGCCCATGGAGGCGGTCCTGGGGGCTCAGGGTGGTGACCCGGCTCAGCAGGCGAGAGCTGCTTGCCGGGGCTGGGGCCGTGGGCTTGTCGGTGGGAGCCGCCTTGCTCGGCGGCTGCGCCCCGGACGCACCAGGACACAAAAGGGCGATCCACCACGCCACCAAGGGCCCACCGCCTTGGGGACAGCTCGCCGCGCGGTTGAAGGGGAGCTTGATCACCCGCGGCGTTCCGCGCCATGGCATCGCCAAGGAGCTCTTCGACCCTCTCTTCGATTCGATCGATCCCTCCGCGATCGCAATGTGCGCCGACACCAGCGACGTCCAGAGGTGCGTCGACTTTGCCAGACACAACAAGGTAAGTGTTGCCGCCCGCGCCGGAGGCCACAGCTACGCGGGCTACTCGACCGTTCCAGATGGTCTGGTCATAGACGTCTCCGCGATCAATGACGTCACGACGAGCGGCACCAGCGCGTCCGTCGGGGCAGGCGCGCGGCTCATCGACATCTACCAGGCCCTGGGTTCAGCGGGCGTCCTGCTTCCGGGTGGAAGCTGCCCCACGGTGGGCATCGCGGGGCTCACCCTCGGCGGCGGCATAGGAGTCTTCGACCGTCTATATGGGTTGACATGCGACAACTTGGGATCCCTCCGCATGATCGCAGCCGATGCGAGCATCGTCGATGTGAGCCAGAGCACCCACTCTGACCTCTTCTGGGCGTCCAAGGGCGGTGGCGGCGGCAACTTCGGGATAGTCACCAAGCTCCACTTCACGATCCATCCGATCCCTCAACAACTGGCGATCTTCACATTGGATTGGCCCTTCGATACCAGCGAAGACGTCCTGGGGGCAGAACTGGATCAGGTCGGCACCCAACGAGCTGTGGTCCAACTGCCAGCTCGTCTCGGCGGGCAACCTCGCCCTCAAGGTGACCGGCGTCTTTGCCGGTGGCACAGCGGGCCTCGCGACCTTGGTCGACCAGCTGGTCATCGGCGCCGGAGCGCCACCATCGAGCAGGTTCACAGCGGCCAAGGGCTATCTCGACACGATGTTCATCGAGGCTGGATGCGAAGGGCTGAGTGCGGAGGCCTGTCACCTACCGAGCCAGAACTCGGCGGGGACGCTCGCAAGATCCACCTTCTCTGCCAAGTCGACCTTCGTGTTCGAACCGCTCACTTCTAGTGGCCTCGCAGCGGCCAAGAACGCTCTCGCCGCCGCAGCGAGCCAAGCCCCCGACGTCGGCTGCGCCTTCTTGTTCGACTCCTATGGCGGAGCCATCAGCCGGGTCGCTCCATCGGCCAGCGCGTTCGTACATCGTGAGGTGATCGCAGGCATTCAGATGACAGCCACTTGGGCGGACACCTCCGCGGCGGGAGCGGCCAGCTCCTGGCTCGCTTCGGCCGCTCAGGCCATGGCTCCCTACACAAGCGGCGCCTACCAGAACTACGTGGACCCCACCCTCTCGGAGTTTGAGCAGGCGTATTACGGAACGAACCTCCCGCGGCTGATCGACGTCAAGACCAAGGTGGATCCCGACAACTTCTTCAGCTTCCCCCAATCCATCCCGATCAAGGAACAGCGCTGATCAAGTACTTGGGCTCCAAGAGGCGGCTGGTCCCGGTCATCGCCGCCATGGCCTCGGCCGTCGGCGCCAGGACCGCGCTCGACATGTTCACCGGCACCACGCGCGTCGCCCAGGCAATCAAGCGTACGGGAGCGACGGTCACCGCCGTCGACGCCGCGCGGTATTCCGAGGCCTTTGCCCGCTGCTACGTAGCCACGGACGGATCCTCGACCGACCGGGACGAGCTCACTGCCGCACTCGAGCACCTGTCGCACCTCACGCCCGTGCGGGGGTACGTGACCGAGACATTTTGCGAGCTCTCACGTTTTTTCCAGCCTTTCAACGGTGAGCGAATCGACGCCATACGTGACAGCATCGAAGCGGACTTTTCCCATAGCCCCCTCTACCCCATCCTCCTGACCAGCCTTCTCGAAGCGGCCGACCGAGTCGATTCGACAACCGGGGTCCAGATGGCCTACGTGAAACAATGGGCCCCCCGCTCCTTCAGGGCACTCGAGCTGAGAGTTCCCGAGCTGTTGGATGGCCCGGGCACCGCCATCCGCGCAGACGCGTGCGCAATCGCGCCCAAGCTGGGGGGCTTCGACTTCACATACCTTGATCCTCCCTACAACCAGCACCGCTATTTCACCAACTACCACGTATGGGAGACACTGATCGCCTGGGATGCACCGGAGCACTACGGCGTCGCGTGCAAGCGCCAGGACTCCAGATCCGAGAACACCAAGAGCGTCTTCAACTCCAAGAGATCAATGCCAGAAGCCCTCGCGAAACTGGTGGGCCAGCTCGACTGCTCCTTGCTCGTGCTCTCCTACAACGATGAATCGTGGCTATCCCTTGACGAGCTGGTCGCCATGTGCGCGCAGAAAGATGCCGTGGCGACCTTGAGCTTCGAGTCTGCCCGCTACGTCGGCGCTCGGATCGGGATCCACAACCCCCTTGGCGAGCGAGTGGGTGTGATCTCCCACCTGCGCAACCACGAGTACATGGTGGTCGCGGGAGAGCGCCGGTGCGTCGATGCGGCGGTAACGGCCGCGAGCACAGTGAGCCCGCTGTCCAGCAGGCTGCTCGCAAAGCCCGGCCCGTAGACTGGTGGCATCGGTGCTGCGCTCACCGAGCGCTCCGGGACCGATCGCACTCCACACGGCATGCTCCCCATCCTCATATCCGCCAACAGCCACGGGTCCTCCGATGCCTTTCCGGCTCTCGCTGTTGGCATCGTCCTAGCCGCAGTCGGAGCCACGATCGTCGGTCACACGGTCGGGTTCGCAGCGATCCGCCATGGCCTGAGATCTCCAGGTCGGCACTTTGCCCGCTCGTTGGTCAAGAACGCCTCGGTGCCGACGAGCATCATCGCCCCCCTCGTCGCGGCGGAGATCGCGATCGCTGCCACCCATTTCGATCCTGACGTCCGTTCCGGCCTGCTCCATGGAATTGCCATCGGGATCATCTGCTCTGTGGCGTTTCTGATCGTACGGCTCACATACGTCTTCGAAGACGTGGTGCTCGCCAGGCACCGTCTCGACGTTGCAGACAACTTGAGGGCGCGCCAGCTGCACACCCAGATCATCGTGCTTCGCAGGGTGACGATCGTCGTCGTCGCGGTGATAGCGATAGCGGTCTGCTTGCTCAGCTTCCAAGAGGTCCGCATCGCCGGAGCCAGCCTCCTCGCCTCTGCCGGCATCGTCGGGTTGATCGCGGGCATCTCGGCCCGCCCGATCGTGACCAACGTCGTCGCCGGCCTTCAGATCGCGTTCAGCCAACCGATACGCGTCGATGACGTGGTGGTGGTCGAGGGCCAGTGGGGACGTGTCGAGGAGATAGCCCTCACCTACGTGGTGGTCCGTATCTGGAACCTGCGCCGCCTCATTCTGCCGATCTCGTACTTTGTCGAGAACTCCTTCGAGAACTGGACGCGCTCGACGGCAGACATCATCGGCTGGGTCTACCTGGAGGTGGATCACACGGCTCCGGTGCAGGCCATACGCGACCAGCTCCACGAGATCCTGAAGGAGTCCCCGAACTGGGACGGCAACGTTTGGAACCTTCAGGTGTCTGACACCGGCCCATCCACGATCCAGCTTCGAGCCATGATGAGCTCACCTTCGAGTCCTGCCTCGTGGGACCTGCAATGCGAGGTGCGCGAGAAGCTGATCGGGTTCTTGGCTGAGCACCATCCCGAGGCGCTCCCACGTGTACGGACCGAACTCCCTGGGACTCTGGCAAAGAGGCTCGAGCTCGACTTCGAATAGGACGACCACCCTGGTTAATCGAGATCGCTAACGGTCACCTCGTTCAAGAGCGGACAACCGCCCATGAGACGGCCGAGGTTCTCACAGAAGAGTTCGGCAGAGCGCTCCATGCGAGCAGGGCTCGATGCCGAGTTGTGTGGGGTCACGGTCATCCTGGGGTGCCGCCACAGCGGGCTTTCGGGGGCCAGGGGCTCGTGCTCGAACACATCGAGCACGCACGCATCGAGCTGGCCGGCGTCGAGAGCCTCCAGGAGAGCGTCCTCGTCGACCACTGAACCCCGGCCGATGTTGATGAGCAAGGCGCTGGGCTTCATCGCGGCCAGAAACGCACGGTCGACCATGTGGGCGGTCGAGGAGTTGGCAGGCGCCGTCAGCACGACCACGTCGGCCACCGGGAGCACCCGGCTAAGGGCCTCGGGCGTGACCACCTCGACACCCTGGGTGGTCCCGATAGCCCTCCGTCTGACCCCGATGACCCGCGCACCCAACGACGAGGCCAGCTGGGCCACCCGCGAACCGATCGAGCCAAAGCCCACAACCACCCAGCACCCGCCGAATACCTCGCTGAACTCGTGGCGATCCCAGCGGCACGCCTCTTGAGCCTCCCTCCATCGGCCAGCCCGTTGGACGTGATCGAGTGCCGACCGCAGCACGTACTCGGAGATCGGGATGCTGTGGACGTCGGACTTGGTGAAGAGCACACCCCTGCGGATCAGCTCCCCAAAGAGGGGAGCGTCGAAACCGGCCGCGGCCGACTGGAACCACCTGAGCTTGTCGAGCCTGCGGACCAGGTCGTAAAAGGGTCTGTAGATCCTCCGGTCACCCTCGTAGAGGTCCGAGGTGACCCAGACGATCTCGATGTCGAGCGCATCGGCAAAGGGGACGGGGCCATCGGCCTGCACGAACAGTGAGCCATCCGGACGCACGCCCACCAGCTCGGTGCCTGGGAACCGGGAGGCAACGCTCTGCGAGAAGGCCGTGGCGGTCCCCTCGGTGACAAGCACTCGCACAGCGGGCCCCGGGGCCCACCTGGGGCCGGAGGCTGGTCCGGAGGTCTCGGTCATCCCCCATGTCCTAATGGTCGAGGGTCGTCGGGCGTGCGCGGACATTGAGCCTCGTGCAGCTGAGTAACCTCGCACAGCTGTGGCCGGCGACTCGCCCGAGGAGACCAGGGTCACCCTGAGCACCAAGAGCTCGGCGCGCAAACTCTTGGCCCTGGCCGGTGCCTCCCTGCTCGACGAAGGACGCAAGCTGGAAGGTGCCGAGCTGGCTGCTCTCTCTCGCCTGGGCGACGACAACGTTGTGGCCCTCGCTGCCTTGGCCCACGAGGTGCGCCTCGCTTGGGGCGGCCCCACCGTTGAGATGGAGGGGATCCTTTCGGTCAAGACGGGGGGGTGTCCCGAGGACTGCCATTTCTGCGCCCAATCTTCCCGCTTCGAGACGCCGGTCAAGGCAACCCCATTTCTCCAAACCGAAGAAGTGCTGGAAGCGGCTCGTCAGAGCGCGCAGACAGGAGCTTCAGAGTTCTGCATCGTGCTTGCGGTCCGTGGCCCGAACGAACGGATCCTCTCGCGGATCGAAGCGCTCGTACCTCTGGTACATGAAGCCACGGGACTCAGGGTCGCCGTCAGCGCCGGCATCCTCACCCAGAGCCAGGCTGCACGTCTGGCCAGAGCCGGGGTACATCGTTACAACCACAACCTGGAGACCGCCCGCTCCTTCTTCCCCCGGGTCGTCACCACGCACAGCTGGCAGGAACGGGTGCAGACCTGCCGCTTCGTGCGCGATGCCGGCATGGAGCTTTGCTGCGGGGTCCTCCTCGGGATGGGCGAAAGCCACGAACAAAGGCTCGAGCTCGTGGGGCAGCTTCAAGTGCTCGAGCCCGAGGAAGTCCCACTCAACTTCTTGAACCCACGACCCGGGACCCCTCTCATGGGACGCCGGCCGCTTGCTCCTTGGGAGGCGATCCGCTGGATCGCGATCTTTCGTCTCGCGCTTCCGTCTGCGATCCTTCGCTACGCGGGCGGCCGTGAGGTAACCCTCCGTGAGCTCCAGGCCATGGGGATGACCGCCGGGATAAACGCCCTCATCGTCGGCAATTACCTGACCACCCTGGGGCGCGAGCCAGCGGCAGACCTCAAGATGCTCGAAGACCTAAGGATGCCGGTCGGCGCCCTTGGAGCAGCTTTCTGAAGCGCAATGAGCATCGCCGGTCCCTACTGCAGTGGATGCGGCAAGCTCAAAGAACGCTGCCAAGATTGCCGCCGGGATCCTCTGGACCCCCCTCGCTTCTGCCCCAGCTGTGGGATCAAGATGGCGGTGACTGTCCAGCCCATGAGCTGGTCAGCACGGTGCAGAGAACACGGGACCGTCACCAGCGCCACCTGACCGACTGCAGCCTCGTGCCGTGCTCTTCGATCCTCTTTGATGCGAGAATCCGACGATGGACTCGATAGGGATCGTCGACACGATGTTCGCCCGCTTCGACATGGGCGCCGAGGCCCTCGAAGAGCTGTCCGAGTGTCCGGGGTTCGGCGGGCGCTTCTGCACCGTGCGGCGCACGGTCCCAGGCTTCAAGGATCTGGCTTTGGCCGCAAAGCAGCTCATCGAGAACGATCGTTGCTCGATCGTGGTGGCAATCGGGATGGCGGGTCGTGCGCCAATCGACAAGACCTGTGCTCATGAGGCGTCCCAGGGGATCATGCTCGCCCAGCTGCTCACCTCCACGCCCATCCTCGAGGTCTTCGTGCACGAAGACGAGTGCGACGACCCCGCCGTCTTGGCAAGGGTGTGCCGCGACCGCGCGCGCAAACATGCCCGCAACGCCTACTGGATGATCTATGAGCCCGAGCAACTCATCGAGCGCGCCGGCAAGGGGATTCGCCAGGGCTTCGACGACGCCGGCCCGCTCCCGGCCTGAGCACGGGCCGGGACCGTCGAGCTTCGGTGCCTCCGGACGATCAGGTAGCGCCGCGCAATGCCGGCGCACAACAGGGTGCTTGCGACGCGCCGCCTTCGGGTCCGAGACACGCGGCACACAAACGACGGCCACCCGCCGCGGGACGCGGCCGTCGGCGGCTCCTCAAAAGGATTCTGATAGTCGGGGGACTCGTTGTGCTCGCTCTCGTGGGC
>JBOGFX010000120.1:0-1699 GCA_050743805.1 Acidimicrobiales bacterium
TCCTCTACGAGCGCAACGTCGCCCTCCTCTGCGGGCTACGCGGCGATGAGATCGTCCCCCGAGCCTCGTTCTTCGCCCTCGAACAGGTCCGCAAGGCCCGGGGCCGGGGCGTGCCCCGCCTCGTCACCGCGCATGAGGACCTCGTCGCGTGGCGCAAGGCGCCGGACCGGTGACGGACGACGGTGCCCTCAGTCCTAATCCACGGCCGGGCGGGCGGCGCCATCCCGCCAGCGACGTCCGGCTCCTCCCGCCCACCTATGTCCCGATGACCCCCGAACAAGAGGAACGGGCCGTCGAGGCGCTCGCCGGCCTCCTCGCCGAAGCCGAGCAACGCCGGGACGGGCGCGACGGGCCGGCCCGAGCGGCGCCTTGACACGGCCGGGGCATCGAGGTCTCCTCTCGCCGACCGGACCGACCCGGGAAGACCGGAGGAACCCATGACCACGAAACGACGAGCAGCAGCAGCGCCCCCGACCCTCCTCGGGGCCGGGGGTGGGGTCACCCGGGTCGCCTGCTACCTGCGCATCTCGACCGACGAAGAGCACCAGCCGTTCTCCCTCGGCGCCCAAGAGACCCGCCTCGCAGCGTTCGTCACCAGCCAACCGGGCTGGGAGCACGTCAAGACCTACACCGACCAGTTCTCCGGCGCCTACGCCGAGCGCCCCGCATTGGACCAGGCGCTGCGCGACGCCCGCCTCGGGCGCTACGACATCCTCCTCGTCTACCGCGTCGACCGCTTCGCCCGCTCCCTCAAAGTTCTCGTCGGCCTCTTGGAGGAACTGGAGTCCGCCGGGGTCGCTTTCCGCTCGGCCACCGAGCCCATCGACACCTCCACGCCCACCGGGCGGATGTTGGTGCAACTGCTCGGGGTGTTCGCCGAGTTCGAACGGGCGACGATTATCGACCGGGTCGTGGCCGGCATGGAACGAAAGGCCTCCCGAGGGGGCTGGCCCGGCGGGGCCATCCCCTACGGGCTTCGCCTCGACGACGACAAACACCTCGCCATCGAAGAGAGCGAGTTCCCCCTCGTCGAGCGGATCTTCACCCGTTACGCCAACGACGGTGCTGGGGCCGCCACCATCGCGGGAGAGCTCAACGCGGATGCCTGCCGGACCAGAAGCGGCCGACGCTGGTCACCCCAAGCCGTGCTGTTCATCCTCCGCAACCGCAGCTACCTCGGCGAGGTGTCCTTCCGCGACGTCTGCCACCAGCCCGACGAGTCCCTCATCGACCCCGACCTGTTCGACAAAGCCCAAGCCGTCCTCGCCGAGCGCGGCGAAAGCTACGACCGGCGCATGACCCACGCCCACCCCGACTACCTCCTCACCGGTCTCATCACCTGCGCCCGATGCGGACGCAACTACGTCGGCGTCGCCGCCGCCGGACGCGGTCACCGTTACCGCTACTACGCCTGCTTCACCCGCCAGCGCTACGGCAAAGACGCCTGCGACGGTGAGCGCATCCGCGCCGATGTCCTCGAAGCCGCCGTGCTCAAAGCCCTCGTCAACTTCTACGCCGACCCCGACCTCATCCAACGGGCCATCGCCGTCAAAACCAACCAGGTCGCCACCAGCACCCGCCAACACCGCGACGAGATCGACGCCGTCACCGCCGAGCTGAAAAAAACCGAAGCCGCCATCGAGCGCTACATCCTCGCCTTCGAGGCCGGCACCGTCAGCGACGACATGTTCGGACCCCG
>JBOGFX010000121.1:0-2756 GCA_050743805.1 Acidimicrobiales bacterium
CCGTAGCAGAGATGCTACACTAGTTTCATGACCGACATTCCTGCACGGGATCTTCGAAACGATGTCAGTGCCGTGCTCCGTAGAGTTGAGCAGGGCGAACACCTCAGGGTGACTATCAGCGGCCGTCCTGTCGCCGAACTGCTCCCCTTGCCCTCTCGGCCGCAGTCGATGGCCCGGGAGGCCTTCTTCCGAGGGAGCGAACGGTGGCGAGCCGATTTCGGTCTCACTCAGGAGTTGGCAGATCTCCTGCCTGACACGACCGACGACGTCCCGATCCAGTGACCCCATCAGGCGAGGGCTTCGACGGTGAGGTCGCGCTCGCTGACACGTCACTCTTCATCGCCATCGAGCAGGATCGGCCGCTCTCCCCGCGCCCGCCTGAACGCCTTGCAGTGTCCGTCGTCACCGTCGGCGAATTGCGGCTCGGGGTTCTCGCAGCACAGGATGGTCCGACCCGGGCACAGCGGTTGGAGACGCTGTCAGCAGTCGCCGCCCTCGATCCCCTACCGGTTGACGAAAGGGTCGCCCACGCCTGGGCAGCTTTGCGCCTCGCCCTCCGGGACGCTGGAAAGCGAATGCCGATCAACGACTCGTGGATCGCCGCGACGGCGATCGCCAACGACATGGCGGTGGCATCCCAGGACAGCGATTATGACGATGTTCCCGGGCTCCGGGTCGTACGGGTTTGAACTGGCTGACATCTAACTCCCGACGAAGTGGGCAGTAGTCGCTCGTGGTCTGTTATCCGTTGATGGGGTGTCCCCACGGCATGGGGACAATCGGCTCCTCTTCATGGAGAACCTTCGACAACCTGTGACAGCGGCTAACGATGCCGAGACGGGGCGACGCTGACAAGCCTTGGTCCGGTGTCTCGGCATGCCAACGTTCTCATCCCTGACGTGTCGCCCGACGACCTGGAGCAGATCGGCCCGCAGCGAGCGAGCGCGGTGGCTCGCTGCAGACCTGCCTTCGCGCTGTCCTACACGCGCAAGCCGCGCATCTGCGCCGCCAAGCCGCCTTGGCGCAGACTGACGGTCGCCCGTAGGCCGGCACCCTGTGCGCGACGATGAACGAGAAATGGTCTTCGGCGCCATCAAGGACGCGCAAGCTGAACCGGCCGCTGCCGTCGAGCACAACGAGACCGCGCTGCTCACCGCTGACAGCCGGATCCAGCCCCCAAGCGTCAATGCGCGGCCAGATCATCACCGTCTCCCCCACTGAACCCTGAGCTGGAATCGACACCGCAGAGCTCTCAACGCCTCTCTCTCCGGAATGCTTTGACGCGGGCTTTACCTCGTCAGGCTGCAAGACCACGCTCGATGGTCCGGAGTCCCGCGTTTGCGCAGGTAGATGGCCATGTAGTGGAATTGAGGCGCCTCCGAAAAGGTTTCGTGGAGGGGTAGGAGAAGTAGTACGCTGAAAGTATGACTCGGGTCGAGAAGGTGACCGTAAGCCTCCCCGCCGACCTGTTGGCCCGGATCGAACACCGGCGCCACGACCTGGAGGCCAGTCGGTCCGCGGTTGTCTCCGAGTTGTTGTGGCGCGGTTGGCGCCAAGCTGAGGCCGAAGAGCGCGAGGAACGCTACAGAGCCGCCTACCAGGAACAGCCTGACACCGACGCCGAACGCAAGTGGGCCGACGAGGCAGCAAAAGACCTCTTGGGCGAGGACAACACCGCCTGGAGTGACAAGGACCAGGCCGCCGGTGCGGCGAGCTGAGGTCTGGTGGGCCGAACGACCGCCCGGCCAGCGTCACCCCGTCCTTCTGCTCTCCTGGGACGCCCACGGCACCTGGCGGGACCTAGTCACCGTGGCCGACATCACCACCCGCTCTCGAGGGCTCGACGCCGAAGTCCCGCTCACCGAAGACGACGGGATGCCCAGGTCCTGCGTGGTCAACCTGGACAACCTGGCGACCGTGCCACGCAACATCCTTCGATCTCGAATCACCAGGCTGAGTGCCCGGCGGATAGCCGAGGTCAATCGCGCCGCGCATTTGGCACTTGGGTTGCCCCTCCCCTGTACGACCGTGTAGCCGGAACGTGGTGGAGCGACGGCCTCACGATGTGGGTAGCGAAGGTGAACGCCGAGCTTGAGGTACTGGAGAAGGTCCGGGCTGCACGGCGCCGACTGGTCGAGGCTGGTCACCGTACCGTCCGTTGGACTGGTGAGTCCGAGCGGGTCGCGCTCCCAAACGCCCACGTCCTGCCCGACGTTGCCGAAACTGAACGAGCGACGACCGTGATCGAAGTCGGACTCGCCCAAGGCGCTTCTGCCCTTGCGATCGCAGAGGCGCTCGCGTCTGAACGGACGGCTTGCATCCGACACTTGATCGTTGGCCCGCACCCGGGCGGCTTGCATGAAGGTGGGGTCCCGATCTTGACGACTGTGAGATCGTCGTTCACCCACTTCTTGATCTGTGCCTCCTAGGCGAGGAGCGATCGCCAGGCCGCCCCGAGGCCGTCCGTGCGCTGGGGACGGACGGCCTCGACCAACCGGCCGATCAGCTCGTCGGTGAGCTGGTCCTCACCGCCCGTGCGGTCGAGACCGAGTTGGACGGCAACGGTGAGGTGGCGCCTCGCCGTCTTGCGGTCGACGCCGATCGCCCGGGGGACCGTGCGTTCACCCTGACCGCGCAACCAGCACCGGAGTGCTCTCGTATCTCGACCACCGTGACCTCCCTGAACGCCATGGGGCCTCCTCCGCCTCGGCTTCGGAGACCCAGCCGAATGTCTCTCCGGCCGGCGTCGGTGGATG
>JBOGFX010000122.1:0-3223 GCA_050743805.1 Acidimicrobiales bacterium
GGTGAGGGCCAGAGCCTCGATGCGCCCTTCGGACATGCCGACCGCCGAGGCGGTGGCGTCGCCCGCCTCCCGGCCGACCTGGTCTCGTGGGCGTTCGCCACCGCGAGCTGGCCGAACCGAACCCAGCCCGGCGGATCCCGAGGGCTGGACGACTACTTCACTCGCGACTTCACGCAGAACATCGGTGCCGAGATCATGGGCCGCAACAAGTTCGGGCCGCAGCGTGGCCCGTGGGAGAACCTCGACTGGCACGGGTGGTGGGGAGACACCCCGCCCTTCCACACCCCCGTGTTCGTTCTCACCCATCATCACCGACCCAGCTTCACGCTGGCCGACACCACGTTTCATTTCCTCGATGCGACCCCCGCGGAGGCGATGCGGCAAGCCAAGGACGCAGCTGAGGGGAAGGACGTGCGGGTTGGGGGCGGCGTCGCCACTGTTCGACAGTTCCTCGACGCCGATATCATCGACACCATCCATGTCGCCGTGTCGCCGATCGAGATCGGTCGAGGGGAGAGACTCTGGACCTCCCACGAGGAACTGCTCGACCGGTTCCACCTCGAGTCCGTGCCCAGCCCCAGCGGCGTGACGCACCTACTCTTCTGGAGGCGGTAAGCACGGCGGACGACGGGCTCCAGTCCGTGGTCGGCCGGAACAGGCGCGCGCCCAGAACGAGACGGTTCTCGGCGCGACGGACCTGCCCGAAACGCCCATAACTCGCGGATCGCCGGCGATATCGAGCGGGCGCGGGATGTGCCTCGCTTCGCTTGCGATAGATCTGCTCCCTGGGTGGCCAACCGCGTCCACCGAACGGTATTGCTCCGGCCCTGCTCACGGCACTTCGTGACCAGGACTACGGCCCCGAGATTGCGTATGCGCCGGTGACGACCAGCGGGTTGCCGACTCGGGCGGTATCTCCCATATCGAGACCCAGGTATTCTTCGAAGGAAGCGTCGGAGTCGTAGTCCTTGCCGACGTGGTAGGGGGCGAGGTCACCATCAGGGCCACGCTGCCGCTCGGTCATCTTCTCTGCCGAGTGCTCGAAGACCTCGTTCGCGACTGCCGGCTGGGAGGTGTGGTGGTCCTTGGTCTCCTGGAGCGAGGCCAGCGCACGCCCGTAGTACGGGGAGGAGTCGTGGCCCTCCCGGCGGCCTACCCCGAAGCTCTTCGTCCTGGGGCGGTCGTTGCCGAACAGCGAGTTCGAGGGGCAGTCGAACGAACCTACGTCTTGCGGACATCCGCGGCATCGATCAGCTTGGATGATCTCGCCAAGATGAGAGTCGAAGATCACCGCCAAGCGTTCTTCGCATTCCTCGCGGGTTTGATCGTGGACTTCGACCGGTAACTCACGCGCGATGAGATCCACTATCTCCGCGATGGTGTGAGCTATCTCCTGATGGCGTTGTGGCTCGACGACAACGAGGTAATGGACCTCTCCCGCGAGTTATTCGCCGTGCTCCAGGCGCGGCTGGCAAACGCTCCTTCTCCTCGGCCACAGCGGCGCATCCTCGCCACTGTCACGCTTCCCGGAGCAGAAACTGCCAGATAGTCCATCACTGTTCGCGAAAGGTCGGCCCTGCGAATCAACGCTGAGCCGATCAGTCCACCCGTGAGGTCACAACGCAATCACGCTTTGACCCTCGGTCATGCTCGATGCCGCAATACTTCAGCACGGAAGTACGTTGGAAAGCTGCGCATTCAGAGAAGCTCGACGCGAAGCATCGCCACGACTGCGGGGTCACTGACGATTTCGATCTCGGCGATCATGTTGCCAACGACGTGAAATACGAACACCGCTCGCACCCGACCGCCGGGCACCCAGACCGCTCCGGGCAGTCCTTCGATCAGCGCCAATTTGGCCCCCTGCGCCTGCCCGACAAGAGCGCTTGCTACCGAAGAAGCGCCACGGACTTCCGGGGCCAAGTGCGGCGCGCCTCGGCCGCGGTTTGCCGAGGACGCCTTGACCGCGGCGCGATCGGCCCGAAGGACCGCGTCAGCATCGAGCAGGGTGATAAGCGCCTCGAATTCGCCGCGCCGGGAGGCCGAAAGGAATGCCTCCACCACTTCGCGCTGACGGTGCCGATCTTTGGGCGGAGACTGGTCGAGGCCTTGCACGCGCCGGCGCGCCCTGCTGGCGAGCTGGCGTGCCGCCGCGGGTGAGCGGTCGATGATCGGCGCAATGTCCTCGAAGGGCACCGCGAAAAGATCATGCAATACAAAGGAGAGGCGCTCGGTCGGCGTCAACGCGTCGAGTAGTAGGAGTAGTGCCGGCCCGAGCGTGTCAGCGAGCACCGCCTCGTCCTCGGGCGTCGTCGCTCCGCTTTGCGGCGCGTCCGCCGGTAACGGTTCCTCATCGTGGACCCGACGAGTGCGAAGGAACCCTAGGCAGACTCGCGAGAGGACCGTTGTCAGCCAGGCGCCGAGGCTGTCGATGCTCTCGGCGTCAGCACGGTCGAGACGAATCCATGTCTCTTGGACCGCGTCTTCGGCCTCAGTGAGCGACCCGAGCATCCGGTAGGCGACCGATTGAAGCCTCGTGCGGTTGTCCTCGAACTGCGCCGCCAGGTCTTCGTCCACGTGTCTATTGACGCGCCGAATCCATTGAATGTGACAGCGCCTGCCCTCGAGCGGCGACTCCGGTCCTGAGGCTGGGGCGAACTGCACGAGCAGCGTCGGGCAAGCTCCAGCCGACCACGCCTTCCTCTAGCTCAGGGGGATAGTTCGAAATTGCTGTCACAAAGCGATCGGGCAGCGCGTCATAGCGGACATGACACCAAGAATGAACAACCCAGCCAATCTGCTCCCCGACTCGATGAAGGGGATTCATACCATTATCCAGGCGGCGCATAGCGCCGGCGTGCCGAGAACGACGATGGAGCTCGCGCACCTGCGGGCCAGCCAGATCAACGGCTGCAGCCCGTGCGTCTACAGCGGGTCCATCAGCGCCAAGAAGGCCGGCGAGAGTGACGAACGGCTCTTCGCCGTAGCCGCCTGGCGTGAGACCGATCTGTTCACCGAGGGAGAACGAGCAGCCATGGCCTTGGCCGAGTCGATGACGCGCCTTGCCGACCGTCAAGACCCGGTCCCCGACGACATCTGGGACGAAGCGGCGAAGCACTTCGACGAGAAGCAACTCGCCGGACTGGTCCTGTGGGTCGCCATGACCAACCTGTTCAATCGTCTGAACGCCACGACCAAGCAGCTCGCGGGCGCCGCTTGGTAA
>JBOGFX010000123.1:0-11662 GCA_050743805.1 Acidimicrobiales bacterium
GACACCCACCTCTTTGATCGGCCCAGGGCGATCCGCCTAGCATGTGCCCGCAATGTCAATCTCTCCTCCGGCGCAGTCGCGCCCCAGTGACCGTACCGGGGCCACGCCCGTTTGGCCCGTGTCGGCCAGGTAGGGCACGGTGGACCTCTTCGAGTACCAGGGGAAGAGGTATTTCTCCCGGTTCGGCATCCCGATCTCGGCGGGGGACACCGCCGACTCGGTGGGGGAAGCCGTGGCCGCGGCGGCGGCCGTGGGCTACCCGGTGGTGGTGAAGGCCCAGGTCAAGGTGGGCGGACGCGGCAAGGCTGGGGGGGTCAGGCTCGCAGAGGACCGCGCGAGCTTGGAGGCGGTGGCCGGCGACATCCTGGGGATGGACATCAAGGGCCATGTCGTGCGCAGACTTTGGATCGAGCACGCCTCGGACATCGCGAGGGAGTACTACGCGAGCTTCACCTTGGACCGCCCAGAGAAGCTGCATCTGGGAATGCTGTCTCGGTCGGGCGGGGTGGACATCGAAGAGGTCGCGGCGACCGACCCCGAGGCGATATCCCGGATCCACATCGATCCGGTCGACGGCCTCGACGAGGCCCGGGCGCGCGCCTGGGCCCGCGACGCCGGCCTCGACGCCGAGGCCCTCGACGGCGCCACCCACGTGCTGGTCGCCCTCTACCGGTGCTTCGTCGAGGGGGACTGCGACCTGGCAGAGATCAACCCGTTGATCCTCACCCTCGACGGGCGCGTCCATGCGTTGGACGCCAAGGTCACCCTCGACGACAACGCTGCCTTCCGGCACCCCGAGTGGAGCGAGCTGGCCGGAGCCGACGACGAGGACCCCAGAGAAACCCTCGCCAGGGAGAAGGGCCTCAACTACATCGGCCTCGACGGCACCGTCGGGATAATCGCCAACGGCGCCGGGCTGGCGATGAGCACCCTTGACGTCGTGAACCAGGTGGGAGGGTCGGCGGCGAACTTTCTGGACATAGGTGGCGGCGCGAGCGCGGAGGTGATGTCCGCAGCCCTCGAGGTGATCAACTCGGACCCCGCTGTCCGGTCGGTTCTCGTCAACATCTTCGGCGGGATCACAAAGGTCGACGACGTGGCGAACGGGGTGATCGAGGCCATTTCCAAGATCGAGATGGCCTCACCCATCGTCCTGCGCTTGGACGGGACGAATGCGGCAGCGGGCAGGGATCTTCTCGCCCCGCATCTGTCAGAGCGTGTGCTCTCGGAGCCGACCATGCTCGCCGCGGCGCGCCGGGCGGTCGAGCTCGCGGGCCGATCGGACGGCCAATGAGCATCTTCGTCGACGAGAAGACCGCCGTGGTCGTGCAGGGCCTGACGGGCAGGCAGGGACGCTTCCACGCTCTGCGCAACCGTGCCTACGGGACCAGGGTCGTGGCCGGGGTGCGGAACGGAAAGGGGGGCACCGACGTCGAGGGCATCCCGGTCTATGACACCGTCGCCCAGGCCATCGAGGAGACGGGTGCAGACACCTCCTTCGTGTCGGTGGCAGCCCCCTCGGCGTGCGACGCCATCATGGAGGCAGCGGAGGCCGGGATCTCCTTCATCGTGTGCATCACCGAGTTCATCCCCGCCCAGGACGAGGCCCGGACGTTCAACAGGCTGAGGAGGGATTTTCCCGCGACCAGGCTCCTGGGGCCCAACTGCCCTGGGATCATCTCGCCGGGGAAGGCGAACATCGGGATCACCGCTTCGGACATCGCCTTGGCCGGGGGCCCGGTGGGCATCGTCAGCCGATCGGGGACCCTCACCTACCAGGCCCTCTACGAGCTCTCCGCGCAGGGCGTCGGGCAGACCACCTGTGTGGGCATAGGTGGCGACCCCGTGCCCGGGACCAACTTCATCGATTGTCTCGAGGCCTTCGAGGCCGATCCCGAAACCAAAGCGGTCATGATGATCGGAGAGATCGGAGGCTCCGAGGAGGAGCGTGCGGCCACCTACATCGCAGAGCACGTGACAAAGCCGGTGGTCGCCTACATCGCTGGGGTGACGGCACCGCCCGGGCGCAGGATGGGTCATGCGGGTGCCATCGTCTCGGGCTCTGCGGGGACCGCGGCGGGCAAGATGGAGGCTCTCGCTGCGGCCGGTGCGATAGTGGCCGCCAACCCGACCGAGGCGGGCGACAAGATGGTCGAGCTGGTTCGTCAGATGTCCTGAGAGGGCAGTCGCGAAGACCTCGGCTCGCCTGCATTGAGCGGAGCCAAGCCCGGCGCACGCTTCGGGCTCGGGGGAACCCCAACACGAACGCCTCCGTGCCGAGCCGCTCACACCATGCGAGACACCTCATCCCGGCCGATCAGAGGGCAGCGGGCGGCAGGTGTGGGCACACCTCGGTGGCGAGGCGGGCCATCTGCTCGTCCACGTCGAAGAGCGGGGTCAGCACCAATGCGTGCGCGCCGTGCTCGCGCATCTTGGACAAGCCGGCGATCACGTCGTCCGGCGTGCCATGAACGACCACTCGTTCGGCTCTCGAGGGGTCACCGGTGCCACGCCCGAACCAGGCGCCCAGACGCTCCGCAACCGACGAGTCACGCTCGCCCACGTGCACCATCACCCGCTTGCCGAGCACGAACTGCGACGAGTCGCGGCCGTGGGCGTCCAACCGGGCGCGAAGCGTCTCCAACGCCGGATAGAAGGCGTCGATCGGCATCGCTCCGGCACCCAGCCAGCCGTCGCCCAATCGCGCGGCCCGGTCGAGTGCCGCCTCGGCGTGCCCGCCGATCCAAAGGGGCGGGCTGCCCGGGCGAGACGGTTCGAGCGGACGGGGCTCGTCGTGCAACGGCGGGTCCTCTGCGTCGGTCGTCTCGTTGCGCAACAAGCTGGCTATGGCGAGAATTCCCTGCTCAAAGTGGTGCCCGCGGTGTGGCGGGGTTGCGATCCCGTGGCGGCGATAACTGTCCCCCCCGTGGCCCAGCCCAAGGCCCAGTATCAGCCGACCTTGGCTCAGCCGGTCGAGGGTGAGAGCCGAACGGGCCACGTGCAGCGGGGTGAACAGCGGGCTGACCAGCACAGCCAGTCCCAAGCTGATTCTGTTTGTGATGCCGGCAGCGAACGCCAGCGTCTCCATCGGGGCAGGAATGCCCGCCCGTATGCCGCCGATGATCCAGATCCCGTCGAAGCCGAGCCGTTCGGCTGCACGCATCCGCGGCGCCACAACGTCGGGGTCCACAGGGAAGTCGTGCTGGATATCGATTCCGACCCCGTCGAAGGTCACGACGATTCCTCCTGTCCGTGCGCATCGTTGGATGCGAGCCCGATTGAGCACAACCTAGGCGCTCGTTGCCAAGAGCGTCGGCGGCTTCGACGATGCAGGCCGCGGGTGGCTGGAAGGTCTCTCGGCCAGCGCTGCATGCACCGAGGCGTTGTCGGTCGCCTGCGGCTCGTGCCATGGACCCCGGCAAACGCCGAGACAGCTCGCGCGGAGCGATCAAGGCGGCGGCTTGTCGGGCGCGGGCTCTTGGCTCCCTGGTCAGCGCCCCACGGCGGTTAGTGGGATCCGACCGCTGCCGTGTAGCGTGTGGCAGTGCGCGTAGCGGTGCTCGTCTCGGGGAGCGGGACGATCCTCGCTTCGATGCTCCGTGCCGATGTGCCCGTCGCCCTGGTTGCATCGGATCGTCCCTGTGAGGCGCTCCGGGTCGCCGCCGCATCTCACGTTCCAACCTCCTTGCTCGACCGGCGTTCCTTCGGGGGCTTCACGCCGAGCTTCGACCGCCTCGCCTACACGAGGGTCCTGACCGACGTGCTCACCGACGCATCGATCGACGTCGTGGCGATGGCCGGCTTCGGCACCGTCTTGGACCAGCCGGTGCACGACGCGTTCGCCGGCCGCATCGTGAACACCCACCCTGCGCTCCTTCCGGCATTCCCAGGTTGGCACGCCGTGGAGGCAGCTCTTGAGGCCGGAGCCAAGGTCACGGGCTGCACCGTGCACCTGGCCACCTTGGAGATGGACGCGGGCCCGATCCTCGCTCAAGAGGCGGTGGCGGTCCAAGAGGGCGACACCGTCGAGTCCCTTCACGAGAGGATCAAAGAAGTCGAGCGGCGTCTTTACCCCGCAACGCTGCTCCAGGTCCTGGGCCGCCTGGAGGCCCGAGCGGGGATGGGGCAATGAGAGCACTGCTTTCGGTGTACGACAAGAGCGGTCTGGTCGAGCTCGCCTCGGGCTTGGAGACGCTCGGCTGGGAGCTCATCGCGAGCGGCAACACATCGGCCACGCTTGCAGACGCCGGAGTGGCCCACAGACAGGTGAGCGAGGTCACCGGAGCCCCAGAGGTCCTCTCCGGGAGGGTGAAGACCTTGCACCCCGCCGTGCACGCCGGCATCCTGGCCGACCGCTCCCGGCCCGAGCACATGGCCGAGATCGCCGAGCTGTCCATCGAGCCCATTGACCTGGTCGTCTCGAACCTCTACCCATTCGTCCGCGAACCTTCGGTCGAGATGATCGACATCGGGGGCCCGACCATGGTGCGGGCAGCAGCCAAGAACTTCGCCCACGTGGGCGTCGTGGTCTCGCCGGCCGATTATCCGCCAATCCTGGCCGAGCTCAACGAATTCGGTGCTCTGTCTGATGCGACCAGGCGCCGGTTGTCCCGGGCGGCGTTCGCCCACTGTGCCGCGTACGACGCCGCCATAGTGGCCTGGCTCGACGAAGGAGAGCAGCTACCCGAGACGCTGCACCTGAATCTCGAGCGGGCCGAGATCCTTCACTACGGGGAGAACCCCCACCAGCACGGCGCGCGGTACAGGATCGCTGGAAGAACGAGCTGGTGGGACTCGATGGAACAGCACTCGGGGCGGGGGCTCAGCTACCTCAACCTCTTCGACACGGACGCCGCCTGGAGGCTCGCCCACGAGCTGGCGTCCGACTCGGGGCTCAAGGCCGTAGCGATCATCAAGCACGCGAACCCCTGTGGTGCGGCAATCGCGCGAGACCTCGGGACAGCCTTCTCCCTGGCCCTCGATTGCGACCCCAAGTCGGCGTTCGGCGGGGTGGTGGCGGTGTGTGGTGCAGTCGACCTGCGCCTTGCCGAGACGATCGCAGCCGGCCCGCAGGCCGATGTGATCGTGGCGTCGTCCTTCGCACCAGAGGCCCTGGAGCGGCTGATCTCGAGGCGCAAGGCCACCCGGCTCCTTTCCGCTCCTTCACCCGAGGAACCGACGAGCCAGGTGAGGAGCATCGGAGGGTCTGCTCTGGTCCAAGAGCCCGACCGGCTCGTGGCCACCAGAGCCGAATTTCAGGTCGTGACCACCGTCGCGCCAACCGAAGATCAATGGTGTGACCTGGAGATGGCGTGGCGTGTTTGTGCCCGGACAGGATCGAACGCGATCGTCATCGTCAACGGAGGCCAGGCGGTCGGGATCGGCGCGGGGCAGCAGTCCAGAGTCGACGCGGCCGAGATAGCTGTCGCCAAGGCCTCCGAGCGTGCCAAGGGCGCGTCGGCCGCCAGCGACGCGTTCTTCCCCTTCCCCGATGGTCTCGAGGTGCTCGCTCGAGCGGGGATCTCCGCAGTCGTGCACCCCGGCGGCTCCCTCGGAGATGCCACGGTGACCGAGGCTGCCGAGCAGGCGGGGATATCGCTGATCGCAACCGGCGAGCGGCACTTCCGCCATTGACCAGCCCGGAGGTTCACGCCGCCCGCGGGCTCAGGCTCGAATCGACCCTCCCTCACGCCCGATGAGCGCGATCGTGCTCGACGGTGAGGCGATCGCTCGGCGAGTGCGTGCCGAGGTGGCAGAGCGAACCGCTGAGCTTGCCTCTTCAGGGGTACGGGTCGGCCTTGGGACGATCCTCGTCGGCGACGACGTCCCGAGCGCGCGCTATGTCGAGATGAAGCACGCGGACTGCAAGGAGGTGGGCATCGCCTCCTTCCATCAGCACCTGAGTGCGTCGGCCGACCAGGGCGAGCTCCAGGCGGCCATCGAGAAGTTCAACTCCGACCCCTCGGTCCATGCCTTCTTGGTCCAGGTTCCTCTCCCGGCCGGCTTGGACGAGGAGGAGGCCCTGCTCGCCGTGGATCCCGACAAAGACGTCGACGGCCTGCAACCGGTCAATCTTGGTCGCCTGGTCATGGGGGTTCCCGGGCCGTTGCCCTGCACGCCGGCGGGGATAGTGGAGTTGCTCTCCTCCTACGAGGTCCCGGTCGAAGGGCGCCACGTCGTCATCATCGGTCGCGGCCTTACGATCGGCAGACCGCTCGCGATGCTCCTCACCCAGAAGCGTCCCGGTTGCAACGCGGCGGTCACGGTCGTGCATTCCAAGGTGTCCGATCTGGCCGATCATGTCCGCCGGGCGGACGTCGTGGTCGCGGCCGCGGGGTCACCTGGCCTTGTGACCGCGGACATGGTCAAGAGCGGGGCGGCCGTGGTGGGGGCGGGTACCAGCTGGTCCGGGCGCAAGCTCCTTTCCGACGTCGACGAGGCGGTTGCTGAGGTGGCCGGCTGGATGACGCCGCGCCTCGGAGGTGTGGGACCCATGACCAGGGCCATGCTCTTGAAGAACGCGCTGCAAGCCGCGCAGAGGCATTCAAGCCTGAACTAGCGCCCGGTGTGCGATCCCGGCGCTGTTGGATCGGTGCCCCGCGAAGGGGCAGAGGCCACATGCAGCGGTGCCTCCCGCGAGCCCTTGGCGGGGTTGGGAGCGTTCGCCGGATGAGCCCCAGGGTCAGCGGATGCTGGTGACGAGTGTCTCGCGATCGAAGAGCTGCGACGTTAGGGTCCATCCGATCCGGTCCAGCACAGCGAGGCCGGCTCCCAAGCCGAGCCCCAGCGCGAGGCTCGCCGTGATGACGTTGAAGGCGATCAAAGAGTTGATGGCGACCGTCGGCAGGCTCACGAGCACCGCGAGCTGGCTGGCGGTACGGGGATCCTTGACCCGGGTCGACACCGCCATGCCCACCCAGATGGATGGCGAGCAGCGGCGTGTAGACGAGCTGCGCGAGAAGGTCGGGACCCCGCACGATCGCGGGCGCGACGCCTGGATGGGCGAAGAGTTCGACGATGGCAACGAACACTCCGAAGACCAGGTACGACATCACGACAGAAGGTACGAACGCGCCAAGAGACTTGCCCAAGATGAGCTCGTCCCTGGTGACAGGCGTGCCGAGGATGGGTTCGACAGGGCGGCGGGAACGAGAGCGGGGATCGCGAGCATGTAAAGGGGGGTGTGCTCGCGGTGCAACCTTGGCGACGCGAGGGACGAGATGGTGAAGACCTCGATGATCGGTTGGATGATGAAGATGAAGGGCAGGACGACCATCGCGTAGATGATGCTGCCGTTGCGTCTGTACTCTCTCCATTCCTTCTGGTAGATGATCCGGGATCCTCGTCGGGCTGATCCTCATGGCTTCTGGCTCTTCGAATCGACCAGCTGTAGGTAGACGTCTTCGAGCGAGTGGCGGGACTCGCTGATCTCGAGAACGTCTGCACCCGTTGCAACCAGCGCGCGCACCACAGCGGGGGAGCCTTGGACGGATCGGAGACCGCCAGGACGTAGGTGCCGGCGCCCCGTCGCCCGAGGACCACCCGTCGACGTCGGCGATGCAGCCGAAGGGCTTCTGAGGGCCTTGGAGCGGGGTGGTGGTACGGACCTTGAGGGACTTCGCGAAGAGCCAGTCGCGCAGCTCGTCGGGGCGGCCGATCGTTCTAAGAGTGCACATTGTTGTCCAAGCGGCCACCGCCCACCGGGAGGCGGCTGCATGGCCCCGGTGCCGAGACGGCCCGGACGCTCTGCGGCGGCCCGTCATCCCTGACGAACTACCCTTTTGGTCGTGACCAAGATCGCGGACCTGTTGGCCGCCGGGCGCACATACTCCTTCGAATTCTTCCCACCCAAGAGCGAAGAGGAGCTGCTCGTGCTGTCCCGGACACTCACCCGCCTCGCGCCGCTTCAACCCTCGTTCGTGTCGGTCACCTACCGCGGGGGCTCCGCCTCACGTGAGCGCACCCAGAACCTTGTCGCAGGCATGCTGCACACCTCTACCCTGGTCCCCATGGCGCATCTCATCTGCGCAGCGCACACGCGTCTCGAGCTTGCGGAAATCCTTGTCACGCTTCGCAAGGCCGGTGTGCAGAACCTTCTCGCCTTGGGGGGCGATCCGGTCGAAGAGCCGAGCGCACCACGCGAGCTCTCTCACGCGATAGAGCTGGTCGAGCTGGCGCGGGCGATCGGGGGCTTTTCGATCGGCGTGGCCGCACATCCCCAGGGCCACCCATCATCGCCCGACCTCGCCAGCGATCGAGCCCACCTTGGAGAAAAGCTCGCGCTGGCCGACTTTGCCATCACACAGTTCTTCTTCGAGGCCGACTCCTACAGCGATCTCGTCGCGCAGCTGCGCGAGCAGGGCATCGACAAGCCGATCCTTCCCGGCATCCTCCCGGTCACCTCGCTCGCCTCGGCCCCCAAGATGACCGAGATGGGATCGGCGGTGCCCGCCTGGATGCTCAAGCGCCTGGAGAAGGCGTCAAGGTCGGGCACCGATGGGGTGAGAGCCGCCGGGATCGAGCTTGCCACCGAGCTCTGCGCGACGCTGCTCGGAAGGGGCGCCCCGGGCCTGCACTTCTACACGTTCAATCGCTCCAGCGCGACGAGACAGATATACGCCGCCTTGGGCCTCGCCCCGCAAATGAGCACGGCCTCGGCCCTCTGAGGTGGCCGATTTGCATGAACCTCTCCAGGTGACCTAGGTACCAACCATGGCAGAGAAGATCACAATGGGCCCCGACGGCGTGCTGGCGGTTCCCACCGAGCCGATCGTGCCCTTCATTGAAGGCGATGGCATAGGCGTCGACATTTGGCCGGCTGCCAAGGCGGTCTTGGACGCCGCGGCGGCCAAGCATGGCCGCAAGGTCGCCTGGAAGGAGGTGCTGGCCGGCCAGAAGGCCTACGACGAGACGGGCAACTGGCTGCCCGAGGAGACGGTCGAGGCGTTCAGGGACCACCTGATCGGGATCAAGGGGCCATTGACCACCCCGGTGGGCGGCGGCATCCGCTCGCTCAACGTCGCGCTCCGCCAGATCCTGGATCTCTACGTGTGCCTGCGACCCGTGCGTTGGTTCAAGGGTGTTCCATCGCCGGTGCTCCACCCCGAGCTGGTCGACATGGTCATCTTCCGTGAGAACACCGAGGACGTCTATGCCGGCTACGAAGTGGAGGCCGGCACACCGGAGGCGGCGAAACTCATGGATTTCCTGCGCTCTCAGATGGGCTGGCCCATCCGAGACGGCTCGGGCATCGGGATCAAGCCGGTGTCGCAGATGGGTTCCAAACGTCTCGTGCGGGCGGCCATTGCCTACGCGATCGATCACGGACGCTCGTCGGTCACCCTCGTGCACAAGGGGAACATCCAGAAGTTCACCGAGGGTGCCTTCCGGGCGTGGGGGTACGAGGTGGCGCGCGACGAGTTCGCCGGCAAAGCCGTCGGCTGGGACGACTGCCACGGCGAACCGGGTGACCTTGTCCTTGTCAAGGACATCATCGCCGACATCACCCTCCAGCAGGTTCTCACCCGCCCCGCCGAGTTCGACGTGATCGCCACCACCAACCTCAACGGTGACTACCTATCCGATGCGCTCGCCGCCCAGGTTGGTGGGATCGGGATAGCCCCCGGGGCGAACGTCAACTACGTGACCGGTCATGGTGTCTTCGAGGCGACGCACGGGACCGCTCCGCGCTACGCGGGTCAGGACAGGGTTAACCCGGGCTCGCTGCTGCTGTCGGGGGTCCTCATGTTCGAGCACCTGGGGTGGGGCGATGCAGCTAAGGACATCGTCGAGGCTCTGCAGACCACCATCGCGGACAAGATCGTCACCTACGACTTCGCGCGGCTCACCGAGGACGCCCGGGAAGTGCGCTGCTCCGAGTTCGCATCGGCGATCGTCGACCGGCTCTGAGCTGCCTGGAGATAACCGACCCGTCGCGCCGCAAGGAGGCACCTTTCATGTCGGCCAACGCCAAGGCACCGGTCCATGTCACGGTCACCGGGGCAGCCGGCCAGATCGGCTACTCGCTCGTTTTTCGGATCGCGTCTGGCCAGCTCTTGGGACCCGCTGTCCCCGTGGTGCTCCGCCTGCTCGAGATCGAGCCGGCCATGAATGCCTTGGAAGGCGTCGTGATGGAGCTGGACGACTGCGCCTTCCCGCTGTTGGACGACGTGGTGGCGACGTCGGACCTCAATGCTGCCTTCGACGGCACGAGCTGGGCATTGCTCGTGGGTTCCATCCCGCGCAAGGCCGGGATGGAAAGAGGAGAGCTCTTGGAGGTCAACGGCGGCATCTTCAGGCCTCAAGGGGCTGCCATCGCCGAGAACGCCTCCTCGGACGTGAGAGTGCTCGTGGTCGGGAACCCCTGCAACACCAACTGTCTGATAGCGCGCTCAGCGGGTCGTGACGTCCCGGGCGATCGGTGGTTCGCCATGACCCGTCTCGATGAGAACAGGGCGAAGTCCCAGCTCGCGTCCAAGGTGGGCGTTGCCGTGCACAAGGTCACGAACCTCGCGATCTGGGGCAACCACTCTGCGACCCAGTTCCCTGACTTCAACAACGCGCGCATCGGCGGCCAGCCCGTCCCCCAGGTCATAGAGGACACCGAGTGGCTGCGGGGCGACTTCATCGCCGGAGTGCAAAAGCGCGGTGCCAAGATCATCGAGGCACGTGGACTCTCCTCGGCTGCCAGCGCAGCGTCCGCGGTCATCGACACCGTCATCTCGCTCGAGCATCCCACCGATCACGGGGATTGGTTCTCGGTCGCCGTCACGAGCAACGGAGAGTACGGGATCTCGGCGGGCCTTCAGTTCGGCTTCCCGGTGACGACCGCAGACAATGGAGCCCGGGTGGTCGAGGGGATCACCCACGACGAGTTCGCCCGCAACGCGATCGGCGCGACCACAGCGGAGCTGGAGGCCGAGCGCGCAGAGGTCATTGCCTTGGGCCTTGTCGTTGAGTAGGCGCTCCGAACGCTAGGGGCGCACGGTCGTTCTGGCCTGCGGCTCTATGCCGGCGCTTTGGAGGAACGAGAGCTTGCGGCCAAGGGCGTCACACCAGGCGGCCATCTCCACCTCGAACTGGGAGCGGTCGCCTTCCTCGCAGGCATGCTCGAGCTCGTCGAACGCCGCGTCCTCGGCATCGAGCAGCTCTCTGTAGCGGAGGAAGAAGTGGTCGTCGATGGGCTGGCGCACCCGTGCCTCCCCTCATGGCCCGCCTTGTGCGGGCCTTTCCTTGGACACTACCGCCCTCGTCGACGAGTCGGCGGCCGGGTGCCGAACCCGAGATCCGCCCGCTAATAGGTGGTGTCGGCCAGCATCGAAGCGCCTCGCTCGCCGGCCACGGCGAACAGACTCTGGGCCGCCAGCAACAGCGACAGGTCGCCGCGCACCTTCACCTGCCCGCAGCCGATGGCGTCGATCGGGTCAAGGTCCCCTCTGGACATCGCGGCCGCGGACTCGTAGCCGAGGGAGACGACCACATCGGCATCGACGGTCTCGTCGGTGCTCGAGATCGATATCCGCCCCTTGTCGAGCGCGAGGACGAGCTTGAACGGCCCTTGTGGCTCGTCTCGGCCGGGGACGTCCCAGATCTCCTCGACCATCTGGAAGCTTCCGGATTCGAGGCGCAGCGACGGCTGGGCGGATCCCTCGAGGGCCACGCC
>JBOGFX010000124.1:0-1612 GCA_050743805.1 Acidimicrobiales bacterium
CCAACGCCCAGATCAAAACCTGGAGGATCCTCCACACCGACTACCGCCGCCCCCTACACACCTACGCCCAAGCATTCCGCACCACCCGCGCCCTCATATTCTTCAAACAGAATTTTGAATAAGTCTCCCTGTAACCACAGCTGCACCCCGAAGCCGGCCGGCAAGCTCCGCCCCCCGGGCGCGGCGAAGACGAGGACCCCGGAGCGCCGGCTGTGCGCGCCGGTGGGGAGGTCGAGCCGGAGCTCCGCCACGTCGTCGACCACCTGGGCCACGAGGCGCTCCCGGCCGAGGGCATCCACGAGCGAGAGCCGAGACGTGCGCAGCTCTGCGCCGAGACGTTCGACGCTCGTCTCGAGCGCGGCGAGGCGCGCCGCAAGCTGCGCCGACCGGGCACCGGTCGTCTCGTTGTCTCTCACGCTGTCTTCACCTGATCGCCCGCTCGTCGCGTCCACGATCTGTCCCTCCCGCCTGAGTCGGTCGTTTCACTTGGAAGAGGCTGCGCGTCAGCGACGAACGTATGTTCGAGCATAGCAGCTCGCTGGGGCCTTGCACAGGAACGATCCGATGAGCGGGGGTTTGTGTGCAAACGGCGATTCTGCACGGGAATCCCCGTCACGTCAGGTGCGGTTCAAGTCGCTGGAAGACGGTGTCCCGGATGTGGTCGTGGAACCAGCGCAGCGTGGGGACCACCTCCCGATCCTCGACCTCGACGCCCTTCGCGAAGGCTATGTGCAGGCCATGGCTCATATACATGTTCATTGTCGTACCTGCGCCGACTTCAACAATAGGCTTTGCGGGTTCCCCTGGCTGGAGCAGTTGGTTATAGGTAGTGAGGCTGCTAATGTAGCCACTGCCGGCCCTCATGTTCCTAACGCCGTAGCCCACGGCGACAACGTGGATTTCCCGATGCTTGTCCCGGTTTGCCGTTTTGTTGAGCAACCAGAGGGGATGCTGGTCCACTGGAGCTTGGTTCGGGTCTGGGCAAAGGTCGCACACCGTCTTCTGGGCTCCGATCTCCATGAGCTTGATTTGCGCTGCCCCGACTGCGGCAGCGTTGTCGAAGATGGGGAACGACACTTGTCGTTCGTCGCTGGGCGACATGACAGGGGTGTGCGCTCTAGCGAGAGCAAATGCGAGATTGTCAAGACTGTTACGGAGTGCTTGCAGGCCGTCCCCGATAATAAGACCCAGTTCGTCTGGGAGTGGCTTAAGCATCTCTGCCATGAGACGGCTGCCCCCTTGGCCATCGGGCTCCTGAAAAACTCGGTAGCCTCCGTCGTCCACCCACTCTTGGATAATCGCCTCGACCTCATCAGTGTGGAATCCCGCCCAGGCCAACTTACGGCGGTGGCTAAGTGAGTCGAGGGAGCGTTCGCGTTCGCCTGCCTGTGCCTCGCGTGCCGCCAGTGCGGCGCGACGAGCCCGTGCTTGTTGCCGGGCCCGCCGCGCTTGTTTTTCGCTCATCTTCCGCCTCCCCCTTCTGGCCGTTCAGAAGCCTATGGGGTAACCACCTATCCTTCCAGGGATACCTCGCCCGCGCCTACGTATTGCCCCGGACCCCCCTAGGCGGGGAGGGCCCTCTTGAACGTCGGCTCGATGCCGAGTTCATGCA
>JBOGFX010000125.1:0-18683 GCA_050743805.1 Acidimicrobiales bacterium
TGGTGGGGATGGCCGAGGCGGCCCAGGTGGGATCTGGAGCTGTCGGGTCATAGCTGATCGCGGCGTGCCCGTCGGGGGAGGCTGCGACACAGAACGTCGACCCACAGCTCAGCTGCTCGTTGAACTCCGAGTAGGTGATCGGGATGGCGGTGGCCGGCCATGACCATGCGCCCGAGCCGTTGACCACGTCTACCACGATCTGATCAGAGCTGTTGTAGTCGAGCTCCATGCAGAAGTCCCCAGCACAGCTGACTCCATTGGTCCAGCGGTCGTCGTTTGGCGGGGTCGTGACGGCCCAGCCGTCGAGGCTCCCGGCGGCCATCTCGCCGTGGGTGAGCACGTCGCCGTTGTCGTCGTAGGAGATGATGCCCATGATGCCCATCGGGTCGGTCGCAGATGTGGCCTGGTCCCTCGAGTTGTAGGTGTAGGTGGTCGTCTTTCCGAGCCCGTCGGTCGAGGTGACCAGGTCGTTGTCCGAGCCGTACGTGTAAGACGTTGTGTGCCCGTCGGGGTCTGTGATCGAGGTCGGCAGCCCGCTGGTGGGCGAGTCGGCGTAGGTGGTGGTGGCCGCCTGCTCCGTGCCGTAGGCGGTGGTGATGGAGGTGGGTGCCTCGAAGACCCCGTCGACGAAGGTGTAGCTGAGCTGGGTGACCGAGCCGTGGGGGTCGGTCACCGTGGTGCTCCCGGCTTGGCCGGGGCTCTGCGAGTAGGAGAAGGTGGTGGTCAACCCCATCGGGTCGCTCTCTGACAGCACCCGGTGGTTGGGGTCATAGGTGAGCTCTGTGACCGCACCGTTTGGATCGGTGATCGACACCAATGCGTTGGAGGAGTCATAGCCGTAGCTGGTCACCTGGCCGCCGGGCTGGGTGACCGAGGTGAGGTCGTCATCGGCATTGTACGAATAGCTGGTGACCCGCCCCATGGGGTCGGTCACAGAGGACACGAGGCCAGATGGGTTGTAGGCGAAGGTGAGGGTGCGGCCGGTCGAATCGGTCACAGTGGCCAGCTGGTTGGAGGAGTTGTAGCCGAGGCTGGTCTTGTCCCCACCCAGGTCCGAGATCGATTGGAGCTGGGTCCCCTCGAACTCGAAGACCTCCAACCCTTGCCGGGTGAACGTCCAGATGCCGGTCTGTGAGTCGTCGACCAATGACGATGAGGTGGCCCAGCTTGGAGGCGAATAAGTGCCGTTGCTGTCTTGGAAGACGAGGGGCGACCCGTTCTCCTGGGTGATCTCCATCGACGAAGTGGGGAGGGCCTCGGAAATGGTCATTCCATAGGAGCTCGTCCATCCGTGGCCGAACATCCCCACGCCGCTGGCGCCGGTCGCGCCATAGCTGTAGGTACGGGTCAGATCGAGATGTGGACCCGGTCCCGGTATCGAGACGTCTGTGTAGGTCTTTGCGAACTCGCCCGATATCTCGTCGACGTTGCCCGTCGTCGGTGGGGTGAAGGGGACGGCAGGGTTGCCACCTCCGAAGAAGGCGCTGATGAACGGGGAGCCGTCAGCTCCGGCGGGCCCCTGGGACCCTATCTGGAACAGCCCGGTCGTAAGGAGAGAGAGAGAGAGAGATGGTCGTTACGATCGCACACCGCTTGCGAAGGTCCATGTCCCCCCCGAACAACAGACATGTCTATTCCTGTAGCGGACAAGTATGGCCACAGCGTCAAGAGGGGGGGTGGATGGTCGCGCTGGCGCGCTCGGCTGGGTTTCGACTCCCTTGTAGCGACGCGTGTAGGTCAGGATTCTCGAACTGATTGAGCAAGGGGGACGCCTTTTTGCACTGTCAGTTCAGTCGTGCGGCGCACTTGCAAACGAGCCCCGCACGCCGAAGCGCGGCCAGTTCGAGGAGGAGATCGCCGCAGCATGCACGTGTCGGGCAAGAGGGCTACTCAGCCAGGCCCTGGCGTGCCGAACATTTGGAAGCCCCGAGCGCGCAGTTCACCTCGGCCAGCTCGACGGCGGCAGGCAGGCCCTCCCCCCTGAACAGGCCCGACGCCCCGGTCGCCCCGCTCAACGCGTCCGCCGCTAGAACCATGGCGGCGGCGGTGTAGGTCGTCTTCTCGCTGTGGGGGAACGTGACCCTTGCCGGGTAGACGACGCCCGTCCAATAGGAGCCGTCGCCCAGCCGGAGGTCCTGTCCCGCCGTGAACAGCTCCAACGCGGAGGCCTTTGAGCCAGCCGCATCGAGCGCCATGACGCACTCGGCCGTCTCCGCTGCGGTCACCCAGTCCTCGACCGCGACACAGCGCACCCCACGCCCTGCGAGCACGAAACGCTCCCAGCCGGCTAGCAGCCGGCGTCGGGCGGTGCCGGCACCGAGCGCTCCGCAGAGCACCGGGTAGTACCAATCCATCGCGAACTCGTCCTTACGGGCGAACGCGTCGGGATGATGAACAAGCGCGTGCACGAGCCGTCCTGCGGCCAGCTCCCAGTCTGGCCGTGCCTGGTCCATCTCCTCCGCGATCGCAACCGCACAACGCAGAGAGTGGTAGATGGAGGCTGAGCCGGTCAGCAGGGCGTACGACTCGAGGCGGCCCGAGGGATCAACCGACCAGGCCACAGCGCCGTCGTGTCGCTGGAACCGCAGCACGAAGTCGATTGCTGCCTGCACCATCGGCCAGTACCGGGCGAGGACCTCGCGATCACAGGTCACCCTGTAGAGATGGAGCACACCGGTCGCGACATAGGCGCACACATTGGTGTCGACCCGTGGGTCCTTGACGCCGTTCGAAAGGTAATAGTTGAACCAACTGCCATCGGCCAACTGCTTGTGCCTCAGCCAGTCGAACGCCGCCTCGGCCTCTGCCCACATGCCACAGGCAGATAGCGCCATCGCCGCCTCGATGTGGTTCCAGGGGTCGCAGTGGCCCCCCTCGAACCAGGGGATCATGCCGTTGTCGAGCTGCGTCGCAGCGATCGTCGCGCCGGTCGCCACAACGTCGCTCGCGCTGAGGACCCCCTCGACGACGGGGGTCCCGACAGAGACCGAGCGCTCGCTCACCTCGAGCCCACCGGTTCTGGGGTCGGGACCTGCAGCCTCGGCCCAAGCCGTGGAGCGGGCTTGACAAAGTAGACGACAAGGCTCTTTCCGAGGACCGGCGCCAGCACGGCTTCCAAGGCTCTCGTCAGCCACGGCCGTTTCTCAATGTCCCACACCAAGAACCGGTGGAACGTCCGGACCAGAAGGTTCTTGTCCTTCGTTGGTCCTACGAGACAGCGGAGCCACCAGTAGGGAGAGTGAAGGCCGTGGGCATGGTGCAAGCCCGTTTTGAACAACCCCGCGGACCTCACGCGTGCTTGCAGCTGGGAGCGGCGGTAGATGCGAACGTGGCCACCGGGCACGCTGTGGTACGCGTCCGAGAGAGCCCAGTTGACAACTTCGGGCCCGAAGCGCGGCACGGTCACGGCCATCGTCCCTCCGGGGCGCAGGACACGCGCGAGCTCCCGCATCGCGCCTAGATCGTCGTGGATGTGCTCGAGGACCTCAGAAGCGACGATCCGATCGAACGCATCGTCTGCAAAGGGCAGAGCTAGTGCGTCCGCCTGCACCCCCCCGGCGCTGACACGGGATGGGTCAAGCTCCCCCGCTTCCACCATCGCTGCGTACATCGATCGCACCGACTCAAGCTCGGTACGTCCGGCGTCGAGCGCGACGACCTTGGCACCCCGGCGGCTCGCGGCGTACGCGTGGCGTCCGAAACCGCAACCGAGGTCCAAGAGCCGCTCGTCAGCGCCGACCCCGAGCTTGTCGAAGTCTGCCGTCAGCAAGTAAGGACTGCCGATCCCGCCGGTAACGTTCGCGGCCCATCACCAGCTTCTTTGCCGAGAAGGTCGCGGTAGCAGCGGGCAGTCTGATCGGCAGTGACCTCCCATGTGAACCGCTCCAGGGCTCGGCACCGACCAGCTTGTCCGAGCCGAGAAGCTAGCGCCCTGTCGTCTAGGAGGGTCGCGATTCCCACCGCAAGCGCAGACGGATCGTCGGGGCGCACCAAGAGGCCCGACTCGCCGTCTTGGCCGACCACCTCGGGCAGCGCACCGCCCGTGGTCGCCACCACCGGCACACCGCACGCCATGGCCTCGATCGCCGGGAGGGAGAACCCCTCGTACAACGAGGGGACCACCGCCACCTGCGCCTGGGCGTAAAGCGCAGCCAGCTCTCGGTCCGAAACCCCGCTCACGCAACGCAGCGACGGACCGAGATCGAGTCTCTGTATGGCCCGGTCCACCCGCCCGCCCGGGCGGGGCCTGCCGACCACGACCAGCTCGATCTCTCGCTCAACTCGTAGCTTGGCGACCGCCTCCAGCAACGGGACAAGCCCTTTCATCGGGACGTCGCTGGAAGAGGTGACCATGATGCGCCCGGGCACCTTTGGAACCGAAGGCGACGGTTTGAAGACCGTGTGGTCGACCCCGACCGGCACCACCGTTATCCGCTCTGGGGGGACCCCGAGCTGTGCGGTTATGTCCGCGCTCGACGAGGCGGACACCGTGATCACCTTGGGAAGACGGCGAGCCACGCGCACCTGCATTCTCAAGAATCCAAACCAGCGCTTGGTGGTGAAGCGCCCCCAAGCGCCGTGCGTGTGGTCCAAAGAAAGCTGGCGGTCGACGGTGATCGGATGATGAAGGGTGGTGACCAGCGGCCAGCCGTCGGCGATCATGGCGAGCATCCCCGACCCCAAGCACTGGTTGTCGTGGATCAGATCAAAGTCGCCCCTGCGCGTGAGGAGCAGCCTCCTAGCTCGCCTAGAAAACGCGAGTGGTTCACCAAAGCCGGCACAGCACATGACCGCGAACTCGATGAAGGCCTCTCGGTCCTTGAACTCGGCAGGATGGGGGATCCTGAAGGGGTCTGGCTCCCGATAGAGATCCAAAGACGGAACCGGAGTGAAGCCCACCCCTTCGTCCAGCTCGGGCCAGGGCTGGCCGGAGAAGACCTCTACGCTGTGGCCCTGGCGGACGAGCTCTGCGGTGAGGTGTCTCGTGTAGACACCCTGACCGCCGCAGTGGGGATTGCCCCTGTAGACGAGGAACGCGATGCGCAGCCCCCCCGGCTCAGGAGCCTTTGGCCGGACCCGCTCAGGGATCGTCGTCTCGCGGCTCAGCACCCAGGATGCCCGAATCTCCCGGAGCGCCTTCCTCGGATCCTTCATCGGGACGCCCGACGCCAGCTCCAACATCGGATCATGGCCGAGAGCCTCCCCCGTACCAGGTTGGCTGCGCAAACGAGTCCCCCCAAGGAACCGACAAACGTCTCTGGCCGCCGTTGGTGCGGGCTCGGTGCGAACCACGCAAGCGAGAAACCCAGAAGCCAAGACAGCGAAGGCTACGCGCTGGGTGATCTCTCATTCGAGGTCACGAGATCAGAGGGTGGGCGCCACCCGCAAGGGAGGCGACACCGGCGGGCCACATTGGCCGCGCTTGACTGCAAGATCACGCCCTCGGTACGTAGCCTCCACGGCCCAACGAGGCGCTCTCCCATTCGTCCATCGTCTCGTCAATGCCACCCATGACTTGGGTGACCCAAGGGAGCCTGTCTTTCAAGATCCGCTCGACGCCGCCCTGCAACGTCACCGAACTGATGGCGCAAGAACTGCATGCGCCCACCAGCTCTACCTCGACCACGCCTGTTGCGACGTCACACCCCACGAGGACCAGATCGCCACCGTCAGCCTGCACGGCTGGACGCATGAGATCCATCAGGCCCTGCAGATCCCCGAGACGCTTGGCGCGCTCTGAGTCGTCTAGCTCAACCTCGCCAACATCGGTGGCCTCTTCCAATCGAACCTCGTCTCCGGGCACTGGCACCCTTCCATTCTGCCGTCCCAAGCGAGCGGCCGTTGCGAGAATGGACCCTGCTTCAGCCCTGGGCCGACGGTCCACGAGATCGTACCTCTTCGACCTGGGCGAACGCGTGCCGGAGGTCATCTATCCAGCTCTTTTCGTTGCTCGCGACCAGACGAACACACCACCCCAAGGCTTCGCTCCGGCTACGCGCCACGCCCGCATCTATGAGCGTGTCCAGCACGTGTCGTTCCGGCATCCTCAGCCTGGTCATCACGGGGACACTCGCTGACGTGAAGATCTCCAGCGTCTCACCGCAGCGCGCTCCCCACGACACAACACGGCCGAGGCGCTCTTCGGCCTCTCTTGCTATTTGCACCCGCTGATCTCGGGATTCTTCCCGGTGCCTGGAGATCCGCGCGCCGTCGGCGGTCGTCCGGTCCTCTTGCGAGAACCCCTCGGGCATCTCGACTTGTGACAGCAGGCCGACCACGAGTATCTCGTCAGCGTCGACGGTGACAACAGGCGCCTCGGCATAGAGATCGTCGGGAAGACGGCCGTGGATCCACGCGATCATCGCCCGCCGCTGCTCTGCGGATAACCGTTCCTCTTGGCTCCGCCGGCGCGCTCCTCGTGCCCCTCTTCGCCGGCCCCCCGGTGCGTCAAGGAGGTCTGTAAACGGTCGTTCGAATCGTGGAGACACGATTACATTATTACACAGCATCCTAGGAAGCGCAACAGCTTGCCATGAAAGGCGCGGCGGTCACCGCCCTCGAGATCAAGGCCTGGCCAACAAGAGGTCCTCCCCCCTCGAGGGCCCAAGGCCATCTTGGCGGCCCATGAAATAGCGGGTTCGAAAGCTCCGACATCGCTGCGTGACGCGCACCTGACAAACCAGCCCCCCGGCGAGTTGAAGCATCTCCGTCGGCGCAAAGAAGCTGACAAACGGCGACCCCGACGAGCTGGCACCTCTCTCGGCCATCTCGAGCGCCTTGCGGTCCTCTTCTTCGAGAAGTCTGCCTGAACCAAGAAGGTCATGGCCAAGATGGAACCCGTCGTGAACGACGCGAACTGGCGGAGGGTCGCCTCGTTCGCCTTCCGGGTCAGGAACATGCGCACCCCGGTGGATGCGACGACCACGCGCTGCCCAGGGTGTAAGCCCGCATCGACGAGCTTCTGCGTCCATGACTCGGTCTCGAAATCGACGGGCACCAGATCGAGCCACGGTGACGCTCCCACGCCGAGATCCTCCAAGCGTTTGAGCTTCCAAGCCTGCGGCCCGGGACGGCCGATCTCGAAGATCTTCATACGAGAGGCGACCTCGGGACGGCGTTGGCTGAAGGTGTCCAACCCGGCGCCCAGCAGGACGTACTCCCAACTCCACGACTCGACTCCTCGGTCACCGGGTCCTCGATGAACCGAGCGAGCGACGATAGCGCCCGGAACCGGCTGCGCCAACCGGGATCGGGGGCCTGCCAGCCGCAGACCGACATCGTCTTCGAATACGTGAGGACGCGCGTCGACCTCGAGATGCATCGCCCGCCCCAATGCGCGGACCGCTGTCGAATCAGGTGCCATCGGGTCGTCTCCACGGGCGCTCACGCGTCGGTCAACCGTTGCCCGAACCGTCCGTGCACAAATGTGAGCACGATCACGCGACCTCCCATGGCAGACGGTCCTGCCCACCTCCCTGGCCCGTCTTAAGCGGGGATACCTGCGTGTCAGGCCGGCGCTCGCCAAGTGCGAGCCCGAACCCTTCGCGGACCGAGCACGACAAGGGGCCATCTCGGAAACGAGCGATGGGCAGTCTGGGGATGCACGATCGTCCATGCAGCGAACTGTTCGTTACCCCTCTTCTTCCTCGCCCCTCGAGCTCTCGCGCATCTTGGCGTCGATCATGTTCACGACGCTCGGGTCCAACAGGGTGGTCACGTCTCCGGGCTCGCGGTTCTCGGCCACGTCGCGAAGAAGCCGCCGCATGATCTTTCCGCTCCTGGTCTTGGGCAACTCGGGGGTGAGCAAGATCTGCCGTGGCTTGGCAATGGGACTGATGGTGGTCGCAACCTGGTCCCGCAGTTCGTCGACCAGCTTGCGCCCTTCTTCGCCGTCCACCTCCTCCCTCACGGTGACGAAGGCCACCACGGCCTGGCCGGTGGTCGCGTCTGAGGCACCGACCACGGCCGCCTCCACGACGGCGGGATGCCCGACGAGCGCGTGCTCGATCTCGGTCGTAGAGATCCGATGGCCCGAGACGTTCATTACGTCGTCAATGCGCCCCAGGAGCCAGAGGTCTCCGTCGTCGTCCCTCTTGGCGCCGTCACCGGCGAAGTAGCGGCCCTCGAACCGAGACCAGTAGGTCTGCTTGTAGCGTTCGTCGTCGCCCCAGATCCCCCGCAGCATTCCTGGCCAAGGCTCGGTGAGAACCAGATAGCCACCCTCTCCGTTACCGACCGAATGCCCCTGGTTGTCCACCACATCAGCGCTGACCCCGGGGAACGGGGTCATCGCGGCGCCGGGCTTGGCGGCGGTGATTCCGGGTAGCGGGGTGATCATGATACCGCCGGTCTCGGTCTGCCACCATGTGTCAACCACCGGGCAGCGGCCGCTGCCCACGTGGGTGCGATACCACATCCATGCTTCGGGGTTGATGGGCTCGCCCACCGAACCGAGGATTCTGAGACTCGACAAGTCGTGCTTCTCGAGATGCTCCTCGCCCCACTTCATGAGGGTGCGCACGGTGGTCGGCGCCGTGTAGAGAATCGAGACCTTGTACTCCTCGACGATCTTCCACCACCTGTCGCGGCCCCCTGCGTCGGGCGTTCCCTCATACATCACAGACGTCGTTCCGTTGGTTAGGGGTCCGTAGACGATGTAGCTGTGCCCAGTTACCCAGCCGATGTCTGCGGCAGTCCAGTAGATGTCCTCCTCGGGATGAAGATCGAAGACCAGACGCTGGGTGGCTGCGACATGGGTTAGGTAACCGCCGGTCGTGTGCAAGATTCCTTTGGGCTTGGCCGTCGTGCCGCTGGTGTACATCACATAAAGGGGATGCTCGGAGTCGAACGAGTCTGGGGCGTGCTCGGGGCTTTGGCCATCGACGAGCTCGTGCCACCACATGTCACGGCCCTCTTTCCACTCCACGTCCTGTCCTGTGCGACGGACCACGACCACGGCGGAAACGTTCGGGCACTGCTTGAGAGCCTCGTCTGCGTTGACCTTGAGCCCGGAGGCGGTTCCCCGTCTGAACCCACCGTCTGCCGTGATCAGAACCTGTGCATCGAGGTCAATGATCCGTCCCGCGAGAGCCTCGGCCGAGAAACCTCCGAACACGACCGAGTGGGGAGCCCCCAGGCGAGCGCAGGCCAGCATCGCAACGACGGCTTCGGGGATCATGGGTAGATATATCGCAACCCGGTCGCCCGATCTCACTCCGATCTCGCTCAGCGCATTTGCGGCCCGGCAGACCATGTCCTTGAGGTCTCGATAGGTGATCGTCCGTCGCTCTCCCTCAGGCTCCCCCACCCAATGAAAGGCAACCCGGTCACCGAGTCCGGCCTCCACGTGACGATCCAGGCAGTTGACCGAGGCATTGAGCTTGCCACCCACAAACCAGCGAGCAAATGGCACCTTCCAATCCAGGATCTCGTCCCACGCCCTGTCCCACTTGAGCAGTGATGCCTGCTCGGCCCACCAGCCCAGCCGATCCTTGTCGGCCCTCTCGTAGACCTCCGGCCCTACCAGCGCATGGGCTACGACCTCCTTCGACGGCGGGAAGCTCCTGTGCTCCTGCAGCAACGCGGAGAGTCTGCCGTCGTCAGCGCTCACATCGCTCATTGAGGTCCCACCCTTTCTCCGCCGGTGAGCGGCCGAAACTCCCTGGACTCTGGCCTCAAGTCTTATCACCGGGGCGAACGCGGCGACCATGGCACCTCAAAACCAATCACCGAGTGGGTGCGAGCTTCGCGCCACAAAGGGCACCCTTTTCCACCATGGGCCGCGGAAGACACGAGCGCTCGGTGAACATGGGGGAGCGGCTCGTTTTGGCTAAACAGGAACCACTGCCGGGCCTCAGAGGTCGGTCGGCACAGGGCTAACCACGCCGCTCCAGCCGACAGTGTTTCAGGGCGCTGTGGGGGGCCTTTAGCGGTCGCGGGGGGTAAGAGGGTCGTTTACCTCCACCTATTGCCGCGGTTGACAATCTGGTTGCGGAGGCATAAAGCTCGGGCGCTTATTGCAATGAGGTGGCGGGTGCCTCATTTGACTTGAGGGGGGCAGATGAGCCGTTTGACGGTACGTCTCGGGATCGTTGGCGTGGTTTTGGCCATGGCTGTCGGCGTGATGCCGACGATGGCGTCAGCGAGCCAGAGCGCTCCCCTTGGGATTCCTGGATTGCTCATCAATCCCCTTCCGGCCAAGCCGAAGATGGGCGGCACCATGACTGTCCTGCTCGGAGCGGGTCTCGAGGGCTCGTGGACCAACCTCGGTGTTCTGGGTAACCCAATGGTCTTCAACGGCGGCTTCTATGACGCCGTGTATGGAACCCTGTTCGGCCAGCTGAACGATGGAAAGATCATCCCGCAGCTGGCGACCAGCGGTAAGTACTCCAACGGCGGAAGGACGTTCACCATCACCCTGCGCCAGGGTGTCACCTTCAGCGACGGGACCCCCTTCAATGCGCAGGCCGTGCTGTACAACTGGCAGAACAACCTTGCCCCGGGCAGCCAGTGCCCATGCACGGACGACTTCCCGGTGGCGTCCATGACTGCGCCGGATCCCTACACGGTGGTCATGAACCTCAAGTACGCCGACGGCGCTTTGAGGGACGCCTTTCCGAACAGCTCCATGAACTGGATCGAATCTCCCGCTCACTGGCAAAGTCTCAACAAGACCGAAAGGAGCGCGGATCTGTTCCCGGTGGGTGCGGGCCCGTTCAAGATCACCGCCGACGTCCCCAACGTCACCGTGACCATGGTCAAGAACCCGAACTACTGGGACAAGCCCTACCCGTACCTGAACAAGGTCATCTTTAAGACCATCGGGAACGACTCGAGCGCCTTGGCCGCCGTGCAGTCCGGCGAGGCCCAGGTCTACGGCGGTTACGGCGAGTACCAGAACCTGAGAAGCATCGTCCACTCGGTGGACGTCTATGGCGGCACCAACGGAACCAGCACAGACACCCTCGCGTTCAACCTAAAGAGCACACCCTTCAACAACCTCGTCGCTCGCGAGGCGATCGCCTACGCCACCCAGCCAGAGCCGATCAACCGGGCGCTCTTTGCCAATACGGCGACGGTCACCCAGACCCCGACCGGCCCCGGAAGCCCCTTCTATTTCCCGACCGTGCCCGGATACCGCGGGTACAACCTGAAGAAGGCCAAGGCACTCGTCAAGCAACTCGGCGGTTTGACCGTGTCGATCCTGTCGCAAAACGACCTGCAGACTCAGCAAGTAGACGAGGCGCTCCAGTCCGAGTGGGCGAAGGCGGGGATCCATACCACCATCGAAGCCAAAGACATGGGCACCTACATTCAGAACGTCCTTGCCAACAAATGGCAGATCGAGGTCTCCAACGCCGGCTCATTCGATCCGGCGGTCGGGTTCGGGCTTGCCTTCGACTTCGGCTCCAAGGGCATCCTGAGCGGCGTCAGAGATCCCAACTTCGACGCCATGCTCCAGGCAGCCTCCGAGCCGCTTGACCAAAAGGCGAGACACGCCGACTACGCGAGGATCTTCAAGTACATGAGCGACAAGCAGTACTACGTGGGGCTGTGGGTCGGCTCGTTGTTCACCCTGACCGCCAAGAACGTCACCTTCTCGACCAAGTACCTGGGCCTGTTCGCGCCGCCCCTGCAGGCGTACTACGAGACGCTGGCCTACACGAACTCAAAGACGTCGTAAGGGGTTACCGAGCCCCGACCGGGCACCAAGCGAGGCGCCTTGGCCGTGCTCCTGGGAGTCGCCGCTCAGCCGTCAAGGCGTCGCCCGACGTGCAGCGTCAGCACTAGGTCTTCGTGGTGGCGGACCCGAGGCCCTTGCGCCCGAGTCCCGGGGCCGTCGCTGTCTTCAGGGGTTCCGAACGGCCGCCCGGCCGCGGATCGACCCCAACGGCGACCCGGGGACCCTCGCTACGTTCGCGACTTTGGACGTGGCAGGCCTCGCTCCACGGCCGGTTAGTCGACGCGTTCGCTCTGAGGCGTTAGGTCCTTGAGCCAGATCAGTTGGGCCTCCTCCGGCAGATCGGGATAAGCCCGACCGTCGATGGCTTCGAGCGTGCACCCCATCCGGGCGTAGAAGCGACACGCGGGGACGTTGACGTTCTGCGTCTCGACCTTCAGGAATCGACAGCGTCGCTGCCGGCACCAGTCCCCGGCGGCTCCGAACAATGCCGAACCGACCCCAGAGGCGCGGTGGTCAGGAGACACCCGTAGATCCCAGAGGACGGTCGCATCAGGCGGACTCTCGAGCATGCGGACTCCAGCCGTTTTGAAGGCCACGACGGCGCCGCCTACCCGTTCGCGGTCGTCGTATGCCGCGATCAGGCCCCAGCTGGAGGTGTCGAAGCGCTTGGGCCACCGAGTCGGCCCCTCGCCCTTGATGACGTCATAGTCCTTCACCCAGGGCACCTCGACAGCGGTCTCGGTAAGCAAGATGCCGCCCAGGCCAGCACCCGCACGGGAGAGAGCCAGGATCCGCTCAACAGTGAACGCAATGGAGATCAGGGCATGCTCGTCGAGGCGATCGATCGGCTCTTCTTCGATACGAATGTCCACTGTCATTTCACCATTCTCGGCGCAAGTCACTCACCCCGAGAGGTGGGCGGCCCGGAAGGCACTCCTCCAGGCGCTCGTCCACGAGATCCGCGTCGAGGGTCGCGACCGCGTCGTACGTGGTTCCGCGTGCCTAGCGGCGCGGACCCCAAGGTTCGCGCCCTGGCGCGATTGGCGCCCCAGGCAGGACTCGAACCTGCGACACACGGTTTAGGAAACCGATGCTCTATCCGCTGAGCTACTGGGGCTTATGGCTTCTGCCAGGCACAATGGGTCGCCGCAACCTGGCGCGGCAGGTCTTGGCTGGCTGCTCTTCCACCGAGAGATGACAGGATACTTGCGAGTGCCGTTGGATTACCGGGGAGGCCGCCAATTGCGACTCATAGCAGCGCTTGGGTTGCGACCAGCGGAGATGCAAAGCGTGAGCCCACACGTGGCCAAGAAGCTGACCGCGACTGACAAGGGTAGATTCCCCAGGTAACGCAAGCTCTGCATCCGCGCGGAGGAGGACAGATGGGACTTTTCCAGAGAGCCCACGACATTGTCGAGGCTAAGGCCAACAAGGCGCTCGACTCAGCCGAGCGTCCAGACGAGATGCTCGATCTCTCCTACGAGAAGATGCTCGAGCAGATCACCCAGGTCAAGCGCTCGCTGGTGGACATAGCCGCTTCGAGGAAGCAGCTGGAGCTACAAGAACAGCAGCTGCAGCATTCGATCGATCATCTGCAGGACCAGGCAAAGGCGGCCTTGACCGCCGGCCGAGAAGACCTCGCAAAGGAGGCCCTGTCGAGAAAGGCGGCTGCACAGAGCCAGGTCGACGCTCTTGAACCTCAGCACCAGCAGCTGAGCGAGGAAGAGGACAAGCTCGAGCACACCCTCCAGTCGCTACAGCAGCGGGTCAACCAGTTCCGTTCTCAAAAAGAGGTGATGAAGGCGCAATACACCGCCTCCAAAGCGATGTCCAGCGTCGACGAAGGTGTTGCGGGCATCTCGAAATCGATCAACGATTCGGGCGCAGCCCTGCAGCGCGCCCAGGACAAGATCGCAAACATGCAGGCTCGCTCCGGCGCACTTGACGAGCTGTTGGAATCAGGCGTGCTCGAAGACGTTGGCGGCGGTGACGACGACATCCAAAAGGAGCTCGACCAGGTCGCCTCCGGCTCGGAGGTCGATAGAGAGCTCGCAGCGATGAAGGCTGAGCTCGGATCGACCCCAGCGATAGAAAGTGGCACGACGCAGAAGAGCTGAGCCGCGAGGCTCAATTTCTCGCGAGTGTGAAGGTCCAGCACTGGCCTGACCTAGTCTTGATCCTCGTCGGCGGTCTCGCCGTACGGTCGGCCGCAAGTGCCGAATCCCTGAAGGAGGACGGGAATGGTCACTGTGCTCGAGCGGCGGTCGTTCAAGGTCGCAGACCTAGCCCTGGCCGAGCTCGGTCGCAAGGAGATCGAGCTCGCTGAGCATGAGATGCCCGGGCTGATGGCGATGCGCAGGGAGTACGAAGCGTCTAAGCCGCTCGCCGGCGCCAAGATCACGGGCTCACTCCATATGACGGTCCAGACCGCCGTCCTGATCGAAACCCTCGTCGAGCTCGGCGCAGAAGTCCGCTGGGCGAGCTGCAACATCTTTTCAACCCAGGACCATGCGGCGGCGGCCGTGGTCGTCGGCCCAGCTGGGAGCCCGGAGGCGCCCAGAGGAGTCCCCGTATTCGCCTGGAAGGGGGAGACCCTTGACGACTATTGGTGGTGCACAGAACAGGCCCTCGACTGGGGAGGTGGCTCTGGCCCAAACATGATCTTGGACGATGGCGGGGACGCCACGCTCTTTGTCCACCGAGCCGTGGCTTTCGAGAAGCGAGGGTCGGTCCCCGATCGATCCACTGCCGACAGCGACGAGGAAGTTGCTCTTGTGTCTGCCTTAGCACGAGCAATCAGCAACTCGTCCAACAGATGGGCAAAGATCGCGCAGGGGATCCGCGGCGTGACCGAGGAGACAACTACGGGAGTTCACCGTCTGTACGAGATGGAACGCGACGGAGAGCTTCTCTTCCCGGCGATCAATGTGAACGACTCGGTGACCAAGTCGAAGTTCGACAACAAGTACGGCTGCCGACACTCGCTCGTCGATGGGATCAACCGAGCGACGGACGTGTTGATCGGGGGCAAGGTGGCGGTGGTCTGCGGTTTCGGGGATGTCGGCAAGGGCTGCGCACAGTCACTGGCCGGCCAAGGTGCGCGCGTGGTAGTCACAGAGATCGACCCAATCTGCGCGCTGCAAGCTGCAATGGAGGGCCACCGGGTCACCACCCTGGACGACGTGGTCGCGGAAGGCGACATCTTCATAACCGCCACGGGCAACCGGGACGTGATAACGGCCGGACACATGACCCAAATGAAACACCAAGCAATCGTCGGGAACATCGGTCACTTCGACAATGAGATCGACATGGCCGGTCTGACGAAGATCCCGGGGATCACCCGGATCAACATCAAGCCCCAGGTTGACAAGTGGGTATTTGCCGATGGACATGCCGTCATAGTCCTGTCCGAGGGCAGACTGCTCAACTTGGGCAACGCCACAGGCCACCCGAGCTTCGTGATGTCCAACTCCTTCACCAACCAGACCATGGCCCAGATCGAGCTGTTCACCAAGCACGGTCAGTACGAGAACAAGGTCTTTGTCCTTCCCAAGCACCTGGACGAAAAGGTGGCGAGGCTGCACCTTGAGGCACTGGGGGTCAGACTCACGGAGCTTTCCGACGCACAGGCCTCCTACATCGGCGTGCCGGTCGAGGGCCCGTTCAAGCCCGACACCTACCGTTACTGAGCCGAAGCGGCGAAAACCGGGCAAAGAGGGCCTCCCGGGTCGAGCAGGACGACATATCGCCGTGCGCAAGGACGGTCCCCTGGCCGTCGACGATCAATACCGTCCTCAAGGATCCCCACACCTCGGCACAGCCCGACAGAGGCCGGCGGCCCGCGCCGTCAGAGAGGGCAGTCCATGAGGGCATTGGTGGCGACCTCGAGGCCGGCGTCGTCTACGTCGTGGTGAGTCACAAGGCGCACGACGCCGGGCGCGATCGTCCCGGCGAGAACACCGCGAGATGCCAGGTGCTCGACAACGCCGAGAGCAGCCTCATGTCTGAAGACGACGATGTTCGTCTGCACAGGACCCAATTCCGAGCGTCGCCACCTGGCGCGAACCACGTCTCCTAGGGCTTCGGCCCGAGCATGGTCCTCCTCAAGGCGTTCGACCATCGTGTCGAGGGCAACGATCCCCGCAGCCGCGATGACCCCAGCTTGTCGCATCGCTCCTCCAAGGCGCTGACGCTCGACTCGCGCAGCCGCCATCAACTCGGTCGAGCCCGCGAGCAGTGACCCCACCGGCGCGCACAATCCCTTCGACAAGCAGGCCATAACCGTCGCGGCGCCCTTCACCAGGTGCGGGACCTCCACGCCGAGAGCCACATGAGCGTTAAAGATCCGAGCCCCGTCGATGTGGAGAACGAGGTTGTCCAGGGAGCGAACAAGTCCAGCCAGGGCCTCGGGGGTCCAGGCAAGACCGCCCGAGGCCATGTGCGTGTTCTCGATGGACACCATCGAGGGGACAGGAAGGTGGTGGGCCACGCCCTGTCGGGCAGACACGACGTCAGCGGGTGCGATCGTGCCGCAGCCATCGTCGAGCCCCAGCAGCTGGACGGTCGCGTTCGTGCCGGCAGCGGCATTTTCGTAGGCGACGATGTGGGAGCTGCGCCCGGCCAAGACCGTCGTGCCAGGGCGCGACAGCAGCCTGATCGCGATCTGGTTCGCCATCGTGCCCGAAGGCACCAGCAGCGCGGCCTCTTGCCCCATGCGTTCGGCGAACATCCCTTGAAGCCGGTTGACCGTCGGATCCTCGCCGTAACCGTCGTCTCCCACCTCGGCGTCTGCCATAGCTCGGCGCATTGCCGGCGTGGGTCGGGTAACGGTGTCGCTGCGCAGGTCCACCCGCACTCACCCGATGGTAACGAACCAGGACCCGGGGTCGGCGTCCGATTCTGGCACGAGCTGGGAAAAGCGCGGTAGCATAGTTTATGCGATTGGTAGGACCGATGGGGGCACCAACCGGGGTAGGAATGGTCCTCCCAACGCTTCCTCTGGAAGTTCTACCTGACAGCAGTGGTATTACCATAGGTGGGCAGCCCGACCGTACCTCTGGTGTTACCGACCGTCTCTCTAGGATGGCCTCGGAGGCCGAGGAAGCTGGCGCAGAGGCGGTCTGGCTTTGTGATCATCTCTTCTGGCACCTTCCACTGCTTGAGCCACTGACATCTCTTTCGGTGGTCGCCGCTTCCACAAGGACTGCCGCGATCGGCACCTGCGTGCTGCAACTGCCCCTCCGAAGCCCGCCCGCGGTAGCCAGACAGGCGGCAACCCTGCAGCTTCTGAGCGGCGGCCGCCTCATCCTCGGTCTCGGCGTAGGCAGCCATCCGGGCGAGTACGAGGCTGCAGGAGCCGAATATAAGCGGCGTGGGGCTGTCCTAGACGACGGCATCTCGACGATGAGGCGGTCGTGGTCGTGGGGGGCTCAAGCGGGGAACCGCTATCGACTCGAACCGGAGGTCCCTCAGATCCCCATCTGGCTTCCCGGCAAGACGGGAGCGGCCCTGCGACGGGTCGCTGTCCTTGGGGACGGTTGGGTGCCCCTCTTTGTACCCGCCAGTGAATATGGCGCAGGTTGGTCTCGGCTCCGGCTGCTCTCGGAGCAGGCTGGTCGTCAGCCCGACGCCATCGAGCCGGCTGCCGTGGCCCTGCTGTGCCCAGGCTCTGACTCCAAAGCAGCCCGTGCACAGGGCCTCGTGTGGCTCTCGGAGCTCTACAAGCTTCCGGCCAAGGCATTCGAACGGCACTTGGTCGCAGGGACGGCAGAGCGGTGTGCAGAGGGTGTCGCCGAGTACCACGCCGCCGGAGCGCGCCATGTAGCCGTCCTCATTGCGTCACCGGGCGCCAATGAGCGTTTTGCAGCCGTGATGGACGCGCTGCACTCAGGATCTCGGCCTTCGTACGCCGTTACCACCTCCAAGCTGTCAGAACCCATAGGAGCGCCCTGATGAGCAACGAGCGAGTCGCGGTGCTGGGCACCGCAATGTCCGACATGAGTCGCAGGGATCTGAGCCCGGAACAGATGTCGTCCCAGGTCATCGCAGATGTCCTCGACGGGGCGGGAGTTCCATCGAGCGAGCTCTCCTGCGTGCTGGTGGCCAACGCTTGCGGCTGGCGACTCAGCGACCAAGGGTGCATTCGCGGCCAGTCTTGGCTTCGAAAGGCGTCGCTCGGCGACGCGCCGATCGTAAACGTCGACAACTCCTGTGCGGGGGGGGTCTCGGCACTCCATCTCGGACTTCTTGCCGCTCGAGCCCAGGACCGGCCCGTCCTCGTGCTAGGCGTCGAAAAGATGTGGACGGGTGATCGCCAGGCGACCCTGGAGGCCATCGAGGCCGGTCTTCCCTCCGACTACCGATCGGACATGCGGGACCGGCTGAGCGACAACCCCGATCAAGCCGGAAGCATCCTCATGGCGGTCAACGCCGCCTGGGCGGCCCGCTTCATCGAAGAACGCGGCGGGACCCTCGAGCAGTTCGCAGCGGTCTCGGTCAAGGCGCGAACAAACGGAGCGCTCAACCCTCTCGCACAATGCCAGAGACTGGTCACGGCCGAGGAGGTCCTGGGCTCGCCTCGCATCGCCGGGGTGCTCACCAGGTTGATGTGCAGCTCTTTCACCGACGGCGCCGCCGCCATTTTGCTTTCCTCGAGCCCGCGGGCCTCGACACGGCCCGTCGCCGAGGTCTTGGGTGCCCTGGCGCGCTCGGGCCGGGGAGATCTCGACTACCACGACCGTCTCGCGGACGCGGCCAAGGAAGCGTACGAGTCCTTCGGTCTCGGTCCCTCGGATTTCGATCTGGTCGAGCTACACGACGCAACGAGCCCAGAGGAGCTCTTCTGCCTCGAGTCGATCGGGATGTTTGAACCGGGCGCGGCGGGACCTGCGACGCTTGCCGGCGAGACGGCGATCGGCGGACGATCCATCACCGTCAACCCGAGCGGCGGCCTGCTCGCGCGCGGGCACCCGCTCGGGGCTACGGGCCTGACCCAAAT
>JBOGFX010000126.1:0-2386 GCA_050743805.1 Acidimicrobiales bacterium
TCGGGATGAACACCCTCCGCGACGGTCTTGCTCGGTACGCGCCCCTGTGAACCCGAGCGTGAAGATCCCGAAGGTTCGCTTCGAGGTCCAGCCCGTAGTCCGCCCACGTCACGCCGTCCACCCCCGGGGCCGCCTTCGGCCGAAGCGCGAAGTACGCCATCCTGAGGCGATCGACATCGACGTGATGCAAGAGCGCGGTGAACCGCGCTTCCTTATCCATTGCTGCAACTCGGCGCACACGACCAAGCTCACTGAGCGCGCCTTGCCCGGCACTGAGTCCGGGGCGCGTTTCGTCAGTCGTGTTCCCCTTGGCTGGTCGCCTTCCCTCCACCGCCTCCGCCGCCCCGCCTTGGGCGTTGTTCGGCAGCTTCACAGGTAGTACGCGACCATCCGACTTCTCACGATCGTTCATCACGGGATTACGGCCTTGGCCTTCCCCGCGCGACCCGCCCCTCCATCACGACAGGCAGGTGATCGTGAGATCTCCCGGTTCTCAGCATGGAGAGATCACGCACATGCCGGGCTCTCAGACCCCGCGGGGTCCGCTGACGGCTCGCGAAAACGCCGCCAACGGTATTGCCTTCCGACGTCTTCGACCGCGTCGGCACCCCAATGTCAGAACCATTTCGAGGCTCAATAACCGGCCTGCGCGCACCCCTGTGAACGCTTCGCTGCGCCCTCACGGAACGCCAACGCATCACTCGGGGCCACCGCGACTCGCTAGGTCTTCGATGTAGGACTCTTCCATTCCCTTCTCTCATGCCGGTTGTCCGGCGCTTACCAAAGATCGGCTCAATGACGATCTTGGTGGCCGCCTGCACAACGCGGTCGCGGACAGCAGGGATCGAGAGCGGCCTTTGCTCATTCGGCCTGCCAGGTTTCGGTATGAACACCCGACGAGCCGGCAGCGTCCGGTAGCTGCCGTTCCTCAGATCCGCGGCCAGCTCATCAAGGAGCTTGGCGATGCCGTACTCCTCGACGTCGGTGATGGTCTGTCGGTCGATGCCGGCCGCGCCGTGGTTGGCGCGCACCAGCTCCCACGCCCGCTCCAGGACGTCTCTGCGGTAGACCTTGTCATGGAGCGCGTGGAACCGTCGTTTGGGGTCGGCTTTGGCCGCCCGGTAAAGCGTTCGCTGTAGTTCTCGGACGTGATCCTGCTTGGCGGTCCTAGCCATCTGGCACTCACCAGCCCTTCCCTATGCGTGACGCATGAACGAAGCAGCGGCCCTTCCCTCGCCCCGGGTTTTGTTGTCCCGTGGGTTCAAGCGGTAATACGGCCGCCTCCGACGCCCTCCCAGCAGACGATCCACTTCCCGGCTCGCCACCGGTTATAAGACGCCAAGCTCCGGCAGCAATTCGCAGGCCGCCGGGCCGGGGAAGGCCTCCCCAGTTCCCGCCGCCACCATCTGAACGTTCCACGCCCTCTACGCCGGAGAGTTCCTCGGGGCTGCGCTTCCAGGCTCTACACCCCTTCCATGGCCTTCGCCGTGAACGACGCGGCTCGGCTCTCCCTTCCTCCCGCCCGAAGGCAGGCACACTAACGGCGCGGCAGACTTCGCTTAACGCTGCGGACCGCTCAGTCGCTCCCCCTAAAGGGCTCTTGACGCTGGGCTTCGACCCGACCCGTTTCCAGACCAGGCCGCCAGCCTGCTACCGGGCCTCCTGGCAGCTACCCGGACGGGACTCACACCCGCAGGCGACGACGAGCTTATGTTGGATCAGCTACTCATCAAGCACCTCCAACTCTGGGCGCACTCGTGCGAACTGTGTGAGCCTGAGCGAGCGGGAGATGTGTTCGTCCGCACGCTCTCCGACTACTGCAATGGGGCCGAAGAGGAGTGCTTCGGCTCCTACCCCATTCATAGCAGTGGATTTTCAACCAGGCGGAGCGAGCGCCGGGCAGCAGAAGCTACGTCGCCGCGCGAGGAGCGTGTTGCATCCACTGCCACCCGAATTGACCCCGGCAGGTAGAGTCTCTGGCCATGCCCTCGGTTGAACAGGCCTCACAACCACCTGACCCGGGCGAGCTGCTCACGGTCGCTGAGGCCGCGGCTATGCTCAAGCTCGACGAGCAGGTGATCCGCAACTGGATTAACGAGGGAGACCTCGCCGCGATTCGTATCGGTAAGCGACGAGTTCGTGTTCGGCGGGAGGACTTGAACGGTCTTCTCGACTGACGCGACGCCCAGAAGAGGAGGGTCCAGCACACACAAGAGCGTCGGATCGCCGGCTCTCTCTGTCGGCTTGGTGGCGCGGTGGCACCAAACTGCACCTCCTGCAGCCCTGATTTTCGGTTCTGTGGATAGTATGGAACGAGGCCACGACCGGTTGGTGGTCGTGTCCGCAACAGGCGGTGGACCTTGCCGGTCTGGATCCAGGCGTAGAC
>JBOGFX010000127.1:0-13903 GCA_050743805.1 Acidimicrobiales bacterium
GGGTCGCACAACGTCTTATGAGTCCCCTGCTCTGACCACTGAGCTACGGCCCCGCCGCACCTACCAGGGCATTCATACGCCTCTCCGGTACGCCGGCCGCCGTTGCCAACCATTTGCCAACCACCTAGGCTGCGGGCCATGGCGTTCGTGCGGCAGAGGGCTCCTGGCCACTACGAGATCAGAGCCTACGTGGGCCGAGACCCCCAACGTGGGACCGCACGGGCGGTCTTCGACGGCGCTCGGGAGGCTCCGCCGGTCGTTGTCACGTCCCCAGGCGTCAAGGAGATCGTCGTTCGTCTCCACGAGCTCGTCGATCAGCTAGCTCGTCGTGCTCGCTGAGCATCCGTAAGAGCCACTGGAACTCCTCCAAAAGGTCGGAAGCGTCCATATCTGCGGGATCGTTCCAAAGCACCGGACCTCCTGTGCGTCACTCACAATGAACTATGCGCTACGGTTAGTGACAATCCACCTTTTCATGCCCGTTGTCAACCGCCGAAGAACGCCTGTTCGTCGCCGTAGTAGCGGACTGTAAGGAGGGCCCACGGATGACCTACCAGGACCCAGAGGGGATCTTTTGGCGTCGGGTCGACGACCGTTGGGAGTGCTTCAACGGCTCGGAATGGGCGCCCTCGGACGATGCGCCGCCGGGCCACCCCAGCTACGCGGCCGCCAAGCCAGCGCGCGGCGGTCATCGTCATCCCAAGCGTTGGGTGGTGGCCGGGACAGTCGTGGTCTTGGGAGCTGTGATCGCGGCTGGAGCGCTCGGGAACGAGTCACACCCCAAGGCGCGCACCGCCGCTGCGACCACGCTTCCGATGTCGCCTCCGCAATACGAGGCGATGTGCACCGCGTCGCCGAACTACGGGACGCTTAGCAGCCCCAACACGCTGCCAGGTGCTTGCGTGACCTATCAGGCACAGGTCTTTCAGTACGACGCGAACACGGGGGCTAATTCGATGCTCGTCTATGTAACCAATGACGGCGACGGATTCTGGTCCAACCTCGTCCAGCTCCTGCTGCCCCCATCGGCGGCGGCACAGAACTTCGTGGAGAACGACATTATTCAGTTCTGGGGGCCGACAGGGACGCCCGACACCTATGACACCTCAATTGGGGGATCCAACACGGTCCCATCGGTCAACGTGCAATTCGCGAACCTGGTATCGCCTGCGCCCTGATGGGCGCCGCGACCCTTCGGCTGCCAACCACTCTGCCAACCAATCCGCGTCAACTGCGGCGACCGAGCGTCCTCGGCCAACTTTACTGGAGGGCTAAAGCGTGGCATTCCGCAAGGACGCTAGGCACGAGTGGGGTCGCACAACGTCTTATGAGTCCCCTGCTCTGACCACTGAGCTACGGCCCCGGCCGCACCCTAGCGGGAGTTCCCCGGCTTCTTCTGGCTGATCCGGCATGTTTCCCTGGGTTCTCCACAGTTTCAGGACCAGCTTCGTGCACCCGAATGCCCGGTTGTCAGTGCCGGACTCGATCTCCAAGCGCAGTTGTCCGGGTTGGGTGGTAGATCGTCAATGGCATCGTCTCGCCTCAGCCAATAACGTTCATCCCAGGACCACACGTAAGTGGCTGTGACTCCGGGAGGGGACGTGAAGGGGTTCAAGAAGTTCCTTATGCAAGGCGACCTGGTCATCATCGCGGTTGGCTTGGTCGTTGCCTTGGCAGTGAGCACCCTCATCAAGGCGTTCACAGACAACGTGATAACCCCACTCGTGAATGCCGCAGAGGGCAAGAACGGAGCCAAAGCGGGGCTCGGGTGGATCCTTAACGGCCAGCACATCAACATCGGAGCGTTCGTCTCAGCAATCGTTTACTTCATAATCTTTATGGGCGTCATCTACTTCGTGCTGGTTGTCCCATATCGCGCGTACATGGCGCGGCACGGAAAGAATGTGTTCGGAGACCCTGAGCCGACCAAGAGCTGTCCGTCCTGCCTGTCGAGCGATCTTCCGATCGCTGCTACCGCGTGCAGGCACTGCGGCCGCGACGTACCTCCAGCCGCCTGATGACGGCAAGTTACCGAGTCCGGCCTGACCGGGCACTTGCGTTTCGCGATGACCTCGTCGAAGCCGGAGCGACGCGAACAGGTTTCCCTCAGGAGCGACCCCCGCCTCTCGAGCACCGATCTGGGATTCGGCGAAGCCACCGCGTCCCGTGGCCTGATCTGGCCGGGTGGCAAACAAACCTCGCTCGCCCCCCAGGTCGGTCGACATCGTCACGGTTGACGAGCGCTTCGGGGAGCACGCCGGCGTGCTGTTGGATCGAGCCAACGGCACCCACGCCGTTGATGCATCGGTGGTGACTGGTGCTCGGACCGAAGAGCCCATCATCACCAGCGATGCAGGCTCACACTGCTGTCAGGGAGAACGCACCGAAAGCTCCGGGGGAGAGATTCGAACTCTCAACCTAGCGGTTAACAGCCGCTTGCTCTGCCGTTGAGCTACCCCGGAAGTCGTCCTCGGACGCTACCACCAACGAAATTACAGGCACCCGAGGTGAGCGTTTCAGTCGTCTTCTAGATAGTCCCGCAGCAGATAGGCGGCGTCGGGACGCCGAAGCTTCGCCAGAGTTTTGGACTCGATCTGTCGTACGCGTTCGCGGGTGACGCCGAAGGCCTTGCCGACCTCCTCCAAGGTCCGGATCTTGCCGTCGTCGAGCCCAAAGCGCATCCGCACGACGTCCTGCTCGCGATGGGAGAGGTAAGCGAGCGCCTCTCTCACGGCTTGGTCGAGCATGGCTCGGGTGGCTGCGTCATCGGGTACGACGGCCGCTCGGTCTTCGATGAGGTCCGAGAGGCTGAAGTCGTCCTCGTCGCCGACCGGTTGCTCCAGGGACACCGTGTCTTGGTTGATGCGCTGGATCTCTCGGACGCGCTCGATGGGGAATTCGACCCTCGAGGCGAGCTCCTCGGCCGTGGGCTCGCGACCCAGCTCTTGGAGGAGCTGGCGCTGGGCCCACACCACCTTGTTGCTCGTCTCGACCATATGCACCGGGATCCGGATTGTTCGCGCTTGATCGGCTATGGCCCTCGTGATCGCCTGACGGATCCACCAGGTGGCATAGGTCGAGAACTTGAAGCCCTTGGTGTAGTCGAACTTTTCGACGGCACGCATGAGCCCGAGGTTGCCCTCTTGGATCAGGTCCAAAAAGGCGAGCCCCCGGTTCCGATAGCGCTTGGCGATCGAGACGACGAGCCGGAGGTTCGCCTCGATCAGAACCTCCTTGGCCTGCCGGCCCTTGCGCACCAGGCGCCGGTCTCTGCTCAGATCGGTGCTCGATTCGCCGCCGGCCTCCCCCTCGAAAGCCTCGAGACGGGCGGCAGCAAACAGTCCCTCCTCGATCCGCTTGGCCATGTCGACCTCGAGCTCGGCGTTCAAAAGGGCGACCTTGCCTATCTCCTTGAGATAGGTGTGCACCGGGTCCTCGGACCCCGAGCCTTGATAGGAGCCGTTGGACTGGGCGCGTGACCGGGGGGATGAAGCCGACCTCTTCGCGCCGTTCGACGGGACGGTTGGCTGGTCGGGCGCCCCCCGCCTGATCTTGCGGGCAGAGCTTGGAGCGGGAGCCAGGTCATCTGATTGAGGGTCGGCGTCGGGGCTCTGCTCCTCGGCCTCGAAGGCGATCCCCTCCTCGACGACCCGTTTCACGACCTGGTCTATGACCTCTGGGCTCAGCTCCACATCGGTCAAGACCTCAACGAGGTCGTCGGGAGTGAGCATCCCCTTGGAGCGCCCACGGATTAGACCCTGCTCGAAGGCCTCGACCTCGAGGCCCGGGGGCAGCGGAGTTCGAGCCGGGTCGGTTGGAGGGTGGTCTCGGATCATGTCGAGTGGATCGTTCCCCGTGCCGGGGGTGTCTCTAGGGGCCTCCCGGTCATCAATCCTCCCGACGCCGTTCGACAAGCCACGCTAGCAATCGCCGGCCGGGTTCGCGACCATCGGCCGAGCTGTCCAGCTCCTCGAGCCACAGCCTCGCACGGGCCACCTCGGCAGCGGTCGCGTCCAAGGTTCCGGGGCTCTGTCGGGCGTGCGCACCGAGCTCGGCCAGGGCCCTGCGGGTCGCAAAGCGCACGAGTTGGGTCACGACCGCATCGACAGGATCGACAAACGCCTGGGCGTCGAGAACCGGTTCTTCGACCGCCAGACGAGCCAGCAGGTCGGCAACCTCGGGAGGTGCCAGGGAGATCGCGTCGTGAAGGCTCTGTGCGCTCGCCAGGGCCAAGAAAGTCTTCCTCTGGAGGTCGTCCCCAAAGAGAACGTCCTCTAGCCGGTCGGCAACCGCTTCGGGATAGTGCACCGCCAGGCGCAGAGCCTCGAGGCCCGGCCTAGCCGAAGGATCTGGCCGTGACGGCCTTCGTTGGGCAAAAGGGGCCTCGGGGTCCGTCGGCGCCGCTGGCTCGGCGTCCCGGCGCGTCACACCCTTTGGGCTCCCGGACCTTTCGTCGCGTCCGCCCACTCCTTGCAGAGCGCGGCGAAGGTGCCTTCGGACGGCCTCGGGCTCGAGGCGGCACCGATCCGAGACCATCATCACGTACTGGTCGCGGACCAGATCGTCGGGATGCTCGGCGATCACTCCCACTGCTTGGTCCGCTGCCTTCGCCCTACCCTCCGCCGAGGACAAGTCGGCCTGCTCAAGCACTCGGTCGAGGCGGAACTGAAGGAACGGGCGGGCCCCGGACAAGGCGGTGGCCAGCGCGGAGCGGTCAAGCGCCGCAGATTCTGCGGGGTCGGTGCCCGGTGGCAGGTCCAAGACCGCCACATCAACAGCGTGGCGGCGCTCCCACTCGTACACGCGGGCCGTGGCGTTGAGGCCGGCGGCATCGGCGTCATAGGCCAGGACGATCCTCTTCGAGAAGTTCGAAAGCACCTTGAAGTGCTCTTCGGCGAGCGCCGTTCCGCAGGTGGCGACCGCCCGCTCTATCCCGGACTGGAAGAAACCGATCACGTCGGTGTAGCCCTCGCACACCACGACCTCGCCTTGGGCGACGACATTCTTCTTCGCCCAGTTGAGGCCGTAGAGGGTGCGCCGCTTCGAGTAGATCGCTGTCTCCACTGAGTTCTTGTACTTCGCTTCGACAGGTGTGCCCGTGGGGCCCCCGCGAGCGGGCAGGATCCTCCCCCCCAGAGCGATGGGACGACCTGCCGGATCACAGATCGGAAAGATGATCCGAGCCCGAAAGGCGTCCTGGAGACGGCCCCTGCGGTTCACAAAACCCAGTCCGCAGCCGGTCATCACCCGTTCGGAAAGACCGAGCTCCCTGCTCAAAGCGTCCCACTCATCGGGTGCCCATCCGAGAAGGAACCGTCGCACCACCTCTCGGTCGTATCCCCGCGAGCGCAGGTACTCGCGAGCAGACCCGGCGTCTCTGGAGGACAGGAGGCGCTCGTGGTACCACTCGACGGCGCGCTCCATCGCGGCCATCAGCTCGCTTCTCCAGCCCGACTCTCGGCTTCGCCCGGCTTCGTGCAGCGTGACTCCTGCGCGCTCGGCCAATCGGACGACGGCGTCTTTGAAGTCCATGGCCTCGACGGCGCGCAGGAAGGTGATCGCGTCACCCGAAGCCTGACAACCGAAGCAGTAGTAGAGGCCCTCCTCAGCATTCACGCTGAACGAAGGGGTCTTCTCCTCGTGGAACGGGCAGAGCCCCAGCCAACGACGCCCTTGTTGGCGCAGGGCGACGTGCTCTCCGATCAAGGCCACGATGTCGGTGGCGGCCCGGACCTGGGCAATCTCTTCGTCGGGTATGGCCACCGCAGGGATGTTCTCAGATCCGGCGGGGAACCAAAGAGCTCAGCGCTGGCGGGAGGCCAAAGAACGGCCCCCAGCCTTCGCCGCCCTCGGGGCCTTGGTGGTTCTACCCGCGGGGCGGCGGCCCCGAGCGGTACTCGCTACTGGCTTTCTGGCGGCCTTTTTCCCCACGGGACGCGCGGTCCTGGTTCCCTTTGGGTCGGGGGCCCCGGCGTCGGAGCCACCCAGCACCGCTTGTGCGGCGGCCAGACGAGCGACGGGGACCCGGAAGGGTGAACAGCTGACATAGTCAAGACCCGCCTTGTAGAAGGTGAGGATCGACGCCGGGTCCCCTCCGTGCTCGCCGCAGATGCCAACCTTGAGACCTGGCCTGCTTTTGCGCCCGCGGCTGACAGCAAGCCTGACCAGCTCCCCCACCCCCTCGGCGTCCAGCACCTCGAAGGGATTGTGGGCAAGCAAACCCTTGTCCAGATAGGCGGCCATCATCCGACCTTCGACATCGTCACGGCTGAAGCCGAAGGTCATCTGGGTGAGGTCGTTGGTCCCGAAACTGAAGAACTCTGCCTCGCGCGCCAGCTCCGATGCCATGAGGGCCGCACGGGGCGTCTCGATCATCGTGCCGATGCTCACCTTGAGCCCACCTTTGTTCCCTGGTTGCGACGCGCGCTGTGCGGCTACGGCAGATTCGACCCATCCGCGTGCGAGCGCCAGCTCGGGCTCGCTGACCGTCAAGGGGATCATGACCTCGACCACCGGATGGCCACCGGCGGCCGCCCGCTGGCTTGCTGCCTCCATGAGCGCGCTGACCTGCATCTCGTAGAGCCCGGGCTTGATCACCCCGAGACGCACCCCCCTCGTGCCGAGCATCGGGTTGACCTCACGCCACGCGGATGCTGCCTCGAACATGGCCGTCTCTTCCTCGTTGAGCCCTACCGTCGCCCTCTTGAGGGCGAGCTCTTCGGTGGAGGGCAAGAACTCGTGCAGGGGAGGGTCGAGAAGGCGCACGGTGACCGGCAGGCCATCCATTGCGCTCAGGATGTCCGCGAAGTCGCTGCGCTGGGCCATTCTCAGCTCTTCAAGCGCGGCACGCTCCTCGTCCCCGGTCTCCGCCAGGATCATGCGTCGGACGATCGGAAGTCGGTCTTCGGCCAAGAACATGTGCTCGGTTCGACACAGCCCGATCCCCTCGGCTCCCAGGCGACGCGCCTGAGCGGCGTCGGCTTCGGTGTCGGCATTGGCGCGCACGCCCAAGTGGCCCCGCCTGATGGTGTCGGCCCACCCCAAGATGGTCACGAACTCCTCCGTGGGCTCCGCCGCCGTGAGGGGGACCTCGCCCAGCACGACCGAGCCGTCCGTGCCGTCGATGGAGATCCATTCCCCCTCGTGAACAACGACGTCTCCTACCCTGAAGGAGGTACCCGAGATGTGGAGGACCTCGGCGCCGACCACTGCGGGCTTGCCCCAGCCGCGTGCGACGACCGCCGCATGGCTCACGAGACCCCCGCGTGCGGTCAGCACGCCTCGAGCGGCGAGCATGCCGTGCACGTCGTCAGGGGAGGTCTCCCGTCGCACAAGGATCACCTCCTCCCCCAGGGCTGCGGCTGCCTGTGCATCGTCCGCGCTGAAATAGGCCCGGCCCACCGCAGCACCCGGCGAAGCGCCGAGGCCCTTCGCGATCACCTCACGCTGAGCGCCGGGGGCGAACTGGGGATGTAGAACCGACTCGAGGTCCGCCTCGGTTATGCGCGCCACGGCCTCGGGCCGCTTGAGCCCGATCGCGCGCTCCTTGGTCATGTCCACGGCCATCTTGAGAGCCGCGCGGCCGGTGCGCTTCCCCACGCGGGTCTGCAGCATCCAAAGCTTTCCCTGCTCGATCGTGAACTCCGTATCGCACATGTCACGAAAGTGCCGCTCGAGACGCGCGAAGATGCCCATCAGCTCGGAATGGACCTTGGGGAACTCGGTCGCGAGGCCAGCGAGCGGCAGCGTGTTGCGGATGCCTGCGACGACGTCCTCCCCCTGCGCGTTGAGGAGAAAGTCCCCGTAGGCCCCCTTTTGCCCCGTGGCCGGATCGCGGGTGAACCCCACACCGGTCCCTGAGCGCGAGTCGCGGTTCCCGAACACCATGGCCTGCACGTTGACCGCGGTCCCCAGATCGTGGGAGATGCCCTCCCTCTCTCTGTACGCGCGGGCGCGGGGCCCGTTCCAGCTGGCGAAGACGGCCTCGATGGCTCCTCGCAGCTGGTCCTTTGGGTCCTGGGGGAAGGGCGATCCGCTGTGGTGCTCGACGATCTTCTTGTAGATCTCGACCAGCTCGACCAGGGCGACCGTCGGCACCTCGGAGTCGGCCTCGACCCCGGCTGTGGTCTTGATCTCCTCAAAGTGCTCGTCGAAGCTCTCCTGGGCCACGCTCAGAACGATCCGGCCGTACATCGACACGAAACGCCGATAGGAGTCATAGGCGAACCGATCGTCGTTGGTCTGGGAGGCGAGGCCCATGACGGACCGATCGTTGAGGCCGAGATTGAGAACGGTGTCCATCATGCCGGGCATCGAGAAACGGGCTCCGGATCGAACCGAGACGAGCAGCGGATCACCTGGATCGCCGAGCACCTTTCCCATGGCGCGCTCCAGGCGTTTGCGGGCACGGGAGACCTCGGTGTCCAGGCCGCTCGGCCAGGCCCCCCCCATGAACGCACGGCACGCGTCGGTGGAGATGGTGAAGCCGGGAGGGACCGGCAGGCCCAGGACCGAGGTCATCTCGGCGAGGTTGGCTCCCTTGCCCCCGAGCAGCCCCTTCATCTCCATTGGCGGGCGCCGGTGAACGTGGTCGAAATCAAACACGTAGGGCATGTGAGCTCCTCGGAGCAAGAACCTTGTCGTGGGCCACCTTACCGGGCTCTGCAAGAGCACTATCAGGGCCCGCTCAAGCGTTTGTGCCGCGCCGTGGGCGGGGCGCCCTTGCATCTGAACAATCTCTGATGAGCCCGAAGGACAGGACCGTCGTCGCTTTGCCATAGGCTCTGGTCGATGGCACGGGGTCTGGCCATCGAGGCGCACGGCCTGGTGAAGCGGTTCGCAAAGGGACAGGTCCAGGCCCTCGACGGGCTCAGCTTCGGGGCGTCCCCCGGAACGGTCTTGGGGGTGCTGGGGCCGAACGGGGCGGGCAAGACCACGGCGGTTCGCATTCTCTCCACCGTGCTGCGACCCGACGAGGGCACGGCCAGGATCCTGGGGCACGATGTGGTTCACGAAGCGGCCACCGTGCGACGGTGCATAGGCCTCGCCGGGCAGAACGCCGCGGTCGACGAGAACCTCTCGGGCAGCCAGAACCTGCTCATGATCGGCAGGCTCAACCACATGGGATGGCGGAGCGCCTCTCGGCGGGCAGCCGAGCTCCTCGACGTCTTCTCCCTGACGGAGGCGGCGGCGCGCTCGATCCGCACCTACTCGGGAGGCATGCGCCGACGTCTTGACCTAGCGGCGGCGCTCGTAGCGGACCCGCCGGTGCTGTTCTTCGACGAGCCGACCACGGGTCTGGACCCCCAGACCCGTCAGGACATGTGGGCATGGACCGAGCAACTGGTCCGGGAGGGAACCACGGTTCTGCTGACCACCCAGTACCTGGAGGAGGCCGACCGACTGGCCGACAAGGTGATTGTCGTCGACCACGGGCGCCTGATCGAGCAAGGCACTCCGCAGGAGCTCAAGTCGGGGCTGGGCACCACCGTGCTCATCATCACCTTGGAAGATGGCCAGACGGCCAAGAGCGCCGCAGGAGCGCTCGCGGCACTGGGGACCAGGGCGCCCGTCGTCGAAGGCGCCCAGATCGAGCTGAACGTGGAGGATGGCCCCAAAGCCGGCAGCGAGGCAATGCGCACCTTGGATGCAATGGGCGCGCAGATCCTGGGTCTGGTGCTGCGTGAGCCGAGCCTCGACGACGTCTTCCTCGCTCTGACCGGCCACCACGCCGAGGACGAGCCGGTGAGCCAGCGCACGCTCGGCTGGCGGCGTCAAAAGGGCCAGGTGTGACCGACATCTCGGTACGCGAGCCGTCGACGCTTCGGCCGACCGAATGGTTGGGAGCCATCTACTGGCTCGGGAACGACGCCTTGACCATCGCATGGCGCTACCTCGCCGGCATGTTGCGCCAACCCGAATCGATCGTCTTCTCTGTGATCCAGCCGCTTCTTCTGATCCTCATGTTCCGCTACGTGTTCGGTGGGGCCATCTCAGGAGTGCACGGCTCCTATGTCAACTTCCTCATGCCGGGGATCTTCGCCCAGACGGTCACCTTCGGCGCCATCGTCTCAGCGGTCGGACTGGCCGCGGACCTCCAGAACGGGATCATCGAACGCTTCCGCGCCCTTCCAATGGCTCGCTCGGCGGTCGTAGCGGGCAGGACGGTCTCTGACACCACGAGGAGCCTGATCTCTCTGATCCTCATGGCGGCGCTCGGTTTCGCCGTTGGGTTTCGCCTGCACACAAGCTGGATCGCGTTCTTGGCAGGGCTGGGAGTGCTGCTGTTGTTCGCGTGGGCCCTGGCATGGGGCTTCGCTCTCATCGGTCTCATGGTCGGGACTCCGGAGACCGCACAGCTCGCGACCATTCCCATTCTCATGCCCTTCACCTTCGCGTCGTCGGCGTTCGTGCCGGTGTCGACGATGCCGGGGTGGCTTCAGGCCTTTGCGAAGAACCAGCCCGTGAGCCAGGTGGTCAACGCCGCCCGCGCCCTCATGGACGGGGGGCCGACCGCGTTCCACGTGCTCATCGCGATCGCGTGGAGCCTGGGCATGGTCGCCGCCCTCGCTCCCTTGGCCGTCCTGCGCTATCGCCGGAACGACTGACGCCCCAATCGAGGCCACACCTGGGGGCGAGGATGCCGCCCGGCACAAGATGGCGACCTACATCGGGCCGGTGCCCGGTTGCTGCGCTGCCAGCCTGCGCCGCGCGAGCTCTTGAGAGAGGTCCTCTATGGGACAGCGCACCTGGTCGGTCGTGTCTCGGTCGCGCACCGTCACCGCGCCATCTGTGAGGGACTCAAAGTCCACGGTCACGCACCACGGAGTGCCCACCTCGTCCTGGCGTCGATACCGGCGTCCGATCGACTGGGTCGCGTCATAGTCACACAGGTAGTCGCCGCTCAAAAGCGAGACGATCTCGGTCCCCACCGCCTCGAGCTCCGGCTTTCGCGACAAGGGCAAGACCGCGACCTGGATAGGCGCCAGACGCCAGTCGAGACGCAACACCACCCTCTTCGCCCCTTCGATCTCGTCCTCGTCGTAGGAGGCGAGCAGGAAGGCCATCATCGCCCGCGTCGCACCCAGGGCCGGCTCGATCACCTTGGGCACGTAGCGCTCGGCCGTCTTCTGGTCGAAAAACTCGAGCCGCTCCCCCGAGGCCTTCGAGTGCTGCTGCAAGTCGAAGTCCCCGCGGTTTGCGACACCTTCGAGCTCGTCCCAGCCCCAGGGGAACCGGAACTCGATGTCCGCGGTCCGCGTCGAGTAGTGCGACAGCTCTTCGGTCCCGTGATAGCGGATGCGCAGGAGCTGCTCTGGGACCCCGAGCCCCAGGTACCAGCGGTGACGTTCCGCCAGCCAGTACTCGAACCAGGAGTCGGCGTCCTGGGGGGGGACGAAGTACTCCATCTCCATCACCTCGAACTCCCGGGTTCGAAAGACGAAGTTCTGCGGTGTTATCTCGTTGCGGAAGGACTTGCCGACCTGTGCGATCCCGAAAGGGGGGGCCTTGCGGGTGGTCACCATGACGTTGGAGAAGTTGGTGAACATGCCCTGAGCGGTCTCGGGCCTCAGGTACGCGACGGTGCCCTCGTCCTCGATCGGACCGGCGTGGGTCTTGAACATGAGGTTGAAGGGTCGGGGCTCTGTGAAGTCCGAGGACCCGCAGGTCGGACAGGTGCCCGCGATCTTGTCTGCCCGCCAGCGCTCGTGGCACACCCGGCAGTCGACGAGGGGGTCGGTGAAGTTTGTGAGATGGCCGGATGCCTCCCAGATGGACCCCGGAGACAGGATCGCGGCGTCGATGCCGACCACGTCCTGGCGGCGGCGGACCATGGAGCCCCACCACTGGTCCTTGACGTTTCGCAGCATGTTGACCCCAAGGGGCCCGTAGTCGTAGGTGGAACGGAAGCCCCCGTAGATCTCCGCCGAGGGGAAGATGAACCCGCGCCGCTTGCACAGGTTGACGACCTTTTCCATGAGACCGGGGTCCTGCGTCCGTTCCGGTACCCCTGCGTCAGCCATCGGGGCAGGATACCGGTTGACCAGCCGGCTACCGCCCGTTGCACAGCCGGACGGCGACCTCGTTGGCGAGGAGCCTGCCCCTCACGGTGAGCCGCACACGTCCGGCGGACCTCTCGATCAGGCCTTCCAGGTCGGGTGCGTCACCGATGACGTCTTGAGGGACGCCCTGAGCGGTGCGAAGGGCGAGCGCCATGGCTTCGAAGCTCCTTTGGCCGGGATCGAGGACCTCCTCGCCCGCCATGGGCGAGGCACCGCAAAGCACACGGGCCATGTAGCGTTCCGGCTTGCGAACGTTCCACCAGCGGTGGCCGTCCAGATGGGAGTGCGCCGCAGAGCCGAAGCCCAGGTAGTTCCCCCCCTCCCAGATCAGGTTGTTGTATGCGCAGCGGTGCCCGGGCAAGGCCCAGTTGGAGATCTCCTCCCACTCGTACCCCCGTGCCGAAAGGGTCCGCTCGGCCACCTCGTAGCGAGTCGCCAGCACGTCGTCTTGAGGGTGCCTCGCCCCATCGTAATACAGCGGGGTGCCTCGCTCGACCGTGAGCGCATACGCGCTCACGTGAGGAGGGGCCAAGTCGAGCACGCGCTCGAGCGTGCGCCGCCAGTCCAGGTCGCTCTCGGCCGCGGCACCGAAGATGAGGTCGAGGTTCCAGCTCGAGAAGCCGGCCTGCAGAATCAACCGGGCCGCCCGCTGCGCTTCGTCGAAGAGGTGGTGGCGTCCCAAGGAGGACAGCACGTGGTCGTGGCTGGACTGGACGCCGAGCGATATCCGGGTGACGCCCGAGCTCTTGTAGGCGCCAAGACGTTCGGACGAGACATCCTCGGGATTGCACTCAACGGTGACCTCTGCGTCCTTCGCCAAGGGGATGACCGACAGCACCCGGCACAGATCGGAGGCAGCCAGCCGAGACGGCGTCCCGCCCCCGAAGAACACGGCGGTCGCGCCACTTAGCGTGCCGCTTCCGACGGCAGCGGCGATGTCTTGGCGGAGCGCGCTCGCATAGCCCGCCATCAAATGATCCCTGTCGCTGTAGGTAGCAAAGGCGCAGTAGTCGCATCTGCTCGCGCAGAAAGGGATGTGGACATAGACCCCGAATCCGTGGCCAGCCATTTCAGAGGGCTTCTGTTGCGCGCACCGCTCGCAGGTGGCGGTCCAGGTGCGCCTCCATCGCCTCGGTCGCGAGCCCCGAGAGCTCCGCAGCCGATGGCGGCGGAGCCGAGCGCAGCGCCTCACCGAGCCCTCCTCCGAGCAACCTACCCATGAGATCGAGCGCCTCTGGGCTCAAGGACCGCCCCTTGCGACATCTGGCGCAAAGAGCGCCGCCCTCGGTGATGTCAAAGGCGACCAGAGGCGCCTCCAGTCTGCTCGCGGAACAGGATGCACATCGCTCGATCACAGGTGCGGCACCGTCGAGGACGAGCGCCTTCAAGAAGAACGCCGCGGGCACGAGCGTGGGGTCGAGGTCCGGATCGGCCAGCGCCCTCAAGGCTCCAACGAGCATCGAGTAGAGCTCGGTGTCGCAGTTGTCCTGTTGAGCCAGCTGGTCCACCACCTCCAAGATGCACATGGCCCGGGTGCTGCGCCCCAAGTCCTCACGCAAGCTCCGAAAGTTGTCGATCGCCTCCACCTGGTTTACGACGTCGAGATCTCCCCGGCCGCGCCACAGGAGCAGTGCTATGTGGCTCAAGGGTTCGAGGCGTGAGCCGAACCGACTCTTGGTCCTGCGCACCCCTTTGGCCACGGCCCGCACCTTGCCATGCTGCTCGCTCAGCAACACGACCACCCGATCGGCCTCCCCGAACTTGTAGGTCCTGAGCACAACCCCTCGGTCTGTGTACAGGCTCACCTGTGCCCTCGGTCTCCGGCGCGACCACCACGAGAC
>JBOGFX010000128.1:0-2298 GCA_050743805.1 Acidimicrobiales bacterium
GGTCAGAATTACTGTGCGCTCGATGCGATCGGGGAAAGCCATAACTTCTCCCTTCCAGGAAGCGATGATGGATGTGGCCGAGCAACGGTCGCCGAACCGGGGGCTGTCTGATCCAGGCGGGCAGCCCCAAGGCCACTAACCGTTCTCTTCGGCGGCGCGACGGGCGAGATCCCGGGGGCTGCGGTTGGGAGCACCGGGGCCGCCCTCGACTAGCTCGCGCAGACTTGTAGAGACGAAGTGATCCCAGCTGCGGCTGCACATGTCCTTGCACTCGAGCTTGTCGTTGAGGCCGCGGTGCTCGAAGCTGATCTCGCAAGAGCCGTTGTCGATCGGAGTGATGGTGAACGTCGGTTGGGTACCGATCCAGTCCTCCATGAAGGTGCACTCCGTCACCGTCCAGCGGACGATTGTCGGGCGGGTCGCCTCGTCTACCCGGATGAGGAGAGGCGGCTGGCCCGCCACCATCGGGAACCGCAGTTCGCCATCAGTGAGGCCCGAGCCCGTCACTGGGCTCCACCAGGCGGTGAGCGCCTCGGTCGTGGTCACGGCGTTGAACACGACGTCGGCGGGGGCGTTGACATGGACCGTGGTGAGGTAGTCGGTATTGGTTGTCACAGGGATCTCCTTGACTTTGTGGTGGATTGACGCAACCTACTGGTTGCCACTTTATAGCAACTAATAGGTTGCATCAACACCCCTGCGGAGGTCTCACACGTGGTGTCGGCCACATCGTGGCTCTCTCGTGCGAAGGTGTCGGCGACCTCGAACCCCACGTCCTCTACGCCCTCCGAAATGGGCATTCCCGGAGAAGTTTGGACGCGTCCACGACCCCCCGGCGACGCGGCTCGCCCCCGTGATCTGGTCGCTAACCAGATCGCCGACTCGGGCGAATCCTGAGGTCACCAGCCACCGTTGGTGCTCGCGGAAGTTGTTGCGCCTGGCACTTGGGAGCGACTTGCCGAGTCGACGTGCCGGCCGCCCATTGACTATACTTGTGCATTCTGTTAAATAACGACTCTGTGAAGTATCCGCGGGAGGGACAGCACCGATGCCCTTGACAGCCCCCGATCGGTTCGACGCCGTCTTCGCCGCCTTGTCGGACCCCACGCGGCGCTCGATCGTGCGTCGGCTGGCCGACGGGGAGGCAACCGTGCTCGAGTTGGCCGATCCCTTCCCGATCAGCCTCCCGGCCATCTCCCGCCATCTGAAGGTCCTCGAGCAGGCAGGTCTGATCAGTCGGGGCCGAGATGGACAACGGCGGCCATGCGAACTGCGGCCGGAGCCTCTGGTCGAGATCACCGCATGGGCCAACCACACCCGAGCGGCTTGGGAGCACCGCCTCGACCGCCTCGATGCACACCTCCAGCGCATATCTCACCGAACCGCGTCCGTACCAACATCGGAGAGGCCATGAGTGGCCCTTCCAACATCAATGACCCGACGTCGTGGGCTCTCGACCGTGAGATCGTCCTGGTTCGAGTTCTTGACGCCGCACGCGAAGCGGTGTTCGCCGCGTGGACCGATGAAGATGCCTTTTGCCAATGGTTCGGCCCCGAGGGCTTCACCTGCACAGTCCGAGAGATGGACGTGCGTCCGGGCGGTAGAGCATCCTTCGACATGATCTCCGGCGACGGCACCGTGTTCACCAATCGCTTCGACTACATCGAAGTTGCTCCATGCGAAAGGCTGGTGATGGACCACGGTTTCGACACCGACCATGACCCAGCACGCTTCAGAGTGACGATCACCCTCGACGAACAAGCCGATGGAAAGACGGTGCTGACGCTCCGACAGCTCCACCCAACCGTCGAGCAACGAGACGCAAAGATCGGCTTAGGCGCGGTCGCGCTCGGTCTACAGACGATGCAGAAGCTCGCTGGCTATCTCGGGGGCGCTTGAACCTTCACAATGGCCGTGATCCGAACGCAGGTGACGCGGCACGTCTCGACGAGTCCTCCGTCCGCGACGGACCATGCAAACCATCCCAACACTGCGTACTCACCGACCGAGAAAGGATCAAGGAATGTCTCAACTGCTGCGAGTGCAGAACTTCAGCGTGTCGATAGACGGATTCGGCGCTGGCGAAGGCCAGAGCCTCGAGGCGCCTTTCGGACATGCCGACCGCCGAGGTGGTGTCGCCGCCCGCCTTCCGGCCGACCTGGCCTCGTGGGCGTTCGCCACGGCAAGCTGGGGGGGCAGAACTGAGCCAGGTGGATCCCGCGGGCTGGACGACTACTTCACTCGCGACTTCATGCGGAACATCGGTGCCGAGATCATGGGCCGCAACAAGTTCGGGCC
>JBOGFX010000129.1:0-20777 GCA_050743805.1 Acidimicrobiales bacterium
GGCGATCTCGTCGTCGACCTGCTCGCCCGGATCCCGGGTCACGCCCTTGAGCGACTGGTGTTGATCGACCCCGAGGAGACCGAGGCGCCGCCTGCCTTGAACGTCCTTTCGGGCGAGCCGGCCGAGGTGGCGGTCGACCACGTGGTATCGGTGTTCGCCCGCATCTTCTCTCCCTGGTGGGGGCCGAGGACCGAAGACGTCCTGCGCTCGGCCTGCGCCACCCTTCGCCGACTCCCAGGCGCCACCCTGGCGGATGTTCCGGTGCTCTTGACCGACCGGGCCTGGCGGGCACCGCTCGTCTCGTCGATCTCGGAGCGCTCGGGCCTCAGGGGGTTCTGGGACACCTACGACGCCCTCACCCCCGCCGGACAGGCCCAGGTGATCGGACCGATCATGAACAAGCTGCGGGCCGTGCTGGCCCGGCGCTTCGCCCGAGAACTCTTCGGCTCGGCCACCTCCAGCTTCGACATGGCAGACGTCCTCGACGGCGGTGTGCTGCTCGCGCGCCTGCCCAAGGGAACCTTGGGCGAAGAGACCGCTCGCCTCGTGGGAGCGCTCCTCGTCGCCCGCGTGTGGCAGGCCGCGACCGCCCGTGCCGAGAAGACCGTCCGGCCCGATGCCACGCTCTACGTCGACGAGTGCCAGAACTTCTTGGCTCTGCCGACCGCCATCGACGACGTGCTGGCCGAGGCGCGCGGCTACCACCTCTCGGTCGTGCTCCCCCACCAGAACCTCGCCCAGCTCCCCAAGGACCTGGCCGAGGCGTGCTCCGCCAATGCCCGCAACAAGATCTACCTCTGCGTCTCCCCCGAAGACGCCCGGGTGCTCGCCCGCCACACCGAGCCCTACCTCAAGCCCTACGACCTGAGCCACCTCGACGCCTACCAGGTGGCCTGTCGCCTCGTAGTCGGTGGCCGCGACCTGCACGCCTTCACGCTCCGCACCCGTCCGCTGCCCCCCGCCGTCTGCGGCCGGGAGGCCGAGGCAAGAGCGCGCGCCCGCGCTCACGGGCGCTCCCCGCAGGAGCGCTGCCACGAGCTGTTGGTGCGCCGTCGCCGGCACCGGAACCGACAAGCTGGCGGCGAGTCTGGTGGCGTCTCGGCCGGCGTCCCCGGCGGCGTCTCGGGCGGCGTCTTTGAGACGCCGGGGCCCGGGCCCGAGAACCACCGGCACAGGGCGACTCCCACCCCGGCGTCGGGGGACCCCGACTCCTGGAGCAATCCATGACTGGCGCTTCAACTCTGCGGCGGGACGGCCTGTCGCCACTCGACGTCGTGGGGCGGCTGACCGAACGCGACCGCTTCCTCTGCCGGGTGCTGTGGCAGCACCGGGTCCTGACGACAGAGCAGGTCCGCGACCTCTGCTTCACCAGCCTCATTTCGACCCAGCACCGCCTCGTCGCCCTCTGGCGCCTCGGCGTCCTCGAGCGGTTCCGCCCGCTCCGTCAAACGGGTTCGGCGTCGTGGCGCTACACCCTGGGCACGATCGGGGCGGCGATCGTGGCGGCCGAGCGCGGCGTCGAGGCGCCGCGTCCCTCTGTGTTGCGCGACCGGGTGGTGGCTCTGGCGGCCGGGCAGCGCACCGCCCACACCTTGGGGGTGAACGGCTTCTTCTGCGCGCTGCACGCCGCCGCCCGTCGACTTCCCGACGCCGCGGTCGGTGCCTGGTGGTCAGAGCGGCGCTGCGCGGCTGAGTGGGGGGACTTCGTCCGCCCCGACGCGTACGGCATCTGGGAGGAGGCGGGTTCCGGGGTCGAGTTCTTCGTCGAGCACGACACCTGCACTGAGACGCTGGCGCGCGTGGTGGCCAAGCTCGACGGCTACCGCGATCTCGCCGAGGCTGAGGGTAGCGCCCGACCGCTCCTCTTCTGGCTGACAAACCCGGGCCGGGAGCCGGCGCTTCGTCGGGCGCTCCACGCGAGCGCGCTGCCGATCTCCACGGCCGTCGCCGGCACCGGCAACCCCGCCGAAGACGTCTGGCTGCCGGTCGGCGAGGAGGCGCCCCGGCGCCCGCTCATCGCCCTGCGGAAGCTCGCCACGGTGCCGAGCCGGTGACCGGCGGCCGCTCCGATGCCACGCAGCGGGCCGTCCGCCCCGAGCACTGCCACCGAGCCGTGCCTCCCGTGCCGAGCGTCAAGAGGGAGTACGCCGACCAGCCGCTCGCCGTCCGCTGCCGGGTCCGCCTGGTGGGCGGCGAGGCCGGACGGGCGATTGCCGCAGCCCAAGGCCGAGCGCTCGCCGCCCTGCTCACTTCTCTCGGCCCGATGGAGGTAGGACAGGGGGAGGAGGACCGATCGCCATGACGCCGACCGCCAACGCTCCCCGTTACGCCTGGTACGGACGGGTGTCGACCGAGGACGAGCAGGATCCCACTCTCTCGTTCCCCCGCCAGCTGAACAACGCTGAACGACAGGTGAACGAGTCCGGCGGGCGGATCGTCGCCCACTACTACGACATCGAGTCCGGCACGGGAACCTACGCGCTGCGCGGCTCGGGCGGCCTCGCCGGCTTCGAGATCGCCATCCCCCGCGACGGAGGGCTGCAGGATCTGCTCGCCGACGCGGCGCGCCGCCCGGCGCGCTTCGAGCGGGTGATCGTCGAGTCGATCTCGCGCCTCTCGCGCAACTCCTCGGTGGCCTTCCGCGTCGAGGACGAGCTCGCCCAGGCGGGCGTGCGGCTCTGCGCGGCGGACGAGCCGCTCGAGGAGTCCTTCGGCACGATCGTGCTGCGCCACGTCAACATCGGCATCGCCCGCGGCTACCACCACGAGCTGATGGTGAAGTCCCGTCAGGGCCAGGAGACCTCGACCCGCCAGGGCTGGCACACCGGGGGCGTCGCCCTCTACGGCTACCGCTTCGTCGCCCACGAGCACCCCAACCCGCACAAGGCGGGTCGCGGGATGGCCAAGCGCACGTTGGAGCCCGACCCGGTGCGGGCCCCCGTGGTGCGGGCGATCTACGACTGGTACCTCGGCGGTGGCGTCGGCCTCACCCAGATCCGTGACCGCCTCAACGCCGACCCCGACCGCTACCCACCGCCCGTCCCGGTCGACCCGGCGACCGCCCGCGGCGCCTGGAGCCGCTCCAGCGTCTGGGAGGTGCTGCGCAACCCGAAGTACACCGGCTACCAGGTCTGGAACCGCAGGGCTCGGAAGAAGGGTCACAACCGCACCAACCCGCCCGAAGCCTGGATCTGGTCCGAGGAGCCGGCCCATCCGGCCATCGTCAGCCGGGAGGAGTACGACGCCGTCTCCGCGCGCGCCAAGGCCAACGAGCGCTCCCGCCAGGGCGTTCCCGCCACCGTCGCTCGTCCCACCGCCAAGCACGAGTACCTCTACCGCGGGCTGCTTCGCTGCGGGATCTGCGGGCTGCGCATGTGGGGGAACCGCCGCCGTCGCTCCACCTACTACTCGTGCCAGCCCTCGCACCAGCGTTCGAAGGACATCCCGGCCAACCATCCACCGCACGTGTACCTGAACGAGCTACGCCTCAACGACGCGCACTTCCCGTTCCTCGCCACGGCACTCTTCGGAGCCGAGCGCACGGACTACTGGCGGACCTGTCTCGAAGCCGCGGCCGAACCGGAAGGTCCCGCGCCCGTTGCCGAACGCGCCCGAGAGATGGAAGACGAGATCGCCGACCTCGAACGCCGTCTCAATCGCCAACTCGTCAACCTGGAAGCCGACGACGTGACGCCGGCACTGCGTCGTCGGGTCGCCCAGCGCGTCGACGAACTGGAGACCGCCATCGCCGAACGACGCGAGCGTCTCGTGGCGTTGGCGCGAGAGTCGGCGACAGAGACGCCCAGGTTGGCGGACGTCGTCCCGTTGCTCGATGGGCTGCCACTCCTCGCCAGCTCGCTCGATTCGGCCCCCCAGGGCGAATTGAGGGCGCTGTTCGACGCGTTGCAGCTCGACGTCGTGTTCCAGCCGGCCGAGAGTGCCGTCGATGTCGCAGTCACCCTCTACGGTGGCGCCGAAAACGCAGCCAAGGTGTCCGCGCAGTTTCGCGCGGAGGACTGGTTGGCGCCCCCGGCAGGATTCGAACCTGCGTTGCAGGGATTAGAAGTCCCTCGCCTGATCCACTCGGCCACGGGGGCTTGTCCATCTACCAGGGAGTTTAGGTCGGTGGAGGGGCTTGTTGGCACGCCGAGCCACATGTCCGAGAACAATCATTACCCGGTTTGTCGGCGAAACTAGGGTGCCCCGCGTTCGTCGGTGCATTGGCGGGGACCCGCTGCGGGCCTGCGGACACGGATTTGAGGCTGGTCGAACGATAACCGCGAACGCCAACACCGAGCGATGGTTGGGACCCGTGTCGACGGGGCTCGTTGAGGGTCCCTCGACAAACTCCACGGGTTGACGCAAACAGGTCGCTGGCGTGGGATGGAGATCGACAGTCGGCTCGATCGACTCCGGCATCAGGTTGCCTCCACACAACCACTCGAACCCCTCGACCCACTCTCGATTGGGAAGGCTTCCCGTAGTACATCAAGCGATGAGACCTCGCCGTCCGAGGTTTGGAAACGGCGATCTACGACTTCTTCCATCACCCTGGACGGACTTGCTTGTGCCAAGAAAACGAAAAACGGTGGGCTTCGAATGACGCACGCGTGCTTGGATCTAGGGTGCAGTAGGTTCCGCGCCGATACTGAGGGCGGTCATCTGAGCCCACCTCTCCCCGTAGTAACACGGCTAGCCGAGACCTGACTGCTCTTTACGAACAACTCGAGGTTTCCCAGGAAGAGTGGGCACGGGTTTGGACAGCCTTGACAATGGTAGTCAGTCACTGCTTGAAGTCCGTTGGGCTCCGGAATCCTCTTGGAGTATCTCCTCTCATAACCGCAGAGTGCGATGGGCTCGTTGATGCCGGACCTCCGCTCCTCGCGGTTCACGACGCTCTGGCCGTAGTAAAGCTCAAGTTTGAAGATCGACGAGAACGATTCGGCCGGCGCGTGGTCGAAGCACGAATCCGTATGGCAAACTTGTCAGCCTCGGTGGGCGTAGCTCAGCTGGTTAGAGCGCCAGGTTGTGGCCCTGGAGGTCGGGGGTTCAAGTCCCCTCGCTCACCCCAAAGAGATGCTTCAGGCAGGACGGACGCGAGGCGGATGGCTGACTTGGACAGGCACCCTCAGACTACGTCCCTGTTCGACCGTCCAGGAGCTCTCGTGTTGCGTCGGCGTGACCCGCGTGGCGAGCCGTCTCGTTGATCAAATGAAGAATCACCCATCGAAGATCGGTCCCGGCGCGGTATAGGCACGGTACTGCAAGCGATGGCGCTGTGCGTACGGCGGCGTTCGTCGCGCGTGCCCGCGCTTGGTACGCGGCTAGTGCCGCCTCCACGCTCAGTTCGAGACCTGGACAAAACTCCGCTTCATTCCTCGTCACCTGTTCGCCCTGCATCCGCCGTTCGAGCCACCTCCACTCCACATTGGTGAGGTGGTTCACTATCCCAAGCAGGGACAGCAACCGACCGTCGGGCGTCCAGCGTGCGGAATGGTCATCCAAGTCTTCGACCTTGCGGACGACGGCCCCCCGCAAGTAATCGAGCCAGCTGATCAGGAGCTCGCGTTCGTCAGGATTGCCGATCGGAAAACCGATCTCTTGACCCTCAGCCCGACTCATATCTGACCCTCCTCTGTGGCAACACGAGACAAATTTCCGTCCGACGAAGGCCGCGGTACGAATGCTGGTCTAGCCAGAGGCTCCCACCATCGCGAGGTGAGTTGCCCCAAAGCTCAGAGCTTCCCTCTCAAGTGGTGGCTCCAGCCCAGCTCGGCCAGGTGTACCCTGAGGGGAAAGCCGACCTAAGTGCGTGCCCTGTTCGTGAACCTACCCGAGATGAAGATGCAGACCTTCGCTCGCACCCTAGCGAGCACTTCATAGCGCGTCTGACCGAGCCGCGTGCGCGTCGTGCGAGTGTGCACCCAGGAGAAGACCTTCGGCCGGACCGAGCTTCGGAGCGTAACGAGATCCACCGGCCTCGGCTGTGAATAGCAGGCGATGAGAACCCGTGCCCTGACTGGCGGGAGCGTCCCCTTGGGTCGCGCCACCGAAGACGCCCGAGCGGCACGCACCCCGCCCGGCTGCGCCCAGCGTCGAGATGGCCTACGGGCGTCGCAGTCATGACCACGGGTTCTGCGCACGTTCACTCAGTCATCACAAGTCGCACGATCATCGTCGGGGCTGGGCCGGCTGGCATTTGTGCCGCCGCGCGACTCCGAATGGCCGGTGACCGGGATTTCATCGTGTTGGAGAGAGAAGACGGACCTGGCGGGACCTGGTTGACAAGCAGATACCCAGGGTGTCGCTGTGACGTTCCAGCTCGCCTCTACGCGTACTCTTTCGCACCGAAGCGAGATTGGCCCTCCAACTACGCGACAACAGATGAGATCCTTCGGTACCTCGAAGATACGGTTCAGCGCTTTGAGATCCCGCACCACCTCCGTCTGGATCATTGCCTCCTGGAGGCCACCTGGGCCGACGACAGCACGTGGCGTCTGGTGACCAATCGGGGCAACCTTTCGTGCCGTTACCTCGTGCTTGCAACCGGTGCGCTTTCGCACCCCTTCCATCCGAGGATCGACGGTCTGGAACGCTTCGACGGCCGAATCATGCACTCGGCCAACTGGGACACAGCCCAGGGCTTGGATGCAGAACGCGTCGCTGTGATCGGGACCGGTGCGTCGGCGGTACAGCTGATCCCCGCCATCCAGCCCAAGGTTTCTAGGCTGAAAGTGTTTCAACGCAGTCCGGGTTGGGTGCTCCCCCATGCACCCAAGGTCATCCCGGCTTGGAAACGCAGGGTGCTCGCTCGAGCCCCGCTATTGCAACGGCTTTTGCGACTGAGCACGTACCTCGTGAGAGAACTCACCCTGGTGCCGGCTTTCACCAAGTACGACGGTCTCAGAGCGGCCCTCGAACGCAAGGCATTGCGTCACTTGCGAGAACAGATCGAAGACGATGGTCTTCGATCGAAACTCACCCCTGACTATAAGCTCGGCTGCAAGAGGACCTTGCTCTCCAGCGACTTCTATGCAGCGTTATCCGCTGCCAACACCGAGCTAGTCACAGAACCGATCGCAAGGATCACGCCCGAAGGCATCGCGACAAGCGACGGCGCCGTTCACACCGCCGACACGATCGTCTTTGCGACCGGCTACCAGGTTCACGACCATCCGATCGGTCGGATAGTCAAAGGGCGAAGCGCACATCGGTTGGCCGAAGCACTCGATGGCGCCCTACCGCACTTCCTCGGGACGACGTTCCCCTACTTTCCAAACCTTTTCTTGCTCGGAGGACCCAATACGGGTACTGGCCATACCTCTCAACTGTTCATGATCGAGTCGCAGGTCTCTTATGTGGTCGACGCGCTCGAGGTGCTGGGGTCAGAGGAGCTCGTTGTCGAGGTTCTCCTCGAGTCCGCAACGGCGTTCACCGAGGAGCTTGCAGCCAAAGGCCGCCGAAGCGTCTGGGAGTCCGGCTGCACCAGCTGGTACCAGAACGCACAGGGACGCAACGTGGCCATATGGCCCGGCTACACGTTCACCTTCAAACGCCGGACCAAGCGATTCGACCCGACGGAGTACCTCATTAGCGATGCCGGATCCGGAAATGGGCCATGAACAGGCAATTAGCGCGACAGACCTAGGTCGAGAACAGCCCGCACCGAGGTCGTGCTCGGGGGCGGCGCCGGCCCCCGAGCCACGGGTTCGACGCCGGCGCCTGGAAGCCGGAGAATGTCCGCATGGGAAGCGAGGGGACGCCCACCGGGGGTGGCCAGCGACAGAACATCTTGAACACCGCTCTCTCGCTAATGGCCCAGCGCGGCGTCGCGGGTACGAGCATGAGAGAACTGGCCTCGGCTACGGGGCTCAATGTGGCCTCCCTCTACCATTACTTCCCCTCGAAGCAGGATCTGCTGGTCGCGGTGCTCGTCGAGAGGGGCTTCCTGGACGGTTTGGCCGTCACCTCTCCCACTCCGGGCGAGCAGACCCCATCCATCCAGCTAGCCGACCTGTTGAATGAGATGCTCCAGTCGATGCTCGAGGTGGACGACTTCATCCGCCTGATGCTGGGCGAGGTCATGCGCAGCGACGAGACGGCCCTTGCCGTCGGCCATGAACTCATCACGAGCACCCAGTCATCGCTCGAACGCTGGATCGCCGATGACCAGCCCGAACTGGCTGGTGATGCAGGACCCGAGGCGGTCGCGCGCATGCTACGAGCCATGCTCATCGGACTCTTCTTCGAGCACGTCGCTGGCGTGCTCGGTGACGACGAGCCTGCGGCGCTGCGTCAGCGGGCACAGGAGGTCGCGTCGATCCTGCACAGGCAGAGCGCCGGTGAATAGCGCTAAGAGCTGAAGAAGGGCATCCGAAGGCTTCCTTGAACCTCTGGTGGGGGTTTCGGTCCGTGCTCCCAGGTCTCCCGACAGCTCTCTGAGCAGAACAGCACCGGGCTGCCGAACGCGTCCCGGGCCGATTCCTCGGCGACGTCGACGGTCAGAGGGATAGAGCACACAGGGTCTGTCAGGACCTCCCCAGCGAGCTTCGCGAACCCGAGCCGCCAAACGTGCATGGGTCCCTCGATCCCCCGCACCTCGATCTCTTCCTCAGCGAGGACCGCGCTCCACGCCGGGAGATGCCCGACGATGTTCTGACCAGCCCAGACGCCACCATCCGGGGCCAGATCGCAAAGGCGGGCCGCGACGTTCACCGCGTGCCCTATGTAGTCGTCACCCTCGAAGAGGATGATGTCATCTGCAGTCATGCCACAGCGCACGCCTATCGGGGGCTCACTCCGGTTCGCCGTGAGCTGCAACTCCAGCACTGTCGCGATCAGGGGCTTGCACTCGACCCCGACGAGCATGGCCCCGTCCCCAAGCCATTTGGCAATCCGCACCCCCCGGCGGGAGCAGACCTCTCGCACCATCGTCCTGAAGGTCGAGAGCATCAGCACGGCCCGATCGTCCCCTTGCTCTTGAGTGAGCGCAGTGAACCCGGAGAGATCGATGAAGGAAACAGCGCGTGGAACCCGCACGCGTCAGGCTCCGCACCGTTCGTCGAGGATCATCGCACCCTCCTTCGAGTCATTCGACCCAGCTCGCAAAATGCTCGACAACACGTCGGCGCCAGAACCAGGGTTACCCTCGAAGACAACGGAGCCGCGGTCGAGCACTACGGCGCGATCCGCCAGCTTCAAAACTCGATCGGTTTGCTGCTCGATCACAAGAAGTGCTCTTCCTTCGCTGTGCAACACACTCAGCTGCTCGTAGACGTCGTCCGCCGCGGCAGGAGACAGACCAAGGGACAGCTCGTCAGCCACGATGACCCTCGGCGAACCTCCAAGCACCTTAGCGAGCGCCAACAGTCGTTGCTGACCTCCCGACAATGTCCCCGCAGGCTGGCGCCTGCGCTCGGCAAGCATCGGGAAGCGCTCGAAGACCTGCTCGATCGCGGGTTGGACTTTGGGCCGACCGAGTCGACGCCGGAAGGTGAGCGCGAGGTTCTCTTCGACGCTCAACCCTGAGAAGAGCCCGCCCCCCTCGGGCAAAGAGGCTACGCCACGCCGCGAAACGAGCCACTTGGGCTCCCCGGTCATTTCCTTGCCGCCGACAAGAAAACGGCCTGATCGGGGCACCACGAGACCGGCGCAGACCCTGGCGACCGTCGATTTCCCAGCCCCGTTCGGACCGATGAGAGCTATGAGCGATCCGTCGGGCACCGCCAACGAGACACCGGCTAGCGCACGGTAGGGGCCGTAGGCCACGTCGACCGAGATCAACTCGATGGCGTTCACGCGACCTCGCCCAGGTAGGCCCGTCTGACCTCAGGTTCGGACATGACCGAGCCATACGGACCTTGCGCGATGATCCGGCCCAGATGCAGGACGATGACTCGATCGCAAACCGACGAGACCATCGACAGGTCGTGCTCTACGAGGAGCAGGCCGATCCCCTGACCAGCCAGGGAACGCAGAACATGCCCCAGCATCGCCGCCTCCTGAGGATCGAGCCCCGAGGACGGTTCATCTGCCAGAAGCACCTTAGGTCGACCTACCAGCGCGCGCCCAACCTCTACCAGCCTGCAAAGAGCAAGAGGCAGGGTGGCGACGAGCGCGTCACGGTGGTCACTCAGGTGCAGTTCGGCGAGAACGCTCTCGAGCACCTGTCTTTCGTCGTCACGCGGTCGACCACGATCAGCGACCATGGTGAGCCTTGGCTTGGTGGCACGCAAGCTCACGAGCAGGTGATCTTCGACGCTCATCTGAGGAAATAGCGCCACCCGTTGGAACGTGCGACCGACGCCAAGACGGGCCCTACGGTACGGCGCAAGATGGTCGATTAGAACCCCGTCCAGGCTGATCGACCCTGAGCGAGGCTCGAGCTGGCCACCCACGCAATTGACGATCGTGGACTTCCCGGCACCGTTGGGGCCGACGAGGCCGACAGCTTCCCCCGGGGCAACGTCGAGGTTAACTCGATCCAAAGCGACGATCCCGCCAAAGGCAACCGAAAGCGATCGGACTGAAAGGCCCGGCCAGTCAGCTTCGCCCACGGAGTTGGCTCCTCTCTGCCGTTGTCGCGATGGCGATTGAGGCCTGAGGGCGGGCGGTCCGCCGCAAGAAATGTTCGGTTCGTTGGGTCCACAGCCGCTTCTCGTACTCCACGACACCTTCGGGGTGCGAGGCGTAAGTGAGCGCAGCCAGCGCAAAGAGAACGATCGCGAGCCCTCCATTGCCCCAACGTCCAGGCAGGTAGCTGATCAGCTGCTGGATCACGACGAGTCCTACGCCGGCTTGGATCGCCCCTTCCACAGTGCGCACACCGGTGGTAACCACGACGACCACAAAGACCAGCGAGAACTGGTAGTTGAAATTGGTAGGCGAGACGTTCTGCTGCAGGGAGGCAAAGAGGGCGCCTCCGAGGCCGGCCAGGCCCGCAGAGATTGCAAAGACGAAGATCTTGAGCGCACTCGGGTTGATCCCGATGCTCTGCGCACCCAGCTGACTCGCCCGCAGGGCCTCCAGGAACCTTCCCAGGGTTGCCCGTTGGATGATCTTCACCGCAGCACCACATGCAACTAGTACGCAAAGCGCGAGGATGAAGAAACCTCTGGAGCTGGTCGTCGCCAAGCTGATGCTGCCGATCTGAGGCCTCGGGACTTGGAGCCCACCGGGAGGTCCCCCTGCCCATGAGTACGGGAAAATGGCATTGTCAGCGAGTAACGCAAGCGCAAGAGTCAACAGAGCAAGGGGCAACCCCCTAAGGCGCAGAGCCGGCAGTGCGCCGATCGCACCCAACAACATGGCGCCGAGAGCGCCCAACACCGCACCGGCGAGAATCGGCAAGCCATGATGCACAGCGAGCTGCGCAGCAATGAAAGCGCCGGCTCCAGCGAAGGTCGCTTGGCAAAGCGAAAGCTCGCCTGCCATGCCGGTGACCAAGGTGATCGAAAGAAAGATGGTCGAATAGACGAGGCCGCCAGCGAGAGTGAAATCCCAGTTCGCTGGGGTCCATGTGAAGACGGAGACGACGACAGCTGCCGCCAGACCCCAGGCCCCGACCCTGATGATGCGATCGAGTTCAGGCGCGCGACTAACGGTGATCGGAACGGGAGCAGGCGGATCACAAACTGAGAGGGGATCGTCGGACTCGTCCAACCTGCGAAGGCGCCTTCGAGCGAGGAGCAGCACAGCCAGAAGGACGAAGGGTATGGCAGGAAGCAGACCCGTGTGCCACACGCTTCCAGGCGGCAAGTAACCGGAACCTACTCCTTCGATGACTCCCAGGAGGATCCCGCCCGCGACGGCCACCCGAATATCGGACAGAGCGCCGAGAGCTGCCGCGGCCAGAGCGACCACCAAAAGGACTGCGTAGTCGTTGAACTGAAGGGTCGGGTATTGAGGTGCGAGCAGCACACCAGCGAGACCAGCCATGAGACTTGAGCCCATCCACGCAACTGAGAGCACACGATCGGAGCGCACCCCTTCGAGCTCGAGTAATCTCGGACTTTCGACCGCTGCGCGAATCGTTAGTCCGAGATGTCCTACCCTCAAGACCGCACTCACGATGCCCACCGCCCCGAGGGTGACCAGCACCGTCTCGGCTTCGAGCCCGTTGATGGGCGTCGAGAAAATGTGAAAGTAGACCTGCCCCGGGTTCAGGAACAGAGGGGGTGGGGCGAACCTGGTTGAGCTCCCAAAGACAAGCTCTATGAGTTGTGGGAGGGCCACGAACACGGCCACCGACGAGACAACCTTGCCTATCGTGTTCGAAGGCGAGATCCTGCGGAATAGATACCGCTCGAGCATCCAACCGATGATCGGTGCCATGACGACCACCGAAAGCACGAAAGCCCAGATAACAGCGTAGCCCTGATCAACAAGAACGGTGTACAGGTACGCCGACGCGAACGCCTGGGCGCCGAATGCAAAGTTGAACACCCCGGTGATCCGATATGTGAGAACAAGACCCATTGCGACAATCGCGTACGTGCATCCGAACGGGATCCCAGGGATCGCGTAGCTGAGGAAGGTGTTCACTGCAAGTCAAGCTCGAGTCAGAAGCCGGGCGATCCTGGTGGCGGAGCAACCGGATGCGACAGGTCGGCCCTGCCCGATGTCGGGAAACAGACCCAGATGTCCTTGCCTCGGTTGAAGACGACCTTGAAGTTGTTGCCCTTCGCCACGACGAAGGCCTCACAAGATGGCGAGGTGACAACAGTGTGCGCGATCGACCAGTTGATTGGCGCGACAACGCCGCCGCCGCTGAAGGCCTTGATCTTGTTGATCGCTGCGATCAGCTTTGCTTGAGTGGGTGACCTACCGATTGCTCGGAGGCCAGCTACGAAGAGCGCCGCATTTAGCCAGCCCTCCATCGCAACCTCGTTGTACGTATATGCCTTCTCGTACTTGTTCATTATTTTTATGTAACGGGCCATTCCGGGGAACGTTCCCGGGAATTGAGCAGTGGCCTGGAAGGGCACGTGTTGAACCAGAAAGTACGTGTTCTGCATCAAGGATTGGTATTGCCTCAGGGTCGGCAAGTCGTAGCCATCCAGCCACAGTTGCTTTGCACCCGTGAGCCCGTTTTCCTGCATGCCCCTGGACAGCTCGATGTTGCCCGGTACGTCCATGCAGCTGACGACGAAATCCACGCCCGCCTGCTTCATATGCACGACGTCGGAGCTGAGGGAGCTGCCGTAAACCACCGACGTGTCCGAGTAGCCAACTTTCACTCCGTAGTCGTTCAAGGCGCTGATCGCGTCGTTGCACTCATCCTGAGACTGGGGCACGTTGTACGCGATTACCGCGGCGACTTTTGCATGTACTCGTTTAGCGACGTATGGGAAAAAGGGCTCAGTCGTCTTGTAGTCAATGACCGAACCGTACGCGGCGAAGAGATCGTCAGCTGGAGTCCAGTTGTTATCGGTGGCGTACCCAAACGTCGGAGTATGAGTCTGAACGAGAAAATTTCGAGCTGAGAAGAACGCCGTCGCGACACCAACCACCGCAAAAACATGATCCTGCTCCACAAGGGTCCTCGTAACTTGCGCATTGTTGACCGTGCCGTCGTCGAGCGCCTTGGTGAGCACGATCTTTCTTCCATTGACCCCACCGTCGGCATTCACCATGTCGAGATAGGCACGAACACCAGGTACGATCGGCGCGAAGTCGGCCGCTAATCCTCCGGACAGCGTGGCCACAGCACCGACGTCGATCTGGTGAGGGCCGACCCCGGGAGCGTTGTTGGCTACCGCCGCGTGCGCGGGCGAGGGTGCGGCAAAAACACACCACAGGGTCGCCATCAGCCCAACGAGCGATATTCGCCAAGGCCCAGAGTGTCGGAACTGTTTGGTTGCGTCAGCCGTCTTCAGCTTCCCCGTATCCGTCCCCGTCATGGCATGACATGACCCATGACTCACTGTAGTGGCAGGGCCCCTCGGCTCTCTTAGCTGTTGCTCTCCAAATTGCCCCGCACCCCGAAAAATCAGAATCAATCGAACGTTTGAGTGGCGTCATTGGAGCTCCGTCGAATACTGCAGATGTTCGATCTGCATTGGGCAGAGCGTCGTAGAGTCGCTGGCGGAGCGTAGGCACGAACCGGCCATGCCCAGGGGCGATTGGGTACAATCGAGCGCGCCTCTAGCTCAACGGCAGAGCAACGGACTCTTAATCCGCAGGTTGGGGGTTCGAATCCCCCGGGGCGCACTCGTTGGCCTACGTGGCGACCCTTCATGTTCACATCTCGCTGACGCGGCCAGCCCAACCTGGCGCCGCGAGTCGCCCGGGCTCCTGGCTCTGAGGGCCAGCCTCCTCCGGCGGGTGTCGTTTGTCTTTCATCGTCTGCGCCTGGTCTTGGGAGCCAGACCGGCTGCGCCAATCCGAGCAGACGCGGCCCGGCTCGTCGATCTCGGCGCGCAAGGAGGAGCGGGCCTTCGATCTGTCGGCGCTGGCCCAAAGGCGATCGCCGCGTCGTTCCAGCGCTAACGGGCTCTCCGAACTTTGAGATCGATGACGCCGCCCGTTACCCCAAAAACGCCTTGGACCTGGCCATCTCCACGGCCACCGGAGCGTCGAGCGCCACGCGGCGATCCTCAAGCTCTAAGCGCCCTGGTAGTCGCGTTTCACGCTGCTATATAGCCCGTGGGACCCAGTGAGGAGGATCACGGTGGATGCAGCGGAATGGGACGCTCGTTACAGAGCGCAGGAGCTCGTATGGTCGGCAGAGCCGAATCGATTCCTGGTAGAAGAGACCGCGTCTCTCGCCCCCGGCACTGCTCTCGACGTCGCCAGCGGTGAAGGACGCAACGCGATCTGGCTCGCGGAACAAGGGTGGACCGTGGTTGGGTTCGACTTCTCATCCGTTGCGTGCGAAAAGGCAACCAATTTGGCACGAGACCGGGGAGTTGCGTTCGTTCCGCACGTCGCGGACGTGACGACTTGCCGGATGGGCGAGAACGAGTTTGATCTTGCTCTGGTCTTCTACCTACAACTCGCTGCAGCTGATCTACGCAAGGCAATTTCAGGAGCTGCGCGGAGCCTCGTTGAGGGAGGAACAATCCTGGTTGTCGCTCACGACATCAGTAATCTTGACGGGGGCTGGGGTGGCCCCCAGGATCGAACCGTTCTCTACCACGCTCAGGACGTCGTTAGCGACCTCCCAGCGGGCTGCCGTGTGATCAAGGCGCAGCGAGTAGAGCGATTGGTCGATACTCAAGACGGTCCGAGGACGGCGTACGACCTTCTGGTACGTGCCCGCATGGAACCTACGTCCACCGGTTAGCAGCGCAGGCCAAACGCTGCGCCCTTCCACTTGGCTACCACTGTCTCGGTTCTGAGCGGAGCCCGTCTAGGGCTACTACCGGCTTGGGCCGAAGGACCACTTCTGGCGTGAGCGCACCGCTACGAGGTGATCATTTCCTTGAAATGGCACGCGAATGGCGGCGCTGATTTGGGATCTGTTCAGGATTTCACCAGGTGCCACTGCTGCGGTGACCACGAAGTACTCGACGGGATGACTCAGCGCGACCGCGTGGCCAGGGTCGGCCTCGGCAACAAGCGCAGGGTGATCGTCGGCCCCTAATGCCACACTCGCATGGTCCCCTACGGATGTCGCCTCGTGAACGACTGGAGCGCCATCGGGAGAACCTTTGGTGGGTGAAAGCTGTAGCGAGCCGTTGGACACCGAAGCCATCACACCGTGATCAAACAGTGGTCCAAGCTCAACTGTGGGCTGGAAGCGCGATCCGGGCGACGGAGCTTGCGGCGAAGCGAAGTACGTGACGACGTCGGGGTTCCAAAGAAATGTCGCCTCTTTTTGTGGCTCGATCTGCTGTGTCATCCAAGCCAAGGACTCAAGCCCGTCAGCGTCCGGCTCCTTTTGGAACAGGACCACCTCGGTCTGCTGGGTCGAGTCGTTCCTGATCGTCAACCGATAGTTGGTGCTAGCAGCTGCGTACGACCAGTTCAACGTCGTGACGAGCCCAAGGATCGAGGCGGCTGCTGCCATCCGACCACGCACGTTGGAGTGTCTAGCAGGACGCGAAGGCGGGTCGGTGGAATCACCACTCGGGATTTCTTGAATCGGGGGTGATCAGGTCCGAGGTCGCCAACTGAAGAACCGTACCGCCACAAGGAGCCCTGCCGCCCCCCAAGCAAGCACGACGAGGACGTCGACCCAGTCGAATGGAGTTCCTATGAAGCCCGCCATCATGCCACTCGCAAAGTGTCGCACGGGAAAGACTCGCGCTACCCACACGATCCATGCCTGCGTCTGGTTCCCGAGCGGGATGAAGATCCCTGACAGGAACAGCAAAGGCAGGATTGTCGCATTGACAATGGCAGAGGAGGCATCCGCATTGGGAACGATCGCTGTCACTGCTAGCCCCAGGGCGCAGAACGCCGCCGACCCTACAAGCAGCATCACGATGAAACGCAGCAGCCCAAGGCTCGTCGGGACCTGAGCGTGGTAAAAGGCGTGCCCGAAGGCGGCAGTTATCACCACCAAAAGAACCGCTACCCCTATCGCGTGCACAACTCGGGAGAGCATGAACGAAAGCTTGGGCAGTGGGGACCCGTCGATCCTTTTCAAGATCCCCGTGTCCCGTTGAAAGCTGACGGTGATCGCAATGTCCGTATAACAGGCGGATATGACCGCGAACGCCGCCATAGCCGAAACGTAGTAGGTCGACGTTCGAACGGTGGTCGCACCCAAATGGACCGTGTAGTTCCCAAGCATCGACGTGAAGATGACGAGGAACATAAGAGGAAACGCGAACGTGAAAAAAGCGCGTGAGGGATTCCGCCAGAAAGCTTTGTTAAGGTAGCGAATCTGGACAACGGCGAGCCTAGCGGCCGTCATCGTCTGCGGCGTCTCCGGTGCGACCATGAGACCTCTTCACCGCCAGCGCCGCCCGTCAAGTCCAGGTAGACCTCTTCGAGCGATGGCCGTCTCACCTCCAAGTGTTCGAGTTCCACGCCTGCTCCGGCAGCCCAGTGGAGGATCTCGTGAAGATCCGATGCCACCTCTTGGGACTCGAGTTCCACCAACCCGTCACGCCAGACCCCAGAGGGGGCGACGACCCCGTTGGGCAGCCGGTAACGGATCACAGCCGTAGACATGCCCCGCATCCCCAAGTCCGATGGAGGCCCTTGCGCAACGATCTGTCCATCCGCGATGACTGCCACCCGGTCGGCCAGATATTGCGCCTCATCCATGAAATGGGTTGTCAGCAATACGGTCTTGCCCAACGACGCAAGACCCTTCAGCACCTCCCACGCCTCGCGGCGGGCCGAAGGGTCGAACCCCGTGGTTGGCTCGTCCAAAAAGAGCAGATCAGGGTCACCGACAAGCGCGATTCCGACATCGAGCCGCCTCTGCTGACCTCCCGAGAGCCTGACAACACGCTCGCTGCGCTTGTGGGTGAGGCCGACAAGCTCAGCGACCTCGTCGATGTTGCGGGATCTCGAATAGAGCTGTGCGTACATGGTGAGCGTCTCGCGCACCGTCAGGTAACGCTCGACGCCCATGGACTGCAGAACTATGCCGATTTGGCGCTTCAACGCCGCGCGCTGGCTCTTGGGGTCGAAGCCTAGAACCGACACCTCGCCCCCATCACGACTGCGGTAGCCCTCCAGGATCTCGATCGTCGAGGTCTTGCCCGCTCCGTTCGGACCCAGCAGGGCGAATATCTCTCCGCGCTCAACGTCGAGGTCGATTCCGGCGATGGCTTGGACGCGACCGTAAGACTTCCGCAGACCCCGGACACGGACCGCGGCTGTGGGGTGAGTGGATCTGCCCTCCTCCAGATCTTGCTCGGATCTGCGCTTCACCAGGCTCATAGCCCCAAATCGACCTGCTTGGCTGTTGTCCCCGACGATCGCAACGCTAGAGGAAATCGCAGGCTGTCGTACGGGACGAGCAAACGAGTGCTCGGCCAAGGCGATCGGCTCTCAACCGGCAGGTCGCGACCGTGCAAGACTCGGCACATGGGTCGTACCTACGAAGAGATCGATGGGCGCCTCAAGCACTTCTTGGAGTCCCAACCGGTGTTCTTCGTCGCCACGGCACCGCTGGCGGACGCCGGCCATATCAACTGCTCGCCGAAGGGTACCGATGGGAGCTTCGCCGTCATCGACGGGCACCGGGTCGCATATCTCGATTTGACCGGCAGCGGAGTAGAAACCGTGGCACATCTGCAGGAGAACGGGCGCATCGTGCTCATGTTCTGCGCCTTCTCGGGCCCTCCTCGGGTCATCCGCTTGCACGGCACCGGTTCGGTGTTCAAGATGGGAGACCCCGGGTTCGACGATGCGGTGACGAGGTTTGCTCCGAACCCTGGCGCACGTGCGGCTATCGTCATCGATGTTGAGCGGATCTCGGACTCGTGCGGGTACTCGGTGCCGCTTTTCGACTTCCGTGCCCACAGAGACAAACTGGACAAGTGGGTGGTCTCACGGGGTGGTGCTGAGGGTCTGCTCGTATATCGAGCAGAGAAGAACTCTCAAAGCATCGACGGGCTCGCTGGGCTAAAGGGTCCCATCACGGGGCTCGAGCGCCCATCAGCTGACACAACCCACCCGCGCTGAGACCTTTCCCCCGACCTTAGGCGCCCGATCCGACGCCAGGACTCGGATCCTCATCAAACGAGTGGTCTTGGCTGGAAGCGAAACGCTGGACATGTTGCGGCCCCAGACAACGGTTCCTTCTAAGAGCTCTGCCTCGCATTCGAGGTCGACTCTTCTGGCCGAGGGGTTCTCAACCGAAAACTCAACCTCATCTTCGGCTGTGACGTAAGGACGGCTGTGAACCACCGAAGTAGACGGCACGACCTCCGTACTGTGCGCGGGTGGACCGTTTCTGAGCACCGCCAACGAGGTTCCGATCATGCCAATGACCACGACCAGAACCGTCGCGGCAGAAAGCGCGCGCAGAGTTCGGGAATGCCGACGGCCTGAGCCCGGGTCTTCGTCAGAGAAGTCGTCCGACCAGCCACCCTCCCCGCCATGGCTATCGTCGTCGCCCCCCCACCCTGGACCACCGCCCACCGCAGAGGGGTCATCCATATCAGGCGAGCAGACAGCGGTCTGGCTCATCGTCCCTGCAGGCTAACCCCACCCAGCTCAAAAAGCGCTTCGTCGCGGCGCACCTTCATTCGTCTTGCGGATCAAGAGCTCTGCGAGGAAGCTGATGACGTGCGGGACCCAACCTGGCCATTTGCGGACAGCGCGAGCCCGCCCGATCCGAGCGAGCCGTTGGCACGAGTTCTCAAGCTCGGCGCAGACCTAGCGCATGTCCCCTTTCGGATTATGAGCGGGTTCGCGCTCCCCTTCAGAGCCGACATCGAAAGGACTGTCCGTCGCTCCTTTGGGATCGCCCAGGAACCGCGCCCGCGAGCCAACGATCCGAACGACGCGTTTGTGGATCCGAGAAGTGTGGTGCGCAGAGTCCACAGCGATCTCGGTCCAATGATGATCGGCGGATTCGCAGCACTGATGCTGCAGGCGCTCCACCCGCTCGCGATGGCAGGGGTCGCCGAGCACTCGCAGTACGAGGCCGATCCGATCGGGCGGCTGCGCAGAACCGCGGACTTCGTGGGCACCACTACCTTCGGAACCATGGAAGAGGCCAGGGAAGCGATCGCCCGGGTGAAGGCGATCCATCAACGTGTCCATGGGGTTGCCCCCGATGGCCGGAGCTACTCAGCCAACGATCCCGAGCTACTCACTTGGGTCCATTCGGCCGAGGTGTACTGCTTCCTCGCGGCGAACCAACGATTCGGCGCCCAGGCTCTCAGCCGTAGCGAGTGCGATTCTTACTACCGGGACTGGGCGCATGTGGCTTTGGAGCTGGGCGCCCGCTGGGTTCCAACGGACTCCGAGGAGATGGAGGCTTACCTGCTCCGGATCCGCCGGGACCTCTGCGGTGGCCCGCAGGCGATCAGTGCCCGGGACTTTCTGATCCGGGGGGTGGGCGCCGGGGTCCAGGACCGAGCCATCCATTCACTCATAATCGCGGCGGCCATCGGGATACTCCCAGGCTGGGCTCGCGACGAGCTACGCCTTCGGAACCTCGGGCCCGTCGAGCCTACGGTGATCTCCCCCCTTGCCCGCGCCTTCTGTGGCGCCCTTAGATGGGCCCTGCCGCCGAAGCCCTCGTGAACCAGCGGCAGCGGTGCGAGGGTCATGCCGTGAGCTCCGCGGAGTGGTCTTGACGAGGTCCAATCGCAACGGGCTCGAGGCGCGTTACCGAGATGTCGCCACGACTTGGATCCGGTTCGCGTGCCGGCACCAGCTCGTTCGGTGAGTCCCTGCCGTAGGGGAGCTCGACGCTCTGTCTGCCCCGCGCCAGCCGAGGGTGCGGCCACTGCGACTCAGGGAACGATCCCCCACTGCCCCTCCCAATCTTGGCCGGGTTCCAAGATCACAAGCCCGCGACCAGAGCGCAACGCGTCGGGGGGACAGGTCATCGGCTCGATCGCCACGGACTGTCGGCGTTGGCCTGGGGGCAAGGTGTCACCCGTGAAACACATCAGATACCCGAAGCAGTCGTCCATCCAAAGGCGGGTTACCACCGTCTCGCTCGCGTCAGCCAGCTCCGACCAGCCGAGTCGGTCGGCGCCGCGGGCGATCCCCGTGAAGGCGGTGTCCATCTGCACGGTGCCGACCCGGCGCTTGTCCGTGAAATCGAACTCCGTGCCCTCCACGGCCCTGACCTCACCGGTCGGAAGGCCTCGCCCGTCTAGCACTAGCCGTTCGTGGGCCGGCAGCGTCAA